>NZ_CM002285.1:906708-909828 GCF_000497445.1 Streptomyces roseochromogenus subsp. oscitans DS 12.976 | reverse complement strand
GTGGGCCCAGCGCCAGGACGTGCCCGGTGAGGCGCCGGCGCAGCCATGCGGTGGCCTGGGCGTCACAGGTACCGGTGAGCACGCCCGCGCAGCCGTCCAGCAGGGCCAGCAGCAGGACGAGGCCGGCACAGGCGCCGATCCAGCGGGCGGCGGGGGCGTGAGCCAGGAGCAGGTCCAGGGTGTGGCCGAGCAGGGCGGGCAGGAGGAGGCCGGTCGCCGTGGCGGTGGTACTCACGGCGCACAGGGCGGCACAGCGAGCGCCGCCCTGACGCAGCACCGCGCGCGACAGGGCACGGCCGGAGGCCGAAGTGGCGCTGTCGGGGCGGGAGTTCATCGGCGGTGCCTCGCTCGGTCGGACGGGAACGGGAGGGCCAGGGAGGCGGGGGCCAGGGAGAGGCGGGGGCCGGGAAGGCGGGGGCAGCGAAGCGGGGGCCGGGAAGGCCGCCCCCTCGCGTACGCGCTCTGGTTCCCCTGTCAGCCGGAGGCTCCGGACGGCCCGTCCCCGCGGGAGGCTGCCGTCCGGAGCCGTGGACTGACCGGCCCGGTCAGAGACAGAGCAGAATGCTCGCCGCGGAGACACAGGAGAGCAGGCTCACCGTGCTCGCGCCGTCGTGGGCGTCCGTCTCGGACTCGAGGGTCTGCAGGTCGAGAAGTGCCATGGTCATTGTCCTTTCCCTTGATCTGGGGACGGGGTGGTGTCACGACTCCGTCAGGTCGCGGAGCCGCGGGTGTGGGCCGCCGGTGGTGGCGGAAGGAAGGGCAGGTGTGCGGTGCGGGCGCCGTCGCGGGCCGCGGCGAGCGCGAGCAGGCATCCTGCCGTGCCGGTGGCGAGGTCCATGGAGAGCCGCATCATCTGGTGCCCGGGGAAGGCCAGTTGGCCCTGGTAGCCCATCGCGAACCAGCGGAGCCCCGCGATCTGCTGCTCCAGCCGCTCCGGCGTGGCGCCCGGGGCGGAGGAGCGGGCGAGGTGCAGGATCAATCCGGCGCGGCCCTGGAAGAGCCCGGGCTGGGCGTAGAAACGGGAGGTGGCGGCGGTCAGGATGCCGCCCCGGGCGCGCTCGAACGCCACGCTGTCCGCTCGCTCCGGCGAGTCGCTGTCCCGGTCCGCAAGGGAGCTACTGTCCCGACACGCAGGAGAGTTGCTGTCCTGCTGGGCAAGAGAGTCGCTGTCCCGGTGTGCCAGATAGTCGTCGAGGACGAGCCCGATCCCCGCGCTGCCGTCGCCGAGGTACGGCAGCGTCCGCCAGCCCTCGTCCACCTCCAGGCCGCCGCCCGCCTGCTGGATGACACAGCAGTCCAGGTCACGGCGGAGCGCCTCGCCCGCCGCCGTCAGGCAGCGGCCGTCGCCGGTCTGCTCGTACCGGCGGAGGAGGAACAGCGCGGGCCCGCTCGCGCCGCGCAGCAGTCCGGCGCGCCGACGCGGGGTGTCCGGGAGCGGTTCTGCGAGCCGTCGTACGAGGATGTCGGCGGCCTCGGCGGCGTGTTGCCGCAGGGCCGCCTCGCCGGTCGTGTCCGCGAGCCGGTCGAGGACCAGGCCGAGCCCGGCGAGTCCGCCGTGCAGGTCGGAGGCGAGCGCGCGCCAGTTCTCCCGCAGGACGCCGCCGATCAGGTCCAACGCCCGCTGGCGGTGGCCGAGTTGGTCGAGGACCAGGGCGACGCCCGCCAAGCCGTCGTACAGGCCGAGCGGGGTGCCGGGCGGCGGCGGTGCGGTGCGGTCCAGCAGCCAGCGCTCGCCCTTGTCGTAGCGGCCGGCCCCGGACGCCTGGAGCGCGTACAGCACGCCGGCCGCGCCGTGCGCGAGGCCGAGGCCGCCGCCGTCCGCGAACTGGGCGATGTCACCAGGGAAGAGCCGGTCGTCGCGTTCCGGGCTGGCGGAGGCGAGGATCGCCTTCACCATCGAGTCCCGGCTGTAGGGCCAGTCGCCGGGTACCACCGGCCGGGCCGGCCGGGCGCGTCTGCCGCCCGAGGCGTCCCGGGTGATCTCCGCCACCGCCTCGTCCAGGAAGGCGCGCGGTACGTCCGGGAACTGCTCGGCGATCACCTCGGCGAGATGCGCCGCCTTGCCCCGGTCCACCACGAACAGCGTGGTCACCGGCAGGAACAGGGCGAGCCGCAGACAGGCCAGCGCATAGCGGTCGACATCCGCGCCGCGGCGGTCCGGCGGTGCGAAGAAACCGGGGTGGGCGACGGTCTGCCGAGCGTTCTGCGCGGCGGGCGCGGCGGCCTCGAAGTCGATGAGAAACACCGACTGTTCGTCCTCGGCCACCATGATGTTGAAGACATGCAGGTCGTTGAAGACCAGCCCGCGCTCGTGCACCGCCGCCACCGCCCGCTCCACCGCCGCGTGGATCCGCAGTGCCCACGCCGTGTACGCGGCGATCCGGGCCGGGTCGGGGTCGGGCGTGAGCAGCGGATGCCGCTGGGCGAAGAAGGAGTTGAGCGGACGGCCCGCCAGGTGGTCCATGACCAGGAACCGGTGCTCGCCGAGGGTGAACCAGTCCCGTACCTCGGGCACCACACCGGTACCGGCGACCCGTTCCAGCGCCGCCTTCTCCCGCTCCAGCCGGGCCACGGCGTCCGCGCCGTCGGCGGCGAGCCCCGCGTGCGGCCGTGCCTCCTTCAGCACCACCCGGCGTCCATCCCGGGTGTCGGTGCCGGCGTACACCCCGCCGCCGTTGGAGAAGTGCAGCGCCTTCTCGATGCGGTACGGCAGCTCGCCGACCGTCGTGGTGTTGCGGGCCTCCAGATGCGGCCGCAGGAACGCGGGCAGCGTCACCCAGCCGGGCACCTGGAAGGAGGGGGTGCGCCGGTCCGGTACGAGCTTGCCCGCGCCGTCGGCGACCGCGAGGACCAGTGAGCCGCGCTCGTCGACGACGTACCGGCGGGCGAAAGCGCCGTAGCGGACATAGAGCGGGCCGTCGTGCCAGCGCAGGTCGGTGAGGATGTACGGACCCTCGAAACCCTCCAGCAGCGCGCCCAGTTCACGTAGCGTCCGGTGCAACTGCTCCTCGTCCGCCGGATAGAGCGTGACGAACTTGCCGCTGGTGTCGCGGCCCGCGTACTTGGCGTTGCGCAGGTGCAGCAGGTGCGGGCCCGGCACGAACTTGAAGGGGATGCGGC
>NZ_CM002285.1:905377-906683 GCF_000497445.1 Streptomyces roseochromogenus subsp. oscitans DS 12.976 | reverse complement strand
GGTCGGGCGAGTCGTAGAAGTGCCCGTCGGCGAGCGCGTACACCTCGTACCGCTTGTCCATGCGCCTAACGCCCCTCCTCGTGTGAACGGAGAAGACACTCCCAGGAGCCGGGCGGTCGCGGACAGTCACGTCTGTCACGAGGACACCGTGCGGAACTCATGGGTCAAGTTGCGTTCGGCGGCATTCGAACAAAGCGGGCGCGCCGGAGCAGCCGGAGCGTTCGCAGGGGCTGCGCGGCTCGCCCGTACGCGCTGTAATGGCGAACGTGGTCAGTGAGGGCGCTGCGATCAGCGGAACGCGAACGGCGCCGGAGCGTGCCGAAGCCGCCCTGGACACGCTCACCACGGCACCCGCCACCCCGGACCGGCTCCGCCGGGTCCTCGAACAGGCGCTGGTGTTCGCCGGGGCGGCCTTCGCCGCGGTGTACACGCCCGGCGACGACCCGTCCCAGCTGTGCCTCGCCGAGTCGGCGGGCCTGCCACGCACCCTGTACGGGCTCCGCGACGGCTACCCGGCGGGCGGCGGTTCCCCGGTGGCCGAGGCCCACCGCACCGGACGCCCGTGCTGGCTCGGCCCCGCGGAGCTGGCCGGCTGCCCCGAGGCACGCCGCACCCCGACCGCGGACTTCTCCCTGGCCGCCTTGCCGCTCGGCGCGGCGGGCGGCGGCTGTCTGCTGGCCGTCACCGAGCACCCCGCGGGTTTCGGCACCGACGACCGCGCCTGCCTGAAGCTGATCGCCCGCGCGGTCGCCGTACCCGTCCCGGCCGCCCCCGCCGGTGACGGCGGTGAGCTGGCGCCCGACGCCTTCAGCCTGGCCATGGACAGCGGCCGGATCGAGGTCGGAGACGACATCCTGCGGCTGTTCGGGCTCGGCCGGGACGACTTCGACGGCCGGGTCGAGAGCCTGCTGGGGCTGTGCGTGCCCGAGGACCTGCCCGCGCTGATGTCCGTCGTCGAGGCCGACCACATGTCCATCGGCGACCGCGAGCTGGAGTTCCGCATCCTGCAGCCCTCGGGACCGCCCAGGTGGCTGCGGCTGCGCGGCCGGCTGCTGCCCGGCGGCGAGGGCCGCGCCGCCCGGCTCGTCGGCACCGTAGCCGACGCCTCCACCCTGCGCTCCGACGTCACCGACGTGGCCCGGGTGCAGCGCCTGGCCGCCGCCCTCGCCACCGCGGGCACCGTCAAGGACGTCGGCAAGGCCGTCGTGGCCGCGCTGCGCACGCCGCTGCACGCCGACCGGATCGCGCTCGCCGAACTGGAGAACGACCGTCTCGTCGTCACCGTCCTCGACCCGCCCGAACCCGA
>NZ_CM002285.1:893671-905352 GCF_000497445.1 Streptomyces roseochromogenus subsp. oscitans DS 12.976 | reverse complement strand
GACGCGTAAGCCGACGGCAGCCTGTTGGCCACCCTCGCCGCGGCCGTCCGTGCCACCACCGTGGTGGAACCGGGCACCGCTCTCGGCTACTCCGCCGCCTGGCCGTGTTCACCGCTGTGAGTGACGGTGATTCACCTGTCGAGGTTCCGTGCACGACTAAGGAAATGGCCGGCGCCTGTCTGATCGGCTGGGACCGCCCGCACGACTTCGGCCCCGACGAACGCGCCCTGCTCACCGCCTGCGCGGGCCTCGCCGGCCAGGCCCTGCTGCGCGCCCACTCCTTCGACGCCGAGCACGAACTCGTCGGCATGCTCCAGCGCACCCTGCTGCCGCGCCGCCTGCCCCGGCTGCCCGGCGCGGTCGCCGTCGCCCGGTACCTGCCGACCACAGCCGGCCTGGAGGTCGGCGGCGACTGGTACGACGTGATCCCGCTCGCCGACCATCACGTGGCCCTCGTCATCGGCGACGTCCAGGGGCACAACGCGGGCGCCGCCACCCTGATGGGCCAGATGCGCACCGCGCTGCGCGCCTACGCCACCGAGGGCCACCCGCCCGACGTGGTCGTGGCGCACGCCAACCGGCTGCTGCTGGAGATGGAGACCGACCTGTTCGCGACCTGCGCCTACGTCGACGTCGACATCGAGGAGGGCACCGCCTGGTGCGTGCGCGCCGGGCATCTCCAGCCTGTGCTGCGCCACCCCGACGGCACGGCCGAGATCGTCCGCGCCGAGGGCGGGCCGCCGCTCGGGGTGCTCGGCCAGGCCGAGTTCCCGATGACCCCGCTGCGGCTGCTGCCCGGCACGGTGCTCGCGCTGACCACCGACGGCCTGGTGGAGTCGCCGGGCACCGACATCGACGCCGGCATGGACCGGCTCGCCGCCCGGCTGGCCGCCGCCGACCCGGCGCACCTCGGGCTGGTCGCCGACGCGCTGCTCACCGGCGCCCACCGCGGCGACGACGTGGCCCTGCTGCTGATGCGCTACGACGGCCTGGCCGTACGCCCGCTGCGCGAGAGCTGGACGGTGTGGCGGGTACCAGAGGCGGTACGGCACGCCCGCCGCTTCACCCGGCGCACCCTGCGCGCCTGGGGCATCTCGCAGGACACCATGGACGCGGCCCTGCTGGTGGTCTCCGAACTCGTCACCAACGCCCTCGTGCACACCGACGGCCAGGTTCGCCTCGACATGAGCCTGGTCAACCACCGCCTGCGACTGGCCGTCGCCGACGCCTCCCCTCGCAGCCCCGTCAAACCCACCAGCATCGGCTGGGAGGCCACCGGCGGCCGGGGCATCCTCCTGGTGGAGGCGGTGTCGGCGGCCTGGGGCACACTCCCGGTCAGCGGCGGCAAACAGGTGTGGGCGGACCTCGTACCCGATGGCTGACGGCCCTCGCCGGCCCCGCGGCGGTCCGGTCCCGGCGCCCGACTCCGGCAGCCGGCCTGGTGGCCGCCGGCCGCGTACGTGCCGGCTGACGGCCACACGGGTGCGTTCACGGGGGCGTTCCGGCAGGTTGGAGGGGCATATCCGGAACGCGGTGCCTAGGGTCGATAGGCGTGGCACACACCTTCCAAGAACTCGTCCAGAAGCAGCGCGCGGCCGACGCGGCCCACGCCACGGTCGAGGAGCTGCGGGACGCGTACGGTCCGCCGGCCGAGCGGGGGATGACCGGTGCCCAGTCCGGCACCTACGAGACCGCGCTGCGCGCCTGGCGGGACCTGGCCCGGGACGTGCAGACCGCGGTGAGCGAGTACGCGAAGGAGACCGGCCGGGCACGCCCCGAGATCGAGGCCGAGGTGGCCCGGGCGGCGGCGGAGCCCGAGGACGCATGAGCCGGGCCGGCCGCCGCGCCGAGCGGCTCGTGCACGCCGCCGACGCCCGGCTGCCCGTGCTGGAGGGCGGCCCGCTGCTGCGCAAGGCCTTCCCCGACCACTGGTCCTTCCTGCTCGGCGAACTCGCCCTGTACAGCCTGCTGGTGCTGATCGTGACCGGGGTCTGGCTGACCCTGTTCTTCCAGCCGGAGATGCGCGAGGTCGTGTACGCGGGCCCCTACGCGCCGCTGCGCGGAGTGCGTATGTCGGCCGCGTTCGACTCCACCCTGCACATCAGCTTCGACGTGCGCGGCGGACTGCTGCTGCGGCAGACCCACCACTGGGCCGCGCTGGTCTTCGTCGCCGCGATCGGCGTGCACATGCTGCGGATCTTCTTCACCGGCGCCTTCCGCCGGCCCCGAGAGCTGAACTGGGCCATCGGGATCACCCTGTTCGTGGTCTCGCTCGCCGAGGGCTTCGCCGGCTACTCGCTCCCCGACGACCTGCTCTCCGGGACCGGGCTGCGCATCGCCCAGGGCATCATGCTGTCGATCCCGGTCGTGGGCACGTACGTGGCCTTCTTCGTGTTCGGCGGCCAGTACCCGGCCCACGACATCGTCACCCGCCTGTACCCGGTGCACATCCTGCTGCTCCCCGGTGCCCTCATCGCCCTGGTCGCCGTACACCTGATCCTGGTGGTGCATCTCAAGCACACCCAGTGGCGCGGCCGGGGCCGCACCCGGCGCAACGCCGTCGGCAAGCCCTTCTTCCCGCAGTTCACCGCCTCCTCCGGCGGCCTGGCCGTCGCCGCCACCGGCCTGCTGGTGCTCCTCTCCGGCCTCGCCCAGGTCAACCCCGTCTGGAAATACGGCCCCTACCGCCCCGACCAGGCCTCCACCGGCTCCCAGCCCGACTGGTACGTCGGCTTCCTGGAGGGCGCGCTGCGGCTGGTCCCGCCGTGGGAGACGAACGTCGCGGGCCACACCCTCATGTGGAACGTCCTGCTCCCGGCGATCGTGCTGCCGGGCCTGCTGTTCACCGTGCTGTACGCCTATCCGTTCGTGGAGCAGCGGCTGACCGGGGAGTGGCGGACGGAGCGGCACCTGTGCGACCGTCCCCGCGAGCGGCCCGTACGCACCGGGCTCGGCGTGGCGGGCACCGTGTTCTACGGCGTGCTGCTGCTGGCCGGCGGCAACGACGTCATCGCCCAGACCTTCCGCATCTCCGTCAACGCGCTGACCTGGGTACTGCGCGTCGCCCTGATCGCGGCACCGGTCCTCGCCTTCCTGGTGACCCGGTGGCTGTGCCGGGCCCTCATGGCGGCCGAGACCGAGCGGCTCGCCGAGGGCGTGCCCACCGGCGAGATCCGGCAGAGCGTCACCGGCGGCTACGAGACCGACCACGTGCCCGTCGCGGCGTTCCGGCCCGGCGCCCCGCGCAGACCGCTCACCGGTGCGCGTACTGGAACACCATCCCGTACACCCCGCGCACCAGAACACCCAGACCGATGAGGAACAGCCACAACCCGAAGACCACCCCGGTCGCCGTCACCGCGAAACCCAGCGCGGTGACGATCGGCCACAGACTCTCGTCGGGGAAGAACGCCACCGGCCCGGCCCCGTCCGCCACTTCCGCGTCGGCGCGGTCCTGGGCCCGCGTCCCCCGGCGCCGGTACTGGATCAGACAGAAGAACGCGACCAGTGCGGCCATCCCGCACGCGACGACCAGCGCGACCGTGCCCGTCTCGTCCCCCGACCACACCCCGTACAGCGCCGCCGACCCGCCGAAGAACACCGCGACCCCGCCGAACAGCATCGCCTCCGTTCTCACCGGGTGCCCTCCGCCTCGGCTCCGCGCACGATCTCCGGATGGTGCAGGTCGAAGGCGGGCGACTCCGAGCGCACCCGGGGCAGCGCCAGGAAGTTGTGCCGCGGCGGCGGGCAGGACGTCGCCCACTCCAGGCCGCGCCCCCACCCCCACGGGTCGTCCACGGTGACCTGCTCGCCCCTGGCCGCGGTGCGCCACACGTTGTAGAGGAACGGCAGGGTGGAGACGCCCAGCAGGAACGCGCCCGCCGACGACAGGGTGTTGAGCAACGTGAAGCCGTCCGCGGGCAGATAGTCCGCGTACCGGCGCGGCATTCCCGCCTCACCCAGCCAGTGCTGCACCAGGAAGGTCAGCTGGAACGCCGGGAACAGCAGCCAGAAGTGCAGCTTGCCGAGCCGCTCGTCCAGCATCTTCCCGGTGAACTTCGGCCACCAGAAGTAGAACCCGGCGAACATCGCGAACACCACCGTGCCGAACAGCACATAGTGCAGATGCGCCACGATGAAGTAAGTGTCGGTCAGATGGAAGTCCAGCGGCGGTGAGGCGATCAGCACCCCGCTCAGCCCGCCCAGCAGGAAGGACACCAGAAAGCCCAGCGACCACAGCATCGGCGTCTCGAACGACACCGAGCCGTGCACCATCGTGCCGATCCACGCGAAGAACTTGATACCGGTGGGCACCGCGATCAGGAACGACATGATCGAGAAGAACGGCAGCAGCACCGCACCGGTGGCGAACATGTGGTGCGCCCACACCACCGCCGACAGCATGGTGATCGCGATCGTGGCCCCGATCATCGGCACATAGCCGAACAGCGGCTTGCGGGAGAACACCGGCAGGATCTCCGAGACGATCCCGAAGAACGGCAGCGCCACGATGTAGACCTCCGGATGCCCGAAGAACCAGAACAGGTGCTGCCACAGCAGCGCGCCCCCGTTCGCCGCGTCGAAGACGTGCGCCCCGAACTTCCGGTCCGCCTCCAGCACCAGCAGCGCCGCCGCGAACACCGGGAACGCGGGCAGGATCAGGATCGAGGTGAACAGCACGTTCCAGGTGAAGATCGGCATCCGGAACATGGTCATGCCCGGCGCGCGCAGGCACAGGATCGTGGCGATGAAGTTCACCGCGGTCAGCGTCGTCGACACACCCGAGACCACCAGCCCCATCGCCCACAGGTCGCCGCCCGCGCCGGGGGAGAAGTAGGCGCTGTTCAGCGGCGCGTAGGCGAACCAGCCGAAGGCCGCCGCCCCGCCCGGCACCAGAAAGCCGGAGACCACCATCAGGCCGCCGAACAGGTACATCCAGTACGACAGCGCGTTCAGCCGGGGGAAGGCAAGGTCCGGCGAGCCGATCTGCAACGGCATCACGGCGTTGGCGAACCCGGCGAACATCGGGGTCGCGAACAGCAGCATCATGATCGTGCCGTGGATCGTGAAGAACTGGTCGTAGCCCTGCTGGCTCAGGAACTGCAGACCCGGCCGGGCGAGTTCCGCGCGCATGCCGAGGGCGAGCAGCCCGGCGAACAGGAAGAAGCAGAACGCCGTGACCATGTAGAGCCGGCCGATCACCTTGTGGTCGGCGGTGGAGAGCCGGCGCAGGAGAGTCCGGCCGGGACGCGGGGCGGGCGCCGTGTACCGTGCGACGACATCCTCGATGTCCGACATATCCGATAGTTCCGTCATCGCGTGCGACGCTACCCGGCACATTCCCGCCGACATCAGAGCCATGCCGCCGTAACGCGCCAGTCATACAGACAGGGCCAGATTCAGTCAATCGGTCCCATGCTCTTCTACGGCCTCGAATCCCTCACCGGCGACGGGCGCAACGTTCGCGACTGGCCGCCCATCGACGACCACTGCCACGGCATCGACCTCGCATGCACGCAGGGCCGCCCCGGCGAGGTCTACAACATCGGCGGCGGCACCGAGCTGAGCAACAAGGAGCTGACCGGGCTGCTCCTCGAAGCTGCCCCGGTCGTCCGGGAAGACCGGGGGCTCCAGCACCCAGGAGTCCGCTTGACGCTGACCTTGACCGGCATCCGGCTCCAAGCCCCCTTTGTTCGCTTGCCGTTGGCTCTGTGGCGCGGTGGGGTGGCCGAACGCCGACCCGGGTCAGGCGGTGCAGGTCAGACGGCGTGCGTCTTGGCCAGTAGCTCCAGGACCTCGGCCGTCGTGCCGCTCTCGCCGAGCCGCGGGAAGATCCGCTCGATACTGTTCGTGTGGGCCACGGCGTCGGCGTCGGCCATCGCGTCGGTGGCGAGGGTGACGTGGTAGCCGTGGGCGTAGGCGTCGCGGGCGGTGGACTCCACGCCGATGCTGGTCGCGATGCCGGTCAGCACGATCTGGGTGATGCCGCGGCGGCGCAGCTGGACGTCCAGGTCGGTCCCGTGGAAGGCGCTCCAGTTGTGCTTGGTGACACGGATGTCGCCGGAGTGACCGGAGAGCTCGTCGACGATGACGTCCCAGCCCTCGGGGAAGGCCAGGCCCCGCACCTGGCGCTCGGTGCGGCCCGGCAGGACGTCCCCGCCGTCGGCGGCGAAGGAGACGCGGACCAGCACCACGGGCAGGTTCCGGGTGCGGAAGGCGTCGGCGAGTTCGGACGTACGCGCCACGACCTCGGGGCCGGAGTACGGCTGGGTCGGCATCGCCGTGATGCCGTTCTGCAGGTCGATCGCGACGAGGGCGGTACGGGGGTCGAGCGTGGTGAGCGACATGAGCTGGTCGGACCTTTCCAGGGGTGGTGGGGCGTTGAGGGGTGAGCCGGCCGAGGGAACGGCCGGGCAGGGTCGTCGCCGGCAACAGGGCGGAGCCGGCGAGCATGGACTGGGCCAGGCCGTGCAGCCCGGCCGTGTCGGCGCGGTGCGGGTGGAACGCCGCGGTGGCGGCGGACGAGCCGAGCGCGCCGAGGTGCATGAAGGTCCGCAGCAGCCCGGCCGCGGAGGCGATCCGCTCCGGATCGGCCTGCTGGTACAGGGCGTTCTGCGTGGCCGGACCGATGAGACCCTGCGGGATGCCGAGCAGCGCACCGATCGCGAGCACCGGCCACAGCGGCCTGCCGGACCGCACCAGGAGCAGCAGCGCACAGCCCGCGATCTGCAGCGACCAGCCAGGCGGTCCCGGCGGGTGGGGCTCCGAAGGCGACGCCGATCGGCACCAGGGTCACGGCGATCATCGAGGAGTTGACCGGATTGAGGACCGAGCCGACGAGCATCGGCGGGATCAGCCGGCGGTCGAATCCGATGAGGGAGGGGCGGGAGGCTTTCTCGGCGCGTGCGGCGAGCCTCGGTATCACGGCTGCGACAGCCGTTCCATCAGCTCCAGCGCCCTGAGCACGGTCTGCCGCTCCTCCTCGGTGTAGCGGTCCTGGAAGGCGCGGGCCAGCCACTCCTCACGCACCTGCCGGTTGCCCTCTGTCCGGGCCCGTCCCGCGTCGGTCAGCGTGACCAGCTGGCGGCGGCCGTCGTCCGGATCGGGCGCGCGCCGGATCAGACCGTGATGGTCCAGGGCGGCCAGCGTGGTGGCCATCGACTGCGGGCGTACGCCCTCGGCGGCGGCGAGCGCGCTGGCCGTGGCGGCGCCGTGCTTGCCGACCAGGGTGAGCGCCGACTCCTGCGACGGGCTGAGGTCGGTGTCCTGCGCGACCTCGCGGATACGACGCCGCAGCCGGCTGAACACCACGCGCAGATCGCGCGCGGCACGGGCGGCGGAGTCGGAGATGTCAGCAGCCATGCGGCCAGCGTAGGACCAGCAGCCGAAACTGTCCAGGTGAAGCTGTTCAGTTTTACCTGATTAATTTGCGGATGGGTGGCCGCGGTCGGTGTCGCCCTTCTCGGCTACGTTGGCCCTGTGCGCCTGCTGATGGTGTCCGACACTCACCTGCCGAAGCGCGCCAAGCGGCTCCCGGAGCAGCTGCTGGCCGAACTCCCGTACGCGGACGTCGTGTTCCACGCCGGAGACTGGGTCGACACCGCGACCCTGGACCTGCTGGAGAGCCGCAGCCGGCGGCTCATCGGGGTCTACGGCAACAACGACGGCCCGCAGCTGCGGTCCCGCCTCCCCGAGGTGGCGTACGCCGAGCTGGGCGGCCTGCGCTTCGGCGTGGT
Organism: Streptomyces roseochromogenus subsp. oscitans DS 12.976; assembly: GCF_000497445.1. Classification (NCBI taxonomy): domain Bacteria; kingdom Bacillati; phylum Actinomycetota; class Actinomycetes; order Kitasatosporales; family Streptomycetaceae; genus Streptomyces; species Streptomyces roseochromogenus. The sequence continues at coordinate 897,616 of NZ_CM002285.1, read as the reverse complement.
GCACGAGACCGGACCCGCCCAGGGCCGCGAGGCCCGCTGCGCCGCCCGATTCCCCGACCTCGACGTACTGGTCTTCGGCCACAGCCACATCCCCTGGGACACCACCGCCCCGACCGGCCTGCGCCTGCTCAACCCCGGCTCCCCGACCGACCGCCGACGCCAGCCCCACTGCACCTATCTGACGGCCACCGTCGCCGACGGGGCGCTGACCGAGGTCACCCTGCACCGCCTGCCGCAGCGAGAGAGCGACAGCGGGCGCGGCCGTGCGGTCATCCGGTGATGATCGCCGGCTCCGGCACACCCGCCGCCGTACCCACAGGCCGTACGGCCCCGCGCCTGGATGCCGCCGCCCTTGGCACCCCCTGGCCCCCGAGCGTGGCCCGTTGACGGCGCAGGCGCGGCCGGATCGCACGCTCACCCATTTGGGCGAATGAAGGTCTCGGCCGGGAATGCCGAATCGTTCCCCTAGGACATGCCTCCCGCATGCACCCTTCCATGAGCCCGCTCGGCCCCTCCCGGCCCTCCCGTTCTTCCCGCCGTGCACGTCTGGTCGCGGTGTGCGTGGCCGTCGCCCTGGCCGGCTCGTCTCTCACCGCGGCTGCCGGTGTCTCGGCTGCTCCTCCGGCCGCGGCTGGGCCCTCGCCGGCCGGGTCGGGAAAGGAGGTGCTGCGCGAGCGCACCCTCCCCCTTGACACCGCGCCCTTCCGTGGCCTGTGCAGTGCCGCTCCCTTCGGTCAGCCCCGGGAGCACAGCTTCGACTTCTTCGACGACGTCCGCGTCACGGCGGTCGAGGACGGGTTGGACAGCGAGGAGGGAACTGTCACCTGGAGCGGTCACGTCAAGGGCGCCCCCGAGCACAGTGTCGTCCTCTCGATGCGCGGCCTGTGCACGGCAGGTCCGGGCGCGGACGCAGCGCTGGAAGCCGTCGCGGACCTCGGGACGAGGGTCTACCGCATGGAGACCATGCCGGGACGGCCCGCCCGGGTCCGCATCACCGAGGAAGACCCCAGCCACCGAGAGCCCCATGCACCCGACGACGACGTCATGACTCCCGCCCCAGCCTCCCGGCTCAGGAAGTCCCTCGAGGGCAGGGCCCCGGCCACAGCCGCAGCCCCCGTGGTCATCGACGTGATTGCCGGGTACACCCGGCAGGCCGTGACCCAGGCGGGAGGCGTGCAGCAGGTCGTCGACACCATCCGGTGGTCCGAGCGGAAGATGAACGAGGCGCTCGCTGACAGCGGCGTACCGGCGAGTATCGACATCATCGGGACCTACGACACCGGATACGGCGGCGACAACACCTCCTCCACGATGTTCAAAAAGCTCTCCGATCCGCGGGACCCGGAACTCGGGGCCAACGCCGCCGGCCTGCGCGACCGCTACGGGGCGGACCTGATCACCGTCGTCAACCGTGTCGCTCCCGGCCAGTCCAGCGGCCAGGGCAGCCTGCCGACGAGCGGCCGGTTCAGCCCCTCCGACGCGTTCTCCGTCGTCGACATCCGCTCGATGACCGACTGGTACAACCTCGGCCACGAGATCGGCCACAACCTCGGCCTCTTCCACGACCGCACCACCCTGAACCAACAGGGCCCGGGCGGCTCCTGGCAGCGGTTGCTCAACGCCCCGTTCGCAACCGGATGGGTCACCCCGCGACACAACTTCCACACCCTGATGGCGTACCCCAGCGCATGCGGCATGCCCTGCACGGCCGTCAACCAGTACTCCAACACCGAGAACTCCATCAGCGGCCAGCCCTTGGGCGATGCGAACAACAACAACGCGGCCATGGCCCGGCTTTCCGCACCGGTCCTGGCCGGTTACCGCAACCTGACCTTCGCCAGGACCCGCTACCCCCTGACCCTCGACTCCACCGCGGGCGGAAGCGCCCGCCCGGCCGTCTACGGCCCCTATGCGCCGGGCACTGTCGTCGCGGTCACCGCGTACCCGCAGGCGGGCTACCGGCACGCGGGGTGGATCTACGACGGGGTGCAGTACACACTGGGCGGCCAGGTCAACGTCACCATGAACTCCGCCCACAAGCTGACCGCCGTCTTCGTCCGCTCCTGACCGACCGGGTGGCGGACCGCCCGTGGAGGGGGCGAGAGTCCGGCGACGCCACTTCGACCCGTCAGCGCCGGGCACGTACGTTCCGAAGGTCCGGATGTCGCCCTCGGCCTCGCCGCAGCCCTGTGCTGCTACAAGCGACTCGTCCGCCTCACCACATAGGACACCGTCTCCATGGCGGCGAGTCCTCGGTTGCGGCATCGGGCCGGGAACGCCGAATTCCGGCGGCTGACATTCGGAAGCTGCCGGTCGCACGGTGCTGCATGGGCAGGGACGGGGTGCCTCGGCTACGGCTGGTCGTGGTCACGGACGATGGCAGCGCGCCGCGGTTGTGCCCAGCGTGCGGTGGTCCGCCGATGCCGTCGGCCAAGGTGACGGCCCTGTTCTGTTCGGCTGCCTGCCGTTCGCGGCACTGGCGGCGGGCGCGGGCGAGGACCGATGCGGTGAAGGCCGGCGTGACGGCCAGCTGCCCGGAGTTCGGGACGTCCTGGGCGGTCGGGGTCGAACGTCCTGCCTCGGCAACGTACTGCTCTCCCCGCTGTCGCAAACGGGCCTGGCGCGAGCGGCACGCTGTGCGGCGCGGGGTGTGAGGCCGCGCTGGAACGGTGGGACAGCTTCTCATTGGCCTCGGCGACGTCGACCTCGCGGGCGGCGCAGCCGAGGTCCCCCATCGCGGCGGAGCCGCATCTCGACACAGCCCCGCGCCCGTGAGCCGGCTGTACGCCACCGGCGTGAAGTGGTGTGCCCCCTTCGCCCGCATCGTCGCAGTCGTGCCGTCACCCCCGCCAGTACGGCGATCACCGCCGCCGCTGCCACCGCTCGCTTGGCCAACGGCAGGCCGGCCGTGCGCAGGAGGTCCAGCGGCTGGGGTTCCTCGTCGTCGTAGGCGGCCGGTTCCTCTTCGGCCGGCTCGGGGCGCATGGCCAGCCGTTCGGCCAGGCTGTTCGCGAACTGGCCCACCAGACGGTCGCCCACCTCCGCCAGCACGCCCCGCCCGAACTGAGCCGGGCGGCCGGTCACCGTCAGGTCGGTCCGTACCGACACCGCCGTACCGCCGTCGCGTTCGCTGAGCGTGCCGGTGACCGTCGCCCTGGCCGTGCCCTGACCCCGGGTCTCGCGGCCGTCCGCCACGAGGACCATGCGGTGTGCCGCCGCGTCCCGCTCCTCGAAGACCGCCGTGCCCCGGTAGGCGACGGTGACCGGGCCGACCTTGACCTTCACCGAGCCGGTCACCTTCGTGCCGTCGTAGTCCTCCACCACCGCTCCCGGCAGACAGGGCGCGATCCGTTCGATGTCGAGGAGTGCGTGCCAGGCGTCGTCGACCGGGACGGGGACGGTGAACTCGTGGTGCAGCTCCATGACTTGCTCCCTTCGGACGCGTCAGACCGCGGTCGGGTGGATGGCTCCGGCGGTGGTGGTCAGCGGTGCGCCGCTGCCGCCCCAGCGCAGGGCGACGATCTCGGCGGCGACGGAGACGGCCACCTCCTCGGGCGTACGGGCCCCGAGGTCGAGCCCTAGCGGCGAGCGCAGCCGGGACAGTTCGGCCTCGGTCAGGCCGGCATCGAGGAGCCTTGCGCGGCGCTCCTCGTGGGTGTGCCGGCTGCCCATCGCCCCGATGTAGGCGGCCGGGCGGCGCAGTGCCTCCTCCAGCAGCGGCACGTCGAACTTCGGATCGTGGGTGAGGACGCAGATCACCGTGCGGTCGTCGGTTTCCGTACCGGCGAGATAGCGGTGCGGCCACTCGACCACGACCTCGGCGCCCGCCGGGAAGCGTTTGGGCGTGGCGAACACCGGGCGGGCGTCGCACACGGTCACCCGGTAGCCGAGGAAGTCACCGATACGGGCCACGGCCGCCGCGTAGTCGATCGCGCCGAAGACCAG
>NZ_CM002285.1:892573-893571 GCF_000497445.1 Streptomyces roseochromogenus subsp. oscitans DS 12.976 | reverse complement strand
ACCCGCGGCGACCGACGCGGCGACCGCGCCGAACGCCGGGTCCGACGCGGCGGTCACCGGCCGTACCAGCAGGGTGATCTCGCCGCCGCAGGTGAGGCCGACCGCGAACGCGTCCTCGTCGCTGTACCCGAAGGTTTCCAGGCGCGGCTCGCCGCTCGCCACGACCTCCTGGGCGAGTTCGAACACCGCGCCTTCCACACAGCCCCCGGACACGCTGCCCACGACCTCGTCGTCAGGGCCCACCGCCATCGCGGCACCCGGGCCGCGCGGCGCGCTGCGGCTGACCGCGACGACCGTGGCCAGACCGAACGGGGTCCCGGCCGCGTGCCAGCGGGCCAGCGCCGGCAGAATCTCACGCACGATCCGCTCCTCTCACCCGGGCCACACCGGCCTCCGGGGCCGCTGCACCGCGCACCACTGCCGCCAGCCGCTCCAGCGCGGCCAGGCTGTGCCCCTCGACGAAGGCGTCCACGCTGGGCAGCGCCGCCGCCATTCCTGCGGCCAGCGGCGCGTAACCGGGGCGGGCCTTGCGCGGGTTCGCCCAGACCACCTGGTGGGCCAGGGCGTGCAGCCGGCGCATCTGCTGTCCGAGCAGGTCCGGATCGCCGCGCTCCCAGCCGTCCGAGAGCAGCACGACGATCGCCCCGCGGGCCATCCCACGCTGCCCCCAGCGGTTCAGGAACTCGCGCACCAGCTCGCCGAGCCGGGTGCCGCCGCGCCAGTCCGGCACGGCCGCCGCGACGGCCGCCATCGCCAAGTCCGGGTCGCGGTGCGAGAGTTCGCGGGTGACCCGGGTCAGCCGGGTGCCGATGGTGAACACTTCCGTACGGCCCGCGCGTACCGCCGCGTGCGCGAACCGCAGCAGCGCGTCGGCGTACGGCGCCATCGAGCCGCTCACATCGACGAGCAGCACCACCCGGCGGGGCCGCTCCACTCGGGCGTGCCGGCGCAGTCGGGCCGGTTCCCCGCCCCGCCGCAGCAACTCCCTTACGGTACGC
>NZ_CM002285.1:867033-892473 GCF_000497445.1 Streptomyces roseochromogenus subsp. oscitans DS 12.976 | reverse complement strand
CAGAGAGTGCAGTTGGGCCCGCTCGGCGGTGTCGAGTGCGGCGAAGTCGCGGTGCCGCAGCACCTCGGCCGAGCTGGCGAGCGCGGCGACGGGCGGTCCGGGCGGCTCGCCCTCGCCGGGTGTGCTCCCTCCCACGGGCGCCTCCCGCGCGACGAGCCGCAGCCGAGGTGGGGGAGCGGCACGCACCGGGCGGGCGGTCTCCTCGGGGGAGGGCCCGAAGTACGCGGCGAACACCCGCTCGTACCGCTCCAGATCGTCGTGCCCGCCGCACAACGTCGCCCGCCCCGCCCCGTACACGTCCGCACGCACCTCCGGACGCAGGGCGGCCACGGCACGCAGGAACGCATACAGCCGCTCGGTGCTCGCATCGACCCCCGCCGCCCGCAGCGCCCGCACGAAACCGAGCAGCACCGCATCCGCCCCGAGCTGCACGGCGTCAGCCCCGGGCCGTTCGCCATCCGTTTCCGGCCGTTCGGTATCCGCCCTGAGCCGTTCGGCGTTCGTCCCGGGTCCTTCGGCGTCAGTCCCCGGCCGTTCACCATCCGTCCCCGGCCTTTCGGGATCCGCCCCGAGCCGCTCAGCGTCCGTCCCGAGCCTTTCGGGATCCGCCCCGAGCCGTTCGGCGTCCCTCCCGAGCCTTTCGGGATCCGCCCCGAGCCGTTCGGCGTTCGTCCCGGGCCCTTCGGCGCTAGCCCCCGGCCGTTCGCCATCCGTCCCGAGCCGTTCGCCATCCTCCCCCAGCCGTTCGGAATCCGCCCCGAGCCGCTCGGCCTCGGCATCCGTCCCCAGCGCTCCGGCCTCCGCCCCCACCCGCTCGACATCCGTCCCCAGCGCTCCGGCCCCCGCCCCCACCCGCTCGGCATCCGCCCCCAGCGCTCCGGCCTCCGTCCCCACCCGTTCACTGCCGGTCCCGAGTCGTGCGGCATCCGGTTCCGGCGGAGGGTTCGCGCCGCTCCCGGCCTCACTCCCGGACCTGCTCCCGGCCTTGCTTCCGGCCCCGCTCACCGCCCTCACCCGCCCCGGGCCGCGAGGACCGCTGCGAGATCGAGCCCCCGGGCCCGGTCCGTGTCCTCCCGGTACTTCAGGACCGAGCCCAGCGTCGCCACCGCCAGCTCCGCGTCCACCTCGCTCGCGCCCAGCGCGTCCAGGGCCTCGGCCCAGTCCAGGGTCTCGGCGACACCGGGCGGTTTGAGCAGGTCGGCGCCGCGCAGCGCCTGCACCAGCGCCGTCACCTGCTCCGCCAGCCGTGCCGACACCTCGGGCAACCGGCGCCGCACGATGGCCAGTTCACGCGCGAAGGAGGGATGGTCGAACCAGTGGTAGAGGCAGCGCCGTTTCAGCGCGTCGTGCACCTCCCGGGTCCGGTTCGAGGTCAGGACGACGACCGGCGGGTCTTCGGCGCGCAGCGTGCCCAGCTCCGGGATCGTGACGGAGTACTCGGACAGCAGCTCCAGCAGGAACGCCTCGAACTCGTCGTCGGCCCGGTCGATCTCGTCGACCAGCAGCACCGCCGGCTGTGTCTGAAGGGCTTGCAGCAGTGGCCGGGCGATGAGGAAGCGGCGGTCGTACAGCTCGCTCTCCAGGCGGTCCGCGTCCGTGACCCCGGCCGCCTCGGCGGCGCGCAGATGCAGCAGCTGGCGAGGGAAGTCCCAGTCGTACAAGGCCTGTGCGGCGTCGATGCCCTCGTGGCACTGCAGCCGGATCAGCGGCGCGCCGAGCGCGTCGGCGAGGGCGGAGGCGAGCGCGGTCTTGCCCACGCCCGCGTCGCCCTCGCAGAACAGCGGCCGGTGCAGCCTCAGGGCCAGGAAGCAGGTGACGGCCAGCCCCTCGTCGACGAGGTACCCCGTCTCCTCCAGGCGGGCCCGCACCTGCTCCGGGTCGTCCATCGTGATGATCGGCGCTCACCCCATTCCGGTCGCGGCCAGCACCGCCCGCCGGGTCAGGACCCGCGCGAGGTGTTCCCGGTACTCCGGCGAGGCGGACACGTCCCGCGTCGGCCGGGTGCCCTCGGCCGCGGTCTCGGCGGCCCGGGCCACGGCGTCCGAGGCGCCGACCCCGGTCAGCGCTGCCTCGGCTGCCGAGGCCCGCAGCGGGGTCGAGCCCATGTTGGTCAGCCCGATGCGCGCCTCGGCGATGTGCCCGTCGTCGCGCCGGACCAGCGCCGCGACACCGACGATCGCCCAGGCCTGGGCGACCCGGTGGAACTTCTCGTAGCGGAAGCCCCAGCCGTCGGTCTTGGGTACCCGCACCTCCACGAGGAGTTCGTCGGGTGCGAGCGCCGACTGGAGGTAGTCGACGAAGAACTCCCGGGCCGGGATCGTGCGGCGGCCGTTCGGTCCGGCGGCGACGAGTCCGGCGTCCAGGGCCAGCACCACCGCGGGCAGGTCCCCGGCCGGATCGGCGTGCGCCAGCGATCCGCCGAGGGTGCCCCGGTGCCGTACGGCGGGATCGGCGACCGTCGCCGTGGCCTCGGCCAGCAGACCGGCGTGCCGGCGCACCAGCGGGTCGCGGATCACGTCGTGGTGCGTGGTCAGCGCGCCGATGACGAGCGTGTCGCCGTCCTCGCGGACCCCGCGCAGCTCCGGGATCCGGCCCACGTCGACCACCAGTTCCGGGAAGGCCAGTCGCAGCCTGAGCAGCGGCAGCAGGCTCTGCCCCCCGGCCAGCACCTTCGCCTCGTCGCCGGCGTCGGCGAGCACGCGCACCGCCTCGTCCACGCTCTGCGGACGGGCGTACTCGAATGCCGGGGGAATCATGCCGACGCCTCCTTCACCGCTCGCCACACGCGTTCGGGTGTGCAGGGCATCCGCACGTCGTGCACGCCGAGCGGCCTGAGGGCGTCCACGACGGCGTTGACCACGGCGGGTGTCGACGCGATCGTCCCCGCCTCGCCCACGCCCTTGGCACCCAGCGCGTTCGAGGCCGCCGGGGTCTCGGTCCGGTCGGTCACGAAGTCCGGCAGGTCGGCCGCCGACGGCACGAGGTAGTCGGCCAGGGTGCCGGTGACGAGGTTGCCGTCATCGTCGTACACGGCCTCCTCGTACAGCGCCTGGGCGATGCCCTGCGCGAGTCCGCCGTGCACCTGACCCTCGACGATCATCGGGTTGACGGCCCGGCCGACGTCGTCGACGCAGACGTACGACCTGATGCGGGTGTGCCCGGTCTCGGTGTCGACCTCGACCGCGCACAGGTGGGTGCCGTGCGGGTAGGAGAAGTTCTCCGGGTCCACGACGTGCTCGGCGTTGATGGTGGGCTCGACGCCGTCGGGCAGGTCGTGGTTGGTGAACGTCTCGAAGGCGATCTCCTGGATGGTCTTGCGGGCTTCCGGAGAGCCCTTCACGGAGAACACGCCGCCGCTGAACTCCAGGTCCTGCTCGCTCGCCTCCAGCAGGTGCGCGGCGACCTTCCGGGCCTTCTCGACGACCGTCCGCGCGGCCCGGTGCACGGCCTCGCCGCCGACGGCCAGCGACCGCGAGCCGTAGGTGTCCATGCCCTGCGGGGCCGCCCGGGTGTCGCCGTGCACCACCTCGACGTCCTCGAAGGGCACGCCGAGCACGTCCGCCGCGATCTGGCTCCAGCAGGTCTCGTGGCCCTGGCCGTGCGGACTGGTGCCGGTGACGACTTCGACCTTGCCGGTGGGCAGCATACGGATGCTCGCCGCCTCCCAGCCGCCGGCCGAGTACCGCAGGTCGCGCAGCACCCTGCTCGGTGCGAGCCCGCACATCTCGGTGTACGTCGACACGCCGATGCCGAGCCGTACGGGGTCACCGCGCTTGGCCCGCTCCCGCTGCTCGGCGCGCAGGTCGTCGTAGCCGAACAGGGCGAGGGCCTTGTCGGTCGCCGCCTCGTAGTCGCCGCTGTCGTAGGTCAGTCCGGCGATCGTGGTGTACGGGAACTCCTCGTGCCGGATCCAGTTGCGGCGCCGCAACTCGACCGGATCCAGGCCCAGTTCGCCCGCCAGCTCGTCCATGATCCGCTCGATGGCGAAGGTCGCCTCGGGGCGTCCGGCGCCGCGGTAGGCGTCGGTTGGTGTGCGGGTGGTGAAGACTCCGGTGCAATGGAATTCGTAGGCGTCCATCTTGTAGATCGCCGGGTACATGAAGGCGCCCAGGATGGGGATGCCCGGCGTGACGAGCATCAGGTAGGCGCCCATGTCGGCGAGGAGGTCGACCTTGAGGCCGAGCAGCCGGCCCTCGCGGGTGGCGGCGATCTCGACGTCCTGGATCATGCCGCGGCCGTGGTGGGTGGCGAGCGCGCCCTCGGAGCGGGACTCGGTCCACTTCACCGGCCGGCCGAGCCTGCGGGCGACCGTGAGGGCGAGGGCCTCCTCGCCGTACACCTGCAGCTTGGAGCCGAAGCCACCGCCCACGTCCGGGGCGATCACGCGCAGCTTGTGCTCGGGGATGCCGGTGACCCCCGCGAGCATGATGCGCAGGATGTGCGGGATCTGGGTCGCCGAGTAGACCGTGTACTCGCCGGAGGCGGCGAGCGGGGTGACGACGACCGCGCGGGGCTCCATCGCGTTGGGGATCAGGCGCTGCTGGTGGTAGCGGCGCTTCAGTATCACCTCGGCGCGGTCCCGCACCGCCTCGAAGCTCTCGCCGGTGGAGAGCGGCCAGGTGTAGCAGCGGTTGGTGCCCTTGCCGGCGTGGACCAGCGGGGCGTCCGGCGCCAGCGCGGTCTCCAGATCGAGGACCGGGGGCAGCGGGTCGTAGTCGACCTCGATCGCCTCCAGGGCGTCGGCGGCCGCGTACCGGTCGCGGGCCACCACGACCGCCACCGGGTCGCCCGCGTAGCGCACCTCGTCCACGGCGATCGGCGGATGCTCGGGCAGCACGATGTCCTCGGTCACCGGCCAGGCGCAGGGCAGCGAACCCAGCCCCTCGGCCAGGTCGGCGCCGCTGAACGCCGCGATGACACCGGGGCGTTCGAGGGCGGGGGAGACGTCGACGCGGGTGATGCGGGCGTGCGCCATCGGACTGCGCAGGACCGCCAGGTGCAGCAGCCCGGCCACCTGGATGTTGTCGGTCCAGTTGGTCTGGCCGGTGATCAGCCGGGCGTCCTCCTTGCGCAGCCGGCGCCGCCCGACCTCGGGTGCGACGGCCTGGTCGGTCATGCCGGGACCTCCTCGCCGACCTGGTGACCGGAGGTGTCGTGCTGTCCGGACGCGGCGAGCACCGCGCGGACGATGTTCTGGTAGCCGGTGCAGCGGCAGAGGTTGCCCTCCAGGGCCTGCCGGACCTCGTCCGGGCCGGGGTGCGGGTTCTCGCGGAGCAGATCCCGGGCCGCCATGATCATGCCGGGGGTGCAGTAGCCGCACTGCAGGCCGTGCTGCTCGTGGAACGCGCGCTGCAGCGCCGTCCACTCGCCGTCCCGCGCGAGCCCCTGGACCGTCGTCACCGCGCACCCGTCCGCCTGGACGGCGAGCACCGAGCAGCTCTTCACGGTCACCCCGTCCAGGTCGACCGTGCACGTCCCGCAGTTGGAGGTGTCGCAGCCGATGGGGGTGCCGGTGAGGCCGAGGCGGTCGCGGAGGTAGTGGGCCAGGAGAAGACGGGGTTCCACGTCGTCCTCGTATGTCGTGCCGTCCACATTCACCGAGATGCGGGTCATAGGCCCTCCAGACCATGCGGGAGAGGGAAGTCAGCCATCAAAGGTGCCGAAATACGTCATGTGGCGTGATGTACGTCACCCTACGACCGTGCTCTGGTCGCGGCGAGCGCTGTGCGAGGGGTTTTGTTGAGCGTTAATCCATTGCCGCTCGCCGCCGCTGTCTGCTGCACTGCGCGGTGGCCGCCGTCACACAGAGAGGACCAGCGATGCGCGCTGCGTGCATGTCCGCCCAGGAAGGAATCCACCCCGTGCCGAAGGACATCACGCTCAGTGCATCTGCTCAATCTCGGAATTCTCGCCCATGTCGACGCCGGTAAGACCAGCCTGACCGAACGGCTGCTGCACACCGTCGGAGTGATCGACGAGGTCGGCAGCGTCGACGCCGGCAGCACCACCACCGACACGCTCGCGCTGGAGCGGCGGCGCGGCATCACCATCAAGTCCGCCGTCGTGTCATTCCCGCTCGCCGGCGTCACCGTCAACCTCATCGACACCCCCGGTCACCCCGACTTCATCGCCGAGGTCGAGCGGGTGCTCGGCGTGCTCGACGGCGCCGTGCTGGTGGTCTCGGCCGTCGAGGGCGTCCAGGCACAGACGCGCGTGCTGATGCGCACCCTGCGCCGGCTGCGCATCCCCACCCTGATCTTCGTCAACAAGATCGACCGACGCGGCGCGAACGGCTCCGCCGTGCTGGACCAGATGACCCGCAGGCTGGCCGTACCGCTCGCCCCCATGGGGTGCCCCACCGCACTCGGCACGCGGGCCGCCGGTTTCGTGCCCGGCCTCGCCCCGGCCGCGCTGGACGTGCTCGCCGACCATGACGACGACCTGATCGCCGCGTACCTCGACGGCGGTGTCGGAGACACCCGGCTGCACGCCGCCCTGGCCACCCAGACCCGGCGCGCGCTGGTCCATCCCGTGTACTTCGGCTCCGCCCTCACCGGAGCGGGCGTGCCCGACCTGATCACAGGGATCGAACGGCTGCTCCCCACCGCCGACGGCGACCCGGCCGCCCCGCTGTCGGCCACGGTCTTCAAGGTCGAACGCGGCCCGGCGGGGGAGAAGGTGGCCTATGCCCGGATCTTCTCCGGAACGCTGCGGGTGCGCGACCGGGTGCCGTTCGGGGTCGGCGGCGGGGAGGGTGCCGAGGCCGAGGGCCGTGCGGAAGGCCAGGGGTCCGAGGTCCGGGGGGCGGGCTCGGTGACCGACGGTCATGGGGGCGGTCGGACGCAGGGACGGGGCGCCGACGACCCGGCGCGGGGCCCCGCACGCAACGGCCGTGCCGCGGCGCCTGCTGCCGATGGCCGTGGGGAGGGGCAGGTCCTCGGTGCTCGCCCGGAGGGCCCCGGTGCCGACGGTCCGTCGGGCGGTGTCGGTGGACGGTGTCGCCCGGAGGGGCGGGTCACCGGGCTCAGTGTGTTCGAGGGCGCCACCGACGTGCGGCGGGACAATGCCGCGGCCGGGCGGATCGTCAAGGTGTGGGGGCTCGGGGGGATCCGGATCGGGGATGCGCTCGGGCGGCCCGCGGCGGCGTACGGGCATCACTTCGCGCCGCCCACCCTGGAGACCGTCGTCGTCCCCGGCCCCGGCACGGACCGGCGCTCGCTGCACCTCGCGCTCACCCAGCTCGCCGAGCAGGACCCGCTCATCGGTGTCCGGCACGACGAGCCGCGCGGGGAGACCTCGGTGTCCCTCTACGGCGAGGTGCAGAAGGAGGTCGTCCAGGCGACACTCGCCGAGGAGTACGGCCTGGACGTCGCCTTCCGCGAGACGACGACCCTGTGCATCGAGCGGCCGGTCGGCACCGGGCACGCGGTGGAGTTCAACAAGAAGGAGCCGAACCCCTTTCTGGCCACCGTCGGCCTGCGCGTCGAACCCGCCCCGCCCGGCTCGGGCGTCGAGTTCCGGCTGGAGGTGGAGCTGGGCTCGATGCCGTACGCCTTCTTCAAGGCCGTGGAGGACACCGTCCGCGAGACGCTCGGCCAGGGACTGCACGGCTGGCAGGTCCCCGACTGCGCGGTCACCATGACCCACTCCGGCTACTCGCCCCGGCAGAGCCACGCCCATCAGGGCTTCGACAAGAGCATGTCGAGCACCGGCTACGACTTCCGGGGCCTGACCCCGCTGGTCCTGACCGAGGCGCTGCGCCGGGCCGGCACTCTCGTGCACGAGCCCCTGCACCGCTTCCGCCTGGAGGGCCCGGCGGACACCCTCGGCGCGCTGCTCCCGGTGCTCGCCCGGCTGGGCGCCGTACCGGAGACCACCGGCGCACTCGGCGCGGCCTGTGTGCTGGAGGGCACGGTGCCGGCCGCGCGGGTGCACGAGCTGGAACAGCGGCTGCCCGGGCTCACCCGAGGCGAGGGGGAACTGGAGACCGCCTTCGACCACTACGCGCCGGTCACACGCGGCACGGTCCCGCAGCGGCCGCGCACCGACCACAACCCGCTGAACCGGAAGGAGTACCTGCTGAATGTGATGCGCAGGGTGGGGGAGCGGACCGGCTGAGCTGACTGAGAGTCAACTTACTTCTGAGTCAGGTGGTATTGACGCTTTCTGGAGCCCGCCGGATTGTTGTGGGCATGCCGAATTTCCGGGTGCGTGTGCTGGTTGTTCTGGTCATCCTCAGCGGATTCCTGACGGTGGCGGGCCTCCCGCCCGCCACCGCCGTCACCCCCGCCTCGCCTTCCGATTCCCTCTGGTTCGACGGCGCCCCGCTCATTGTGCAGGCCGGCCGCTTCACCGACGGCCAAGGGCGCGAGATCGTCCTGCGCGGCTACAACGTCTCCGGGGAGACCAAGCTGGAGGAGAACGGCGGGCTGCCCTTCGCCTCGGTCGCCGACGCCCGGAAGTCGGCGACCGCGCTGCGCGCCCTCGGCGGCGCGAACACGGTCCGCTTCCTGCTCTCCTGGGCGCACGCCGAACCCGTGCGCGGCCAGGTGGACACCGGCTATCTGGCCGCCGTCACCGAGCAGATGCGCGCCTTCCTGGACGCGGGCATCCGCGTCTTCCCCGACTTCCACCAGGACCTGTACTCCCGCCACCTCTTCAACAACGGCAGCTGGTACACGGGCGACGGCGCCCCCAAGTGGGCGGTCGACGCCGGGAGTTACCCGGCCGAGTCATGCGGTATCTGCCTCTTCTGGGGTCAGAACATCACCCAGAACGCGGCCGTGCAGAAGGCCCAGTACGACTTCTGGCACAACACCTACGGCCTCCAGGATGCTTTCCTCGCCACCGCCCAGGCGGCCATGACCTACCTCCAACAGCACCTGAGCGGGGAAGAGTTCGCGAAGATCGCCGGTTTCGACCCGTACAACGAGCCCTACGCGGGCAGTTACGACTCCGGGCAGACCTCCCGCACCTGGGAGAAGGACCTGCTCTGGCCGTTCTACGCGAAGTTCCGCGCCCGCATGGACGCCGCCGGCTGGCAGGACAAGCCCGCCTTCGTGGAGCCCAACCTCTTCTGGAACGCCAATATCTCCACCCAGAAACAGGAGGGCGGCCTGCTGGACGCGGGCACCCTGGGCCCGCGCTATGTCTTCAACACCCACTTCTACGACCAGAAGGCCATCTCCGGCATCCTGATGTGGGGCAAGGCCGCCGACGGCCAGTACGCCGCCGACTTCGTCACCGTCCGCGACCGCGCCGCCTCGGCCGGCACTGCTGCCGTGGTCAGCGAGTTCGGCCACCCGCTGTCCGGCGCGGTCTCCGACAAGGCGCCGACCATCCTGAAGGCCATGTACCAGGCCCTCGACTCCAGCCTGCCGGGCGCCAGTTGGTGGTCGAACCCGTCCGCCTCAGGACCGGTGCTCTCCGGCACGCAGTGGCAGTGGGACCTCTACAACGGCCGGCACCACGAGCTGATGAACGACAACCCCGACAAGGTACTCACCTCCGGCGACGCCTGGAACGACGAGGACCTCTCCGCCGTGGACCTGGACGGCTCCGGGAACGTCACCCTGCGCCAGGACGCCCGGCTGCTCGACCGCCTCTACCCGAGCGCCACCGCCGGCAGGGCCCTCGCCTTCACCTACGAGGACCGCTCCCGTGACGGCTCCACGACCCTCACCTGGAACCCGGTGCCGGGTTCCCTGCCCGACGTGGCGAAGCTCGTGGGCTCCGGCCAGTACGGGCTGCTGGTGTGGCGCTCCGGCGACGGCACCGCACCCACCGAACTGCACCTGCCGGCGTCCTTCCCCACCGCGGCGACCACCGTCGTCTCCGACCTGGGCACGGTCTACGGCCCGCCCGCCTACACCACGTCCACCCCGGTCGCCGTAGCCCCCGAACCGGGCGGCACCGGGAGCCGCCGGCTGCTGCTCACCGACACCGACTCCGGCGCCCTGCACTACGCGCTGGTGACCAACGGGGCCGCTTCACCCTCGGCGGACCTGCTGAACGCGGCCAGGTCCGAGCTGGCCGCGTGGGCGACGGCGCACTTCTGAGAGTTCCGAGAGCGCTCAGCCTTCTGTGCCTTCTGTGCCTTCTGTGTCTTCTGTGTCTTCTGGGCCTTCTGAGTCCAAGCCGTACGGCCCCCGGGGAGAGTGGGGTCCCCCCGGAGGCCGCCGGCGCTCAACTCCCGCCCGGGCCGGTCCAGTCGGCCTGGACATGCCCCAGCCGGACGCGCTGCGGATGGTCGCCGACCGGCACGGACAGCACCTTCTGGCCGGTGGCGAAGTCGATGGCCGTGATCTGGTCGGCGCCGGCCTCGGAGATGATGCAGTCCTTGCCGTCGCCGCTCACGGTCGCCCAGTACGGCGTCGACGCGGGGACGAGCGGACCGACATCGAAAGAAGCACGGTCGACCACGGTCGCGTAGTTGTCCATCGTCCCGGCGACGCACAGCTTGGTGCCCTCGGGGTTCATCGAGATGCCGTGGTGGCGCGAATCCAGCAGCCAGGTGGTGCGGTCCGGGTTGGTCGCCGGGTTCCCCGGCAGCGTCTTCACCCGGGTGATCTTGTCCGTGGCCACGTCGTACTCCAGGAAGCCGTTGAAGAACGACACCTGGAAGTAGAGCTTGGACCAGTCGGGTGTGAAAGCGGCGGGCCGGACCGCGTCGGAGAAGTCCTTCAGCCCGATCGCGTCCAGCCGCTGCCGCATGTCGATGGTCCTGACCTGCTTGAACGTGTTCGCGTCGACGATCGTGATGTGCCGGTCGCCCTTGGTCCAGTCCCAGGCGGGGTCGTCGAGGGAGGTGGTCACCTCGCCGATGGACATGTTCCAGATGTACTTGCCCCCCTGGGTGAAGAAGTTCTCGTGCGGCTTGTCGCCGGTGTCGAACTCACCCAGTTCGTCACCGGTGTTGATGTCCAGCACCTGCACCTTGTTCGCGGTCGACGCCGAGACCGCGACCCGGGTGCCGTCGGGCGAGACCGCCATGTGGTCGGCCCGGTGACCGGCCACCGGGAAGCGCCAGTTGACCTTGTCGGTGGCCAGGTCGATGGAGACGACGTCGGCGAAGCTGGGCCGGGAGACGACCACGGACTTCCCGTCCGGCGTGGAGTACATGTCGTCCACGTACTGGTCGTGTCCCTGGCCGACCTCGTTGCGGATGGACGTGTAGTAGATCCACTTGATCGGGTCGGCGTTGATCTCCGCGAGCCGCTGCGCCTTGTCGGGGACGATGTTGATCCGGCCGACCTTCGCGAAGTCGCCGGAGGACTTGACGACATCGGCGGTGCCGTCCCAGTTGTTGCCGACGAACAGCACCTCGCGCAGGCCGCCGGCGGAGCCGCTCGCGGCGGAGGCGGCGGTCGCCGGGCCGGCGACGGTCAGGGCGAGGGCGGCGGCCACGGAGCAAAGGTGCCTGGTTCTGGAGGCAGGCATGACTGCTCTCTTTCCTCGGGGGAATCTGAACACGGGCGCATTCACAGTGAACTTACTGAAAAGTAAGGACGGGGCGGGCTACTCGACAAGATGTGTGCACGACAAGAATGGGAGTCGGTGGGGCGACGGAGGGGGAAAGCGTGGCGGGCAGGCTCAAGGCGCCGAAGGGCCGCTATGGCGGCCGTACGGCCGAGGACCGGCAGGCCGAGCGGCGCCGGCGCTTCCTGGACGCGGCCCTGGACCTGTTCGGCGGCACACCCGGCTACCGCGGCACGACCGTCGCCGCGCTGAGCCAGGCCGCCGGTCTGTCCACCCGCCAGTTCTACGAGGAGTTCCGCACCCTGGAGGACGTCCTCGCCGCGCTGCACCTGGAGGTCAACGGCTGGGCCGAGCAGGCGGTGCTGGACGCCCTGGCCACGGCGGAAGGCCTGCCGCTGGCCGAGCGTGCAGCCGTGCTCTTCCGCGCCTACGCCCGTGACGTCACCTGCGATCCGCGTCGTACCCGGATCACCTTCGTGGAGATCGTCGGCGTCAGCCCCCGCCTGGAGGAGCAGCGCCTGGCCCGCCGGGCCCGCTGGATCGACCTCATCCGGGCCGAGGCGGACGCGGCCGTGGCGCGCGCGGAGGCGGCGCCCCGTGACTACCGGGTCGCGGCGACGGCCTTCGTCGGCAGCGTCAACGGCCTGCTGCACGACTGGAGCGCCGGCTGGGTGGACGCCACGCTGGACGAGGTGGTGGACGAGTTGGTGCGGCTGCTGCTGGGGATGCTCCGGCCGGCGGGCTGGCGCCCTGCCACCGCGTGACAGGGGTGCCCGGCGAAGTCCGTCGGCGCAGGTCAGCGTGCGGGTGTGCGGCTCGGCGCGCGAGATCGGCCCGGAGCTGGTCTGCTGGTGCGGGGGCGTCGTACCCGTGCTCCGGAGCCCTGGAGACAACACCGGCAGACGCAGGAGAGCCAGATGAGTACGTATCGAGTCGCGCAGGTGACCGCCCCGAACGGCACGTTCGAGCTGGTCGAGCGAGAGGTGCCGCAGCCCGGGCCCGGCCAGGTGCGGATCGCCGTGGAGGCGTGCGGGGTCTGCCACAGCGACGCCCTCTTCGTGAGCGGCGCACTGCCTGGCGTGTCGTTCCCCGAGGTGCCTGGGCACGAGATAGCCGGGCACATCGAGGAGCTGGGTCATGACGTGTGGTCACGGGGCTGGAAGGTCGGTGACCGGGTGGCGGTCGGCTGGTTCGGCGGCAGCTGCGGGCACTGCGAGCCGTGCCGGCGGGGCGACTTCATCGTGTGCGCGAACCTGAAGGTCCCGGGGTGGGCCTACGACGGGGGCTTCGGTGAGAAGGTGATCGCGCCCGCCGACGCGCTGGCCCGGATCCCGGACGGCCTGTCGGCGGCCGACGCGGGACCGATGGCCTGCGCGGGCGTGACCACGTTCAACGGGCTGCGGCGCAGCTCGGCCCAGCCGGGGGACCTGGTCGCCGTGCTCGGCCTCGGCGGTCTGGGACATCTCGGGGTGCAGTACGCCGTCGCGATGGGCTTCGAGACCGTGGGGATCGCCCGGGGTGCGGAGAAGGCCGATTTCGCCAAGCAGCTGGGCGCTCACCATTACGTCGACAGCACCTCCGGCACGCCGGTCGCCGAGGCGCTGCAGTCCCTCGGCGGCGCCAAGGCCGTCCTGGCCACCGCCGGGAACTCCGAGGCGATCACGGCCACCGTGGACGGACTGGCGCCCCGGGGCGAGCTGGTGGTCATCGGAGCGGACACCGCACCGATGGGCATCAACCCGGCCCAGCTGCTCATGGCCGCCCGCGTCGTCCGCGGCCACCCGTCCGGCACCTCCCAGGACGTAGAGGACACCATGGCCTTCAGCGCCCTGCACGGCATCAGGCCGATGACCGAGACCGTGCCCCTGGACCGTGCGGACGAGGCCTACCAGAAGATGCTCGCGGGCCAGGCCCGCTTCCGGATGGTGCTCACCAACGGCTGACGCCTGAGAGCCGACTGCGGCAGCCGCGTCAGCCGCCGAGCCGTTCCAGGGCCGCCAGTACCGGGGCCGCGCCGTCCTCGGTGCGGATGCGGACGCCCAGGACGCGCGCCCGCTCCCGGTACCCCGGCTCACGGGTGGCCCGTACCAGGGCCGAGGCCAGGGCGTCCGCGGTGAGGCGGCGCAGCGGTACGACGCCCGGGGCGACCCCCAGCGCGACCAGCCGGGCGGACCAGAAGCCCGCGTCGAACTGGACCGGCACCGGCACGGCCGGTACCCCGGCGCGCAGCCCCGCCGCGGTCGTCCCCGCACCCGCGTGGTGGACCACGGCGGCCATGTGCGGGAACAGCAGCGCATGCGGCACCTCGTCGACGGTCAGCATGTCGTCACCGGCGGCCGCGAGCCCGCCCCAGCCGCGCTGGATCACCCCGCGCAGCCCGGCTCGCCGCAGCGCCGCCACCACCTGGGCGCTGAGCCGGCCGGCGTCCGGCACGGTGGCGCTGCCCAGCCCGACGAAGACCGGCGCCGGACCGGTGTCGAGGAACTCCCGGATCCGATCGGGCAGTTGGGCCTCCGTGTCGTACGGCCACCAGTAGCCGCTCACCGACAGTCCCGGCCGCCAGTCCCGGGGCCGGGGTACCACCAGCGGGCTGAAGCCGTGGTGCACCGGCCAGCGCCGCCGTTCCCGCGCCCGCCGCGCGGCACCGGCCCGCACAGGGGGCAGTCCGAGCCGCCTGCGCACCCCGGGCAGGGCGCCCGTGAAGATGTGCTCCGTGGCGAGGCACACGCCGTGCCCGGCCAGCCGGTTCACCGCCGGTCCCCAGGAGCCGCCGCCGAGCACTGGGGGCGCGAACTCCCGTGTACCGGCGAGGGGTTGGAGAAACACGCCCATGCTCGGCAGCCGTAGCCCCTCCGCGATGGCGTGGCCGAGCGGGGCCAGCGAGGCGGACAGCAGCAGGATCTCGCTGTCCCGGCCCGCCGTGATCAGGTCCTCGGTCATCCGCCCGACGATCCGGCGCGCCAGGTCCGCCAGGCGCAGCAGCTTCCCGGCCTCGCTGGCGCTGCGGTGCAGGCCCCGGCCGCGCGGCGACTCCAGCTCCGCCCGTGGATCGACCGGCAAGGAGTGGAACCGTACGCCGGAGCCCGCCACCAGCGGCTCGAAGCGGGCGTGGGTGACCAGGGTGACCTCGTGCCCGGACCGGACGAGCCGGTGTCCGAGGCCGGTGTAGGGGGCCACATCGCCCCGGGATCCCGCCGCCATGATCGCAACGCGCACGACGCTCAGTATGGCCGTGATCGGCCCCGAACGGGCCCAAAGGCCCGGCCGCGATGGTGGGTTCACGCCTGTCGCAGTCGTTGACTTCACCCTCGGGCGGCTCTACGGTCGGCGCGCAACATGTTCGGATCACCGATCCAAGTTCGATATATCGATCAATGGTCCATGAATTCATGAATCCATCGATCAGCGTGGATTCCGTCCGCACGCGGAGGCGCCGATGTATCCCCCACCCCGTCCGATCGCCGAAGGCTTCGTGCGACGCTGCAGAACCACCGCTGTACGCGCGCTCGTCCTGGCCCTGACCGTGGCCGCCGCCCTGGTCTTCGCCCAGCCGGGCCCGGCATTCGCTGTAACGGACCGTCAGATTGCGGTGCCCGCTGCGCCGATGGGCTGGGCCTCCTGGAACAGCTTCGCCTCGTCGATCGACTACGACGTCATCAAGCGGCAGACGGACGCGTTCGTCGCGGCCGGCCTCCCTGACGCCGGATACCAGTACGTCAACATCGACGAGGGCTGGTGGCAGGGCACCCGCGACAGCGCCGGCGACATCACCGTCGACACCGGCCAGTGGCCCGGCGGCATGAGCGCCATCGCCGACTACATCCACAGCAAGGGCCTGAAGGCCGGCATCTACACCGACGCCGGCAAGAACGGCTGCGGCTACTACTACCCGACCACCAGGCCGGCCGCCCCGAACACCGGCAGCGAGGGCCACTACGACCAGGACATGCTGCAGTTCTCCCGGTGGGGTTTCGACTTCGTCAAGGTCGACTGGTGCGGCGGCGACGCCGAGGGCCTGGACCCGGCGACGACGTACAAGGCGATCAGCTCGGCCGTCGCCAAGGCCACCGCGACCACCGGCCGCCCGCTCGCCCTCTCCGTCTGCAACTGGGGCAAGCAGAACCCCTGGAACTGGGCGCCCGGCCTCGCCCCGATGTGGCGCACCAGCACGGACATCGTCTACTACGGCAACACGCCCTCGCAGTCCAGCATGCTGTCCAACTTCGACCAGGCCCTGCATCCGGCCGCCCAGCACACCGGTTACTACAACGATCCCGACATGCTGATGGTCGGCATGTCCGGCTTCACCGCCGCGCAGAACCGCACCCACATGGCCCTCTGGGCGATCTCCGGCGCCCCTCTGCTGGCGGGCAACGACCTCACCACGATGACCGGTGAGACGGCCGCCCTTCTGAAGAACTCCGACGTGGTCGCCGTCGACCAGGACCCGCGCGGGCTGCAGGGCGTCAAGGTCGCCGAGGACACCAGCGGACTCCAGGTCTACGGCAAGGTCCTGTCCGGCACCGGCAACCGGGCCGTCGTCCTCCTCAACCGCACCTCGGCCGCGCAGAACATCACCGTCCGCTGGCCGGACCTCGGCCTGACCGATGCCCCGGCGACCGTACGGGACCTGTGGGCGCAGAAGAACGTGGGTTCCTACGCCACGAGTTACACCACCAGCGTCCCCGCGGGCGGCTCGGTACTGCTCAAGGTCAGCGGCACCGAGGCGGCGAGCAGCGACTACAGCGCCACCTCCACCGGCACGTACACCGGCGTGACCGCGGCGAGCACCGGCGTGCACATGGTCGACATCGCCTACACCAACACCGCCTCCACCGCCGTCACGGGCACCCTGCAGGTCAACGGCCAGACCGCGACGACGGTGTCCTTCCCGCCCACCGGCGCCGGCCAGGGCACGGTCTCGGTCCAGGTGCACCTCACCAAGGGAAGCGCCAACTCGCTCACGTTCACCGGCGGTCCGGCCCTGGGCCGCATCACCGTGCATCCGCTACCCGGCACCGACGGCACCCTCCTCGTCGGCGCCCAGTCCGGCCGGTGCGCCGACATCTACGACAACACCATCACCAACGGCACCCAGGCCGAGCTGTGGGACTGCAACGGCGGCGCCAACCAGGCCTGGACGTACACCTCCCGCAAGGAACTCGTCGTCTACGGCGACAAGTGCCTCGACGCCTACAACCTCGGCACCACCAACGGCACCAAGGTGGTGATCTGGGACTGCAACGGCCAGGACAACCAGAAGTGGACGCTCCACGCGGACGGCAGCATCACCAACGTACACGCGGGCCTGTGCCTGGACGCGTACAACGCCGCCACGGGCAACGGCACGTCGCTGGTGCTGTGGAGCTGCAACGGCGGCGCCAACCAGAAGTGGTCCCGGACCTGACCCTTGGCTCCGCTACGCGGCGGCGGACACCACCAGCAGGCCCGCCGCCGTACGGCCCGGAAGCTCCTGATGTCTCTGATCCATGCTTATGCGCCGAGCTGCCGGGCGGCGGCCGCGACGGTCTGCTCCAGGAGCGTGGCGATCGTCATGGGCCCGACACCCCCCGGCACCGGAGTGATCAGCGAGGCGCGCTCCACGGCGGAGCCGAAGTCGACGTCACCGGCGTTCCCCGGGTTGTAGCCCCCGTCGATCACGACCGCGCCGGGCTTGATGTCCTGCCCGCGGATCAGCCGCGGCCGGCATGCCCACCGGCTTGCCGAGGATCGCGCTGCGGCCCACGACCACGGCCCGCTTCCCGGCCGGGTCGACACCGTACTCGTCCAGCAGCCGCAGGATGCCGCCGGGCGTGCAGGAGACGAAGCCGGGCAGGCCGAAGCTCATCGTGGCGAAGGAGGCGAAGGTGACGCCGTCGACGTCCTTCGCCGGCGCGATCGCCTCGAACGCGGCCCTCCCCCGCGCTCGACTTCGCTCGCGCGGGGGCACCCCCACGTCGATGTGGTCGCCGACCGGGTGCTGGAGCAGGATGCCGTGCACGGCCGGGTCGGCCGACAACTCCCGCAGGGCGCCGATGAGTTCCTCGGTGGTCGTGGTGGCGGGCAGGGCCACGTGCCGGGACTCGACACCGGCCTTGCGGCACCGGTTCTGCTGCATACGGACGTAGGTCACGGACGCCGGGTCCTCGCCGACCAGGACGGTCGCGAGACAGGGGGCGGTGCCGGTCCGCGCGGTGAGGTCGCCGGCCTTCGCCGCGGCGTCCTCGACGATACGGCGGGCGACGGCGGTGCCGTCCATGAGACGGGCCTGGGGCATGCTGCACCCTCCTGGGCTGGATCGACTCACTCGCCCAGGCGCGCGGCAGCCACCACGGACCTCCCCCACGCTTGGCTTCGCTCGCGGGGGGACCCCACCCGGTGGTACCCCACCTCAGCGCCAGTCACGGGCCGCGCACAGCGTAACCGAGCGCGCGTACGCCCCCGGCGCTGTGCTCACCGACACCGGCCATGCCGCCTTCGCAGCGCACGCGGCAGCGCAGGACGCGGGCGAAGGCGCGCTGCTCTCAGCGCCGACCGAAGCAGGGCCGCGGACACCGGCAGACCCGCGGCGGAAGCCGGTGCCGGTCGTCGAGGGCGGGCCCTCGGCAGCCGCCCCAGGCTCGCCCGGGCCGAGAAGGTCCAGGTCAGCCGGGAGGTGACCTGGACCCTCGCGCATCTCCTTCCGGCGCCCGTCATACCGGGGTGTGCCTACTCGTCCCAGGCCTGGATGATCAACTGGTCGGCTATCTTGCCGTCCCGCAACGTGACCATCGACTCGGCGAGGACCCGGGTGCCGTCCCCGTACTGGCAGGACTCGGTGAACGCGGCGTGATCACCCTGGATGACGCACTGGCCCAGCTTGTGTGTCATGTCGCGGCGGTAGATGTCGTCCAGCAACACGGCGATCTCACTCCGGCCGTGCAGCACGGTGGGGTGGCTGGGCTGGCTGTTGTGGTCGACGATGCGGATCTCGGCGTCGTCGGCGTAGAGCGACAGAAGGGTGTTCCCGGTGTTCCCTTCTATGCCCCGGCGCAGTGTCTCGGTGTCGAAGACGGAACCTGTCGCGCTGCCCATGGTGACCTCCTTGGGGCGCCCGCGGCCCGGCGGGGCGCTGACCGCACGGACACCCCACCCTTCGAGGCTCCCCCGGCCCGGCGGCCACGGCAAGCGCAGACGGCCGGCCCCATCGGCTCGGGCACGCGCGCCCCTCAGCGCGGTGCGGTCCCGGGCTCGCTGCCCGGCCCCGACCATAGCTCCGCCCAGTCGCGGGACAGCGCGAAAGCCGAGGCCGTAGCGCCCGGGAGGCAGTCCGGCAGCAGCCGGGTGAGCCGGTCCGAGGGGCCCAGTTCCAGCCAGGTCCGGATCCCTTCGCGATGCAGCAGGCCGACCGCCTCGGCGAAGCGCGCCGGTGCGCGCCGCACCCAGAACTCCGGCTCGGCGGTCTCGGTGCCCACCGGGCGGGCGGTGACATCGGAGACGAGGGGCAGGTGCGGCACGCACGGGTGGAGGGTGGCGAGGGTACGGCCGTAGGCGTCGAGGACGCCGTCGAGGCGGGGGGAGTGCGGCCGCCGGGGAGCCGGGAGGCCGTCCAGCAGGCGGGCCAGGGTGCCGACCGCGTGGCAGGCCTCGGCCAGGGAGAACACGCCCGCGGCATACGCGGCGGCCATCCGCCCGGCCGCCTGCCCGAACACCGCGTCCGGCCGCACCCCCCAGCTGCGCAGCAGCCGGTACTGCGCCACCTGGAGCGCGAAAACCGCCGGCCCGCCGTACGACTCACGGTCCAGCAGCGCGGCCGTACGCGTGCCGTCGTCCGCGAACATCACGCATGCCAACGGCAGTTCGAGATACGGATCGAGCCGCGCGCAGATGGCGTCCAGCGCGTCGGCGAACACCGGGAAGGCGTCCCGGAGTTCACGGCCTGTTCCGGGGTGCGGTGCGGCACCGGCCGAGAACAGGAATGCGGTACGTCCATTGCAGCCTTCGATGGGCATGTCCCCATTGAGGCATGCCCGGGCCGATACCCACACCAGGCAGACTCATGCACGCAGCAAAAACATTTCCATCATAGAATGACGTTATTCGGTCAATTTCTTACCGGGGGGAGGCTTTTCCTTACGAAGAAGCACGCTCGCCCGGCGGCCGGAAAGATCCACTCTCCCCGCCGTGGTCCGTCCCGCTACCGATCGGTCGCGCGTAGGGTCGGCAGGGAAGGCAAACGAGGAAGGGGCCAGCCCATGGCGCAGGAAGTACGCGGCGTGATCGCACCGGGGAAGGACGAGCCCGTACGGGTCGAGACGATCGTGGTGCCGGATCCGGGGCCCGGTGAGGCCGTGGTGCGTGTCCAGGCCTGCGGCGTCTGCCACACCGACCTGCACTACAAACAGGGCGGTATCTCGGACGACTTCCCCTTCCTCCTCGGCCACGAGGCCGCCGGCGTCGTGGAGTCGGTCGGCGAGGGCGTCACCGATGTGGCACCCGGCGACTCCGTGATCCTCAACTGGCGTGCCGTGTGCGGGAACTGCCGGGCCTGTCTGCGGGGCCGGCCCTGGTACTGCTTCAACACGCACAACGCGAAGCAGAAGATGACTCTCACCGATGGCACCGAGCTGTCCCCGGCCCTCGGCATCGGCGCTTTCGCCGAGAAGACACTCGTCGCCGCCGGCCAGTGCACCAAGGTCGACCCGGCCGTCTCCCCGGCGGTCGCCGGCCTGCTGGGCTGCGGCGTCATGGCCGGAATCGGCGCGGCGATCAACACAGGCGGCGTCGGACGCGGCGACTGCGTCGCGGTCATCGGGTGCGGCGGCGTCGGCGACGCCGCCATCGCCGGGGCGAACCTCGCGGGCGCGGCGAAGATCATCGCCGTGGACATCGACGACCGCAAGCTGGACCAGGCCCGCACCCTGGGCGCCACCCACACCGTCAACTCCAAGGCGACCGATCCGGTCGCGGCGATCCGCGAGCTGACCGGTGGCTTCGGCGCCGACGTCGTCATCGAGGCCGTCGGCCGCCCGGAGACGTACGAGCAGGCTTTCTACGCCCGCGACCTCGCCGGCACCGTCGTCCTCGTCGGCGTCCCCACCCCCGAGATGAAGCTGGAACTGCCCCTGCTGGACGTCTTCGGCCGCGGCGGCGCCCTGAAGTCCAGCTGGTACGGCGACTGTCTGCCCTCCCGTGACTTCCCCATGCTGATCGACCTGCATCTGCAGGGCCGGCTGCCGCTCGACGCTTTCGTCACCGAGACCGTCCGACTGGACGAGGTGGAGAAGGCGTTCGAGCGGATGCACCACGGCGACGTGCTGCGCTCGGTGGTGGTGCTCTGATGACCGTGCGCATCGAACGCCTTGTCACCTCCGGGCAGTTCACCCTCGACGGCGGCACCTGGGACGTCGAGAACAACGTGTGGATCGTCGGCGACGAGCGGAAGGTGATCGTCATCGACGCCGCCCACGACGCCGACGCCATCATTGCCGCGGTCGACGACCGGGAACTGACCGCCATCGTGTGCACACACGCCCACAACGACCACGTCAACGCCGCACCGGAACTCGCCGCCCGCACCGGCGCCACCATCTGGCTGCACCCCGACGACCTCCCGCTGTGGAAGATGACCCACCCGGACCGCGACCCCGACCGGCATCTCCTGGACGGCCAGGTCATCGAGGCGGCCGGCACCGACCTGACCGTGCTCCACACCCCGGGTCACGCCCCCGGCGCCGTCTGCCTCTACGACCGCGGGCTCGGCGCCGTCTTCACCGGGGACACCCTCTTCCACGGCGGCCCGGGCGCCACCGGACGCTCCTACTCCCACTTCCCGACGATCATCGAATCCATCCGCGAAAAGCTCCTCACCCTCCCGCCGGAGACCAAGGTCCTCACCGGCCACGGCGACTCCACCACCATCGGCGCCGAGGCACCTCACCTGGAGGAGTGGATCAGGCGCGGCCACTGAGAACGCGCCGGTAATACCGACAGGGGATGTCCGGCTTTCCCGCGACAGTGGACGGCGACAGCAGTCGCAGAGCACGGGAGGCCGGACATGTCAGGACCGCTGCAGGACAGGGTGGCGCTGGTCGCGGGCGCGACCCGGGGTGCCGGACGTGGCATCGCCGTGGAACTCGGCGCGGCCGGCGCCACCGTCTACGTCACCGGCCGAAGCACCCGCGAGCGCCGTTCGGAGTACGACCGCCCCGAGACCATCGAGGACACCGCCGACCTCGTCACCGCGGCCGGCGGGCACGGCATCGCCGTCGCCGTCGACCACCTGGACAGGTCCGCCGTACGGGCCCTGGTGGACCGCGTCGCCGACGAACAGGGCCGCCTCGACGTCCTCGTGAACGACATCTGGGGCGGCGAGAAACTCTTCGAGTGGAACACGACCGTGTGGGAGCACGACCTCGACAACGGGCTCAGACTCCTCCGGCTTGCGGTCGAGACCCACGCGATCACCAGCCACTTCGCCCTGCCCCTCCTGCTGCGCCACCCGGGCGGCCTGGTCGTGGAGATGACCGACGGCACCGCCGACTACAACCGCGACACCTACCGCGTGAACTACTTCTACGACCTCGCCAAGGCGTCCGTACTGCGCATGGCCTTCGCCCTCGGCCATGAACTCGGCCCACGCGGCGCCACCGCGCTCGCCCTGACCCCGGGCTGGCTGCGCTCGGAGCTGATGCTCGACGAGTACGGCGTCCATGAGGACAACTGGCGCGACGCCCTCGCCCGCGCACCGCACTTCGCTATCTCCGAGACCCCGCGCTATGCCGGCCGCGCCGTCGCCGCCCTGGCCGCCGACCCCGACGTCGCGCGCTTCAACGGACAGTCCCTCTCCAGCGGCGGCCTCGCCCAGGTGTACGGCTTCACCGACCTCGACGGCAGCCGGCCCGACGCCTGGCGGTACCTGGTCGAGGTGCAGGACGCGGGCAAGCCGGCCGACGTCACCGGATACCGGTGAGCGGACGTCACGGGACACCGGTGAAACGGTGCCCGCCGGGCCGTACGGTCGCCCCATGACCGATCACATCCGCTTCGCAGGACACGGAGTTCTCGTCACGGGCGCGGCCCGCGGAATCGGCGCGGCCGTCGCCCGCAGGTTCGCCGAGGAGGGCGGCCGGGTCCTGGTCACCGACCGGGACCTGCCCGAGGCCGAGCGGACCGCGGCCGCACTGCGCCAACACGGCCTTGGTGCCCAGGCGTTGGTGTGCGACATCGCGGACCGCACCTCGGTGGAGGCGGCCGTCGCCCACGCCGTCGCCGCGTTCGGCTTGCTCGACGTCCTGGTGAACTGCGCCGCCCACTGCTCCCCGGACGCCCCGCTGTTCGAGGACGACCACGACGAGGCATGGGCCCTGGACCTCGACGTCACCCTCACCGGCGCCTACCGCTGCTGCCGCGCCGCCCTGCCCCACCTCGCCACCTCCGGCCGCGGCGCGATCGTCAGCATCGGCTCCGTCAACGGGCTGCAGGACTTCGGCAACCACGCCTAATCCCCCTGTAAGGACGGAACGGGCCAGTGCTGGAGTGCCTGAACTGTTCGAACAGCAGGGCTGTCATGCCTGTACTCAGCCGGACACTCGGTGTCTCAGAAGAGAGCGGCGGATAGCCCTGCGGCTTGTGGTGACGGCCTGGCGGGTGCCGAGCGGACGCCTGAATCACGCCGGGCCTTTACGCCTCGCTGTAGACCGCGCGGTGTTCAGCGCCTTGCCGGCTGTCACCGCGGCGCGGATGTTGATGTTCGTCGGACCTGGGCGTATGCCTCAAGGTCGCCCGGCCACGATGCCTACAGTTAGATCGGCGCCACCCAGGTCCGTCGGGCGTCAACACCCCTACCTAGATCACTCGTTGGTGTTGGTGGTGCGAGCCCGTCGCGCGGTGACCTCTTGTGAAGCCCGAGCCGTCTGAGCTCCCGCATAGACCGAGGCCCGTGGGACGAGCTGGTGCCACGAACGGCTACTGAGGTGGCGGACCGGCCATAGGGCCGAGTCCTGGGATTAGGTCGCCGCGTGGTTCCGCATGAGCTCGTGACCTGCACAGACTGCACGATGGGGAGGATCATCTTGATCTACTGCGGTATCGACTGGGCCGAGCGGACACACGACGTCGCCCTGGTCGACGGCAGCGGCCAGTTACTGGCCAAGCGGCACATCACCGACGACGCCGCGGGTTACAAGATCCTGCTGGATCTGCTTGTCGAGTTCGGCGACAGCGAGGAGAACCCGATCCCGGTCGCGATCGAAACCTCCCGCGGCCTGCTGGTCGCGGTGCTGCGGACCGGCAAGCGGCAGGTGTTCGCGATCAATCCGATGGCTGCCGCCCGCTACCGCGACCGGCACTCGGTCTCGCGCAAGAAGTCCGACCCCGGCGACGCCCTGGTGCTCGCGAACATCCTGCGCACCGACATGCACGCTCACCGGCCGCTGCCCAACGACAGCGACCTCGGCCGGGCAATCGCTGTCCTCGCCCGTGCTCAGCAGGACTCTCTCTGGAACCGGCAGCAGCTGTCCAACCAGCTCCGCTCGCTGCTGCGGGAGTACTACCCGGCTGCCCTGGATGCCTTCGAGCCCTGGCGTAACGGTCTGTGCCGGCCGGAGGCCCGGGAGCTTCTGAAGGCGGCCCCGACGCCGACCCGGGCCGCGCGGCTGACCCGCACGCAGCTGGAGGCCGCTCTCAAGCGGGCCCGCCGCAAGCGGGGCATCACGGCCGAAGCTGAGCGGCTCCGTGGCGTCTTCCGCGACGACTACGCTCACCAGCCGCCGCTGGTCGAGGACGCGCTGGGCAAGCAGATGCTCGCCCTCCTGGTCCAGTTGGAGGCCGCCTGCACCGCCGCCGACGACCTCGCTGAGGCGGTTGAAGAGGCTTTCCCTCAGCACCCGGACGCTGAGATCATCCTCAGCTTCCCCGGCCTCGGCGTCCAGCTCGGCGCCCGGGTGCTCGCCGAGATCGGAGACGACAAGGCCCGCTTCGCGGACGCCCGCGGTCTGAAGGCATACGCCGGCGCCTCGCCCATCACCAGGGCCTCCGGCAAGAAGTCGAGCATCACCCGGCGGTGGGTGAAGAACGACCGGCTCAACCACGCCGGCTACCTCTGGGCCTTCGCCTCCATCACGGCCTCGCCCGGCGCCAAGGCCCACTACCGACGCCGCCGCGACGACCACGGAGACTGGCACGCCGCCGCACAGCGCAACCTTTTCAATCGCATGCTCGGACAGCTCTACTACTGCCTCCAGCACCACACGCTGTTCGAGGAACACACGGCCTTTCCAACCGCTCTCGCCGCAGCTGCTTGACACGTTGAGTGCCTGAGGTGTCTACAGCGCCGCCAAGGCCGGCCTCGGCTCGCTGACCCGCACCCTCGCCGGCCATGCGGCGGACCGGGGCGTGCGGGTGAACCTCGTGGTGGCGGGCACGGTCCGCACCTCGGCGTGGGAGGGGCGCGAGGAGGAACTCGAGGCGATCCGCCGTCTCTACCCACTCGGCCGGGTCGGCGAGCCCGAGGACATCGCCGCCGCGGTCGCCTTCCTGGCCTCCCGCGACGCGGCCTGGATCACCGGCACGACCCTGGTGATCGACGGCGGCCTCACCGCGGTGAACACCGGCTTCCACGCGGCGGTACGGCAGGCTTGACTCTTCAGCCTGGGGTTTCGATTGCCAGCAGAGGCGGCTGCAACCCCCCAGGGGCGCGGGGCTGTATCGATACGCGGCTCCGCCGCGATGGGGTTCCCCCTGTTTCGAGCGAAGCCGAGAACTTGGGGGAGCGACCAGCCACGAGAGAGTCGCACCCGGCAACGGCCCGACCTTCCACGGCGCTCACCCACCCCCGCCCATCCCCACCCGCAACCGTCCCAGAAGCTCCCGTGCCGCCGGGACCATGGGACCCTCCGCTCGCCAGGCGAGGGCCACCCGGCAGCGCGCGTTCGCGGCGGCGACGCCCACCGTGTCGAGGCCGGGCCGCGGGCCGAGGCCGGG
>NZ_CM002285.1:856472-866247 GCF_000497445.1 Streptomyces roseochromogenus subsp. oscitans DS 12.976 | reverse complement strand
CGCGATGTGCGGGCGGAAGCCGGCCTCGGCACACAGCCGTTCCAGGACACCCCGCATCCCGGTCCCGTGCGGCAGGCTGATCAGCGGGTGCCCGCGCAGGGCCGTCGGCGGAACGGCATCCGCGCCGTCGTACGCGAGGAGCAGCGGATGCCCGGGGACGGCCGCCGCCACCAGCGGCTCGTCGATCACCACGTGCAGAGCGATCCCCGGTG
Source organism: Streptomyces roseochromogenus subsp. oscitans DS 12.976 (assembly GCF_000497445.1). NCBI lineage: Bacteria > Bacillati > Actinomycetota > Actinomycetes > Kitasatosporales > Streptomycetaceae > Streptomyces > Streptomyces roseochromogenus. The sequence goes on along the minus strand of NZ_CM002285.1, from coordinate 866,035 downwards.
GCGGCGCCTCCTGAGCGACGCCGATCACCGCGAGGTCCAGCTCGCCCCGGCGCAGCGCGGCCAGCATCCGGTCCGAGGTGTCCTCGGTGAGGGTGACCTCCACTCGGGGATGCGCGTCGTGGAAGTCCGCCAGCTGCCCCGCCACGTCGAAGGCGTGCGCGAGGGTGCCGGGGACGAGCCCGACCGCGACCCGGCCGCGCAGCAGACCCGTGTACTCCTCCACCGTCTGCCGCACCCCGTCGACGGCCGCGAGCGCGGCACGCGCGTACGGCAGCACGGCCTCGCCCACCTCCGTCGGCCGCACCGAACGGCCCGACCGGTCCAGCAGCGGCTGCCCCACCTCCCGCTCCAGCTGCCGTATCTGCGCGCTCAGCCCGGGCTGGGCCAGATGCAATCGCTCGGCAGCCCGGGTGAACCCGGCCTCCTCCACCACCGTCACGAAGTACCGCAGCTGCCTCAACTCCATAACCAGCGATGCTAGATGGGAGACGGATCATGTCTTGGACTTCCGGTCACCGGCCCAACACCCTGGACGCATGGGGAAAGCAGCGCACACCGCCGTAGACAGGGCCACCACGGCCGCCGTCATCGCCGCCGAACGACGTGAACTGGCCGACTTTTTCGAGGCGTTGACGCCCGCCCAGTGGGACGCGCCCAGCCTGTGCGCGGGCTGGCGGGTGCGGGAGGTCGTGGCGCACATGTCGATGGGGTTCCGCTATCCGACCCCGCGGGTGCTGAGGGAGCTGGTCAAGGCCCGCGGCAGCCTGCACCGCATGACCGACCGGCTCGCCCGCCGTGACGCGGCCGCCCATACGGACGCCGCACTCGCCGCCTTCCTGCGCACCCACGCCCACCACCCCTGGACGCCCCCGATCGGCGGCCTCGCCGCTGCCCTCGGCCACGACGTCGTGCACGGCCTGGACGTAACCGTCGCCCTCGGCCTGGACCGAGAGGTGCCCGAGGACCGGCTGCGGATCCTCCTCGACGCCATCGATCCGCGCGCCTTCCGTGTCTTCGGCACCGACCTCACCGGCGTCCGGCTGTGCGCCGACGACCTCGACTGGTCCTTCGGCTCGGGCACGCCCCTGTACGGCCCTGGCCAGGACCTTCTGCTGATCGCTTACGGCCGCAGACTCCCCGCCGGCCGGCTGCGCGGTGACGAGGTTCACCGTTTCGTCACAGCCTGACCGGAAAGCACAACCCCCGCCATCCCGTGCAGGTCTAGTAGTCCGAGTTCGCGGGAATCGCGCAGGGAGTACCCGGGGCAGGCCCTGGGCGACAAGGGGAGAAGAGGTTGCACATGGGGGAGATACGCAGACGGGGTGTCGTCGCGCTGGGCGTCACGGGACTCGTGGCGCCGCTCACGCGCGCCCTCACGGCGGCACCGGCCCAGGCCGCGAGCTGCACCACACAGGCCGGGCCCTACCAGAAGCAGGTGGAGAAGTTCCTCGGCCGGCCGGTCGACGGCAAGCAGTCCGCCGCCGACTGCCAGGCCATCAAGGCATTCCAGGACAAACACGGCATCACTCCCGACATCGGCTACGCCGGATCCGTCACCTGGGGTGTGATGGACCTGATGAACAAGCAGAAGGCCGTAGGGAAGAACCCCAACAAGGACGGCGCCTGCCCGGTGAACAAGGGCCGGATCGCCTGCGTGAACCTCACGCTCCAGCTCAGCTGGATCCAGGACGGCAAGAAGCTCGTCTACGGGCCGGTGCCCGTGCGCACCGGCCGCACGGGGTTCGCGACCCGCACCGGCCTGAAGAAGATCTACTGGCGGGACCTCCACCACGTCTCGACCGTCTACAACGTGCCGATGCCCTACAGCCAGTTCTTCGACGGCGGCCAGGCCTTCCACTCGGTGGGCCTGAGCATGTGGAACCCGCCGGGCTCGCACGGCTGCGTCAACATGACCACCAAGGACGCCAAGACGTACTGGGCACTGCTGAAGACGGGCGACGACGTCTTCGTCTACGGCCGCAAGCCGGGCACCTGAGCGGCACCTGAGCCGTCGCCGCCCGGACTGTCACCCCTGCGGCGCGTCCCCGAAGTCGGGGATCCGCAGTCGGATGCCCCCCTGCCGCGCGGACTCGTGCGCGATGATGCCCGGCAGGGTGTACCGGGCGGCCACCCACGCGTTCACCGAGGGCAGCGCATGCGTGTTGACCGCGGTGACGAAGTCGTCGACCAGGAAGTGATGGCTGCCCTCGTGGCCGTTGTGGAGGTGGTCGAACTCCCGCGGCAGCCGCGCCCGGTCGTGCACCGGCGCCGAACCCGAGGTGAAGGCCGCCCGCAGCTCCGGGGCGATGTGCGCCAGGGACGGATCGTCCGGGGCGAGGGTCGGCTTGGGCTCCAGCAGCTCGCTGATGTCCTTCACCCCGCTCTTGTCCTGCCACAGCGCCACCGTCGCCAGCTGCTCCATGCTGGCCTCCGTACCGAAGAACCGGAACCGGGACTCACGGATGTGCGAGGGGTAGCCGACCCGCCGGAACTCGTTCGTACGGAACGATCCACCGCCCGCGACCTCGAACAGCGCGGTCGCATTGGACACGTCGTTGTCGAACTGGCTGACCGAACGATCGAAAACGCCGTCGCCGCGATCGTCCCGCACGCCGATCGCCGACACGCTCACCGCATGCGTCCGCCAGGCCCCGAGCACCCCGCCCACCGCATGCGTCGGGTACAGCAGCGGGGGATAGCTGGCGGTCGCCTTCCAGTTCTCGCCGCCGCTGTACTGGTACGCCTCGTAGAAGCCGAGGTCCATGTCGTGGACGTAGTCGCCCTCGGCGTAGAAGAGCCGGCCGAAGGCACCCTCGGCGATCTGGTTGCGGGCGTGCACGGTCGCCGGGTTGTACTGGCTGGTCTCACCCATCATGTACGTCAGCCCGGTCGCCCGTACCGCCTCGATGATCGCGGAGATCTCGTCGGTGGTGATCGCCATGGGGACGGCGGAGTAGATGTGCTTGCCCGCGCCGAGGCCCTTGAGGACCAGCGGGCCGTGCGTCCAGCGCTGGGTGAAGACCGCGACCGCGTCGACCGCCGTCGACTCCAGCATGGCCTCGTACGACGGGAAGGTACCGGCGAGACCCTGCGCGGCGGCGAGCCGCGCGGCCCGCTCCGGCAGCAGGTCGGTGACATACACGTCACGGACGCCGGGATGAGCCTGGAACAGCGCGGCGAACTGACCGGAGAACTGGCCGGCGCCGACGATACCGAGAGAGAAGGTCATGCCGATTACTTTTGGTGCGAAAGAAACGTGCCGTCAAGGGATGAGCGGAAGCTTCTGCGGCGCGCACGACCCACAGTAGGGTGAGACCGGTTACTTCTGAGTCAGAAGAAAGCGAGGGGTCAGGACTCATGACCAGCTGGCTGCCGCTGAGCCCCGCCGAGCGCTCCGTGGCGATCGAGGTGCTCGTGCACGGGCCGCTGTCCCGCACCGAGCTGGCCCGGCGCCTCGGGCTCTCACAGGGCAGTCTCACCCGGCTGACCAAGCCGCTGATCGAGTCTGGGCTGCTCGTCGAGGCCCCCGAGGCGACCGGTGCGGCCCAGGCGCGTCAGGGCCGGCCCTCGCGGCCGCTCGGGGTCGTGGCCGACGCCCGCTGCTTCCTCGGCTTCAAGATCACCGCTGACATGGTCTACGGCGTCGTCACCACGCTGCGCAGCGAGGTCACCGGCCGGCTCGACCGGCCGCTCACCACGCATGATCCGGACGCCGTGGCCGCACTGCTCGCGGAGATGGCCGCGGTCCTGGCCGAGGGCCGCCCCGCTCCGGCCGGTATCGGCATCGGTGCGGGCGGTCTGGTGCGCGAGCGTGCAGTGGTCGCCGAGTCGCCGTTCCTCGGCTGGCGGGACGTGCCGCTCGCCGCACTGGTGAGGGAGCGCACCGGGCTGCCGGTCGTCGTGGAGAACGATGTGGCCGCCCTGGTCGAGGCCGAGACGTGGTTCGGCGCGGGCCGCGGACTCGACCGCTTCGCCGTCCTGACCGTCGGCGCCGGCATCGGGTACGGGCTGGTGCTCGGCGGCAGACGCGTGCCGTTCACCGAGGACGGCCGCGGCTTCGGCCGGCACTGGATCATCGACCCCCACGGCCCGCTCACCCCCACCGGAGAGCGCGGCAGCGCTGTGTCCTTGCTCACCATCCCCAGCATCGAGTACCAGATCCGCGCCGCCACCGGCCGTGACACCCCCTACGAGGAGATCCTCGCCGGTGCCGCCGCGGGCGAACCCATGTCCGCCAGGGTCGTCGGCGAGGCCGCCCGGGCCCTCGGCACCCTGGTCGCGCAGATCGCCAACTTCGCGATGCCGCAGCGGATCCTGCTCGCCGGAGAGGGCGTCGGCCTGATGGATGTGGCCGGGAACACGGTCCACGAGACCATCCGCGCCCACCGGCATCCGCACGCCGACCCGGTCGACCTGGAGACGAAGGTGTCCGACTTCCACGACTGGGCGCGCGGCGCCGCCGTGTTGGCGATCCAGGTGCTCGTGCTGGGTGAAGGTCCGGGGTGAGGGCAAGGGGTGAGGGGCCGGGGTGAGGGCTCAGGGTGAGGGCCAGGTGTGAACTCCCGTCCGCCCCTTGACACGGCGACGTGATGAGCAACACGGTCTGAAATGTCCGCATCGAGTGTACTTACTCACAGCGCCTTCACCTTGATCAGCATATGCTTCACAACATGTCCACCACTGTTGAAGCCGCCCCCGATCGCTCAGCGCGATCGGCCGCGGAGGTCAACGAGGAGATCAGAGCCCTGTGGCGCCGGTCGGGCGGGACACTGACCACCGACCAGCGCGCGCAGTACCAGCGCCTCGTGATGGAGTGGGCCGCCGCGACACCGCCGTCGCAGCGGGCGGCCTGACCGACCTCGCGCGGACCTCGCCGTAGCGTCACCGTATCGTCCAGGGCACCCGTGAGCACGGGTGCCCTTTGCACAGCGTTTCCAGCGGGCGCCGCCGCTCACCTGTCCCTCGCGTCAGCCCCAGGTCGCCGAGTAGTACCGCTGATAGGCCTTGCGGTCCTGTTCGGCCCGGATATAGCGGGTCGCGACGAGCGCGATCAGGCTGCCCGCGATGACCAGCAGCCCCGGACCGACGTTCCGGGCGTCCGTCAGCCGCGCCAGCAGCGTCTGCCCCGATACCCCCGTCACCGGTGCCGAGGAACCCGGCGAGGCCGCGTTCGGGGCGACGGCGCCCTGTGCGGTCGAGGCCGACGGTGCCGGAGAGGCGCCGCGGGTGGCACCGCCGGCGGTCTGCGCCGACACGATGAGCTTGACGTTCAGCGCCGCCAGCGCCCTCGTCACCGGCTGGAAGAACGTCGTACCGCCCGCCCTGCAGTCACCGCTGCCGCCCGAGGTCACACCGAGCGCGATCCCGTCGGAGAACAGCGGCCCGCCGCTGTCGCCCGGTTCGGCGCACACGTTGGTCTGAATGAGTCCGGTGACCGTCCCCTCCGGGTAATTGACGGTCGCGTTCAGTGCGGTGACCTGGCCGTCGTGCAGGCCGCTGGTGCTGCCGCTGCGGAACACCCGCTGCCCCACCGAAGCGTCGGCGGTCCCCGTGATCCGTACCCCGTTGCCGCCGCCGATCGCGACGACGTCCGCGCCGTCACCGGCCTTGCCGCTCGCGTACTGCACGAGTGAGAAGTCGTTACCGGGGAAGGTGCTGCTCACCGTCCGGCCGAGCTGCTGGTTGCCCTGATTGCCGGCGAACCAGGTGGATCCCGCGGGCCCGCAGTGACCGGCCGTGAGAATGAAGTCGCTCTGCCCGTTCGTCACGTTGAACCCCGCCGAGCAGCGGCCGCCCGTCGACAGGATCGGCTGCGCGCCGTTCAGTCGTGTGGTGAACGTGCCCTTCGCGTGCTCCATCCGCACGAAGCCGCCGATCCTCGCGGCGACTTGGCTCATCCGGGACCAGTCGCCGGCGGACACCGTGCTGTCCGCACTCACCACGACCCGGTTGGTCCGGTAGTCCACCGCCCACGCGGTGCCCGCCACGCGCGGCGCCGAACGCAGCGCGGCCGTGGCCGACTTGAGCTCGTTCATGCTGTGTGACACGACCTTCGCCTCGGCCCCCGCGCTCCGTACCTCCCGCGCCGCCGCCTCGTCGGTGACCGCCACGACCGGCCGCCCGTCGGCGCCGATCCAGTCGCCCGCCGTCCGTGCCGTGCCGAGCCGCGCCACCAGCGCGGCGCCGGTGCCCCCGGTGCCCTCGGACGCGGCGAGCGTTCTGGCGGCGGGAGGTGTCTCGCTCGCCATGGCCGCCTGGGTGACCATCGCGCCGCCCAGGAGGAGTCCGCCGACCGCCGCCAGGCGTGTCACCCGCCTGACGATCCGTCGTCGTGCGTGCCGCATGCAGGGCTCCCGAAGCCGAACCGAACGCGCACCGCCCGTGCCGGCGGCGCGAGACCCTCGGGTCGTCGAGGGCCCGCACCTCCATACGCGGCCCAGGGCCGCTGCGTTCAACGGCAGCGGCGATGCCGGCCGGGGCCGCTCAGCTCTTTCGGGCCACCCCGCCGAACATCGCGACCTCCTCCGGCTCGGCACCGTGGTCGTGTTCCGGGCGCCAGCGCGAGCAGGACACCACGCCCGGCTCCAGCAGGTCGAGGCCGTCGAAGAACCGGGCCACGGCCTCGGGCGTGCGCTGGGTCAGCTTCGGGGTGCCGTGCTCGTTCCAGAACTTCACCGCCTCGTCCACGTCCGGCATCGACGGATGGGTGACGGTGTGCGACAGCACCAGGTGGCTGCCTGCCGGCAGCCGGTCGGTCAATCGCCGTACCAGGCCGTACGGGTCCTCGTCGTCGCCGATGAAGATGACCACGCCGAGCAGCATCAGTGCCACCGGCTCGCTGAAGTCCAGCGTCCCCGCCGCGTGTTCGAGGATCGCGTCGACGTTGCGCAGGTCCTCGTCGAGATAGTCGGTACGGCCCTCCGGCGTGCTCGTCAGCAGGGCACGCGCGTGCGCGAGGACCAGCGGGTCGTTGTCGACGTACACGACCCGTGAGTCCGGGGCGATGCGCTGGGCGACCTCGTGCGTGTTGTCGGCGGTGGGCAGCCCGGTGCCGATGTCCAGGAACTGCCGGATGCCCACCTGGCCGACCAGATGACGCACCGCGCGGCCGAGGAACAGCCGGTCGGCGCGCGCGTACTCCCCGATACCGGGGTGCAGCCGGCGGATCTGGTCGCCGGCCTCGCGGTCGACCTCGTAGTGGTCCTTGCCGCCGAGCCAGTAGTTCCAGATCCGGGCGGTGTGCGGCTGGCCGGTGTTGATGCGGGCGCGCAGCGACACGGCCACGTCGTCGGTGGCTGCCGGGTTGTCGGTCACGTGGGTCAGCTCCTGGGTACGGATGAGATGCCTGGACGGCTGGATGCCTGACGAGAGTGATACACCGTTCAAGACGCAATCTAGACGCCCGAGTTGATCTCCGCCTCGCGTCCCCGGCATCCGGTCCTTCCAGCGCCTCGCCGCCCTCGGCACATCCGGCCCCCTGACCTTGCCGGTCTTCCGAGCGGACCGGCTCCTAGACTGCCGGGCATGGACGACACGCTCCTGGACCGGCTCGGCTCCGGCAAGTACCTGCTGGTGACCAGCTACCGCACGAACGGCACCCCGGTCGCCACCCCGGTGTGGGTGGTCCGCGACGGTGCCACGCTCGGGGTCTGGACGGCCGCCGACAGCTTCAAGGTCAAGCGGATCCGGCGCCGCCCCGACGTCCTCGTCGGCCCCTGCGACCTGCGCGGCAACCCCACCGGCGAGCAGCTGCCGGCCATCGCGGAGATCGCCGACGGCGCCACCACCGCCCGCTATCGCGACCTCATCACCCGCAAGTACGGCATCCTCGGCCGCCTCACCCTCCTGGGCAGCCGGCTGCGGCGCGGCCTGGACGGCACGGTCGGGATCCGGGTGACCCTCGCGGAGTGAGGGCCACCCGGAACCGGGTGGACGCGGCCGGTCCCGGTGACGGTATGTGCTGCTGAGCCGGTGACGGCCTCTGTCGCGGCGCCGGTGGGGGGATGGTGCGGGCCCGGCGCCCGGCTCGGCCGCCGGGTGGCGTCAGGTCCAGGCGCTCCGGTACTGCTCGTCCAGCAGCTGGAAGACCGGCTCGCCCCGCACCGGATCCTGGGCGGTGGACAGCCGGACCCGGTCGCCGCTGTGGATGCCGACCGGCGGGCCCATGACCCGGCCGCGTACGACGAACCCCTCGGCCATCTCTATCAGCGAGACATTGCGCGCCGCCGGTGTGTTGCGGTGCACCACGGTGGAGTGCCGCACCGCCCCGACGCCCTCGCTGCGCTCGGTGCGCAGCTCGCTGCCCTGGCACACCGGACACAGCAGCCGGTGGTACATCGCGGTGCCGCACCAAGTGCACCGCTGGAAGGTGATGGCGTCCTTGGAGTCCGCAGGGCTGGAGTCGAGAACACCTGCCCCCGCGGAGCCGGCCGCCGGATGCGAGGCGTTTGCTGAGTAGTGGTACACGCTGGTCAACTCCCTGCGCTCGGCCGGAATCCCGTGTGCCCGGCGCGCACCGGGCACACACGTGCCCGGCGGCCGTGCCACCGTGCACGCCGACAGGGTATGGCACTGAGTGTCACTCGTAAAGGCACTCCGTACCCCTATTTCAAGATCCGGGGTACCAATGACTCATGACCGGAGACCCTCATGCGCGGCCCAGCGCCGTCTCCAGCTCCTGCACCACCCGCCACAGTGGTGCGTCCCGACGGGACACCAGCACCACCACGTCGTCCGGATACCCCTCCGGCGCCGGGCTGATGAAGACGGGCGCCCGCGCGGGCTCGGCGGCGCGCCCGAACGTCTTCTGCACATACCCGAGCGCGTGGTCCACCGCCGCGCCCGCGTCGCCCAGGCCGTCCGAACGCAGCCAGGAGCGCAGGGCGTTGTTGTGCGCCGCGACGACCGCGGCCGCGATGACGTCGGCCCGCAGTGTCCCGTCGGGCCGGCCCGTGAACCGCCCGCGCAGATACTCGGCGAGCGCGCGCTCGTAGCGCCACACCACCGACAGCTCGTAGGCCCGCAGGCCTGGCACCTGCTTGGTGAGGCGGTAGCGCTGCACGGAGAACGACGGGTTCTCCGCGTACATCCCCAGCACCAGCCGGGCCGCGTCGCACGCCCGCCGCACCGGTTCGTGCTCCTTGTCGCTCGCGGCGAGGAAGGCGGTCATGTCGGCCAGGCAGCGCTCGTGGTCGGGGAAGACCACGTCCTCCTTGGAGGGGAAGTAACGGAAGAACGAACGCCGGCCGACCCCGGCCAGGGCCACGATGTCGTCCACGGTCGTCTGCTCGTATCCGCGTTCCAGAAAGAGCTGGAAGGCCGCCGCGACGAGGGCCTCCCGCATCGGCGGCTTCGCGGCCGGGGCCGCGCTGGTGGAGCTCATGGAGGGGAACGTAGCACCCGTAGGAGTCGTATGACACTCAGTGCAGCCCGAGTGGCCCTGTGGGGGAACTGAGTGCTTTGGGACCTGCGGCTCTGCCTGCAGCGCTTCCGGCGCTCCGGCCTGACCGCCGGCGCGGTGAAGTGAAGGTGACCGTGCCCCCCGCCCAGCCGCCGTCCCGCCC
>NZ_CM002285.1:846642-855749 GCF_000497445.1 Streptomyces roseochromogenus subsp. oscitans DS 12.976 | reverse complement strand
GCCGGGTGCTCGCCGTGCCGTCGTACAGGCCGATCGAGGCAGCGCTCGGGCGTACGGAGTGCCGGGGTCTCGAAGGCCTGGGCATCGGGAGTTGTGGGCGGCGGGGCTGTGAGGATGCCGCGCGCACGATGCGAGGAGCCGGGCCGGGGAGAGGAGCGGTCACCCCTCGACGTAACCTTTCTGCACCCCGCCGCCGACCCGGCCGCGCCTCCCGAGGAGATCCCGCATGCCCGCCGCCCGTCCCCGTCTGCTCTACGTCACCGATCTGGCGTACGAGGCCCGCGGGCGCCGCTACTGCGACGAGGACATCTTCCTCACCTCCCGGCTGCGCGCCCGCTTCGACCTCGCTCTGTGTCATCCGCTGGACGCCGCGGCGCTGATGGACGGCTTCGACGCCGTGGTCGTCCGCAACAGCGGTCCCGTTCTCGGCCACCAGCAGGCGTACGACTCCTTCCGCGCGCGTGCGCTCGCGACCGGCGCCCGTGTCTACAACCCGCTCACCGGCAAGGCGGACATGGCGGGCAAACAGTACCTGCTCGACCTGAGCGCCGCGGGCTTCCCCGTCATCCCGACCGTCGGCCGCGCCGAGGAACTGCGCCTGCTTCCGGCGGCCGAGCGGTACGTGGTCAAGCCGATGCTCGGCGCGGACTCCCTCGGCCTGCGTATCGTCCCCGCCGGGCAGGTCGCCGCGCTCGCCGCGGGCCAGGTGCTGATCCAGCCCTGCGTCGACTTCGTCCACGAGGTGTCCTTCTATTTCGTCGACGACGACTTCCGGTACGCGCTGTACGCCCCCGATCCGGAGCGCCGCTGGGAACTGCGGCCCTATGCGGCCACCGCCGGCGACCTGGAGTTCGCCCGGCGGTTCATCGACTGGAACGACCTCGGCCACGGCATCCAGCGCGTCGACGCCTGCCGCACTCGCGACGGCGACCTCCTGCTGGTCGAACTGGAGGACCTGAACCCCTACTTGTCCCTCGAAGCCCTGCCGGAACAGGCCAGGGACGCCTTCGTCGCCGCGTTCACGGCGTCCCTGAGCCGGTTTGTGCACGGAGCGCTCAGCCCAGCCTGACGGTGACCCGCTGAGCCGCCCCCGCTGTGCCCGTCAGATCGCCGAAGGACAGCGTCAGCGTGGAGCCGGTGGCTGCCGAGGCGAGAGTGCCCGGCGCGGACGTCACCGCGGCGACCGCCCGCCGCCAGGTCAGGGTGAGGCTCGTGCGCATCCGCATCGGATCGCTCACCGCGATCACGGCGGTCCCGTCCTCGCTCTCGCTGATCATGACGGAGCACGGATCGCTCGCGGTGAGCGTTCCGACCGTTCCGCCGAACCAGAAGTTCACCCCGGTGAAGCCGAGCGAGCGAACGAGGACGCCCTGCCGGCTGTCGGTGTTGGCGAGCACGGTCAGCCAGTCCGGGTCCGCTGCCCGCGCCCGCGTCGCGGCCGCGGTGGCTCCCGGCAGCAGGAGATAGGCGTACGAGGCGTTCACCGGGTCGGTGCCGTGGTCGACGTACATCGTCAGGTACTTGCGGTTCAGTACGGTGGTCGAGCCGCTCTTGTTGATCGTGCTCCAGCTGCCGTCGCGGGCGTCGCGCAGGGCGCGCACCGTCGCCCCGCTGGGAAAGACATAGCCGCCGTGGCCGCCGATGTGCGCCCACTTCGCCCCGGTGAGCGTCGCCGACCAGGGGTAGGAGGCGGGCTGGACCGTCCCGTCCACGGTGAAGGGGGCGCCGCCGGCGGGGCCGAGGTTGCGGTTGTCGACCGTCGTCTCCACGGCCGTCCCGTCCGCGCAGGTGATGCCCGCGCCGAGACAGACGACCGTGTCGTCCAGGAAGAACCACGACTTCTTCGCCACGAGCGTCGACTGCAGGCCCTTCAGATACTGCCCGACCGCGGCCCGCTGTCCGTCCGTCGCACCGCCCACCCAGTTCACGTCCGGTTTCGAGGCGCCCCAGTCGCCGCCGGCCGCGTCAGCCAGCGCCTTGCGCGAGACGGTCGTGCCGGGCAGCCGGCAGGGGTCGACGGTGGGCCAGAACGCGTCGCTGTACTGGCCGTTGGCGAAGGTGCCGCCCCACCAGTAGAGCATCCCGGAACCGGTGTGCCAGCCGCGCAGGTTCTCGCCGTTGCCGGTCTCGTAGTACGTGATCCGTCTGTCGGCCATGCTCAGCGCGGCCGCCCAGCCGGGCCTGCGGTGCGTGGCCCGCTCCATCGACGGGAACAGCCGGTGCCCGGTCGGCTCGGCGACCGCCGTCACCGACCCGTCGTCCTGAACTCTCTTGAGCCGGGCCAGATGCGGCAGGCCCAGCACCGGGTCGGCGAGCGGCGGGCTGTAGTAGTCGCGCTGCATCCAGCCCTTCACCAGAGCGCGCCAGCGCGCGTTCTCGGCCGCGCTCGCGCCCTGCCCGAGCAGCACGATCGAGGCGAGGATCGGATGGCCGCGCAGATGGTCGTCCTGCTGGATCTGTTTCGGGTCCGACGCCGTGAGCCCCCGGCTGATCGCGCGGCCCGCCACGCCGTCCATCACCAGGCCGTTGTAGAGGAACGGCGCCCAGGTGTGCTCCACCGCGTCGAACACGATCTGCCGGTTCGGGTCCGTCACCTCCCAACTGGAGCCTGCCAGCAGCGCGAACAGCAACCCCAGCCCGCCCAGCATGACCGAACCGTAGGAGCCGGTGTACGGCACCGTGGTGTGCTGGATGAACGAACCGTCGGCGTACAGACCGTCGCCCGAGGTGACGTACGGGAACACGAGGGAGAGGGCGTCGCGGGCCAGCGCCACCTTGGCCGCGCTCGCCCCGACCACACCGCGCAGCGCCAGCACCCGGCACAGATCGACCCGGTTCGCGCCCGTGCTCGTACCGGTGTAACTCCCGACCGCCGAGTCGGGCACGAAGTGGTCGACGGCGGCGAGATAGCCGGCGATCCGTGTGGCGGACAGCGCGTCGTACATCAGCACGCAGAGGTCCAGCAGCGCCTGCGGGGCGCCGATCTGCCAGTTGTACCAGTTGCCGTAGCGGGCCTGGCTCGCGTTGTAGACGTCGTCGTGCAGATGGTCCAGGCCCGTGACGATCGCGTCCCGCAGGCCCGCGTCGCCGGTCAGGCCGGTGCCCGGCTGGCAGTAGGCCTGCGCGAGCGTGCTCAGCCGGGTGTAGCTGGTGTTCATGTTGGCCGAGTAACCGAACGACTCCTGGTCGGTGTCCGGATCCGGGTCGGCATAGACCAGGCCGGGCCACAGGGAGCCGGCGGCGGGGGCCATCGTCGCCCGGTACTGGCTCGCCGTCGTGCCCAGGTCGGCGAGCCGGCTCTTGAACGGTTCGGCGGTGGGGCTGAATCCGTCGCCGAGGATCAAGGTGCGCCATCTCGCGCGGAGCGTCGCGAACTCGTCCGGCGCCGCGAACGCCCGGGTGCCGAGGCCCAGGGCGACAGCGGTTCCCGAACAGACGGTCAGAAAGCCACGGCGTGACCAAGGAGTCGTCATGACGGCGCTTTCTAGCACGCGCTTTCTCACACGCTCAACACCTCGTACAGAGTTGAGCATTTTCATCGTTTTGGAGGCGTGGTCCGGGGCCGTTCGGCGGTCGGGGCGTGCGTCCTGAACGGGGTTGCCGTGTGGGCCGTATCTCAGCACGGGGAGCTCGGAAGTCCCGTCCTCACGGGACGGAAGGAGAGCCAGGTGCCGACACCGCCCGATCCCGAACGGCCGCGCTCCGGACCGGTCCTGGAACCTGTCCGGGTGCTGCGGCCCCGCCGTTTCGACGCCCTCGCGGAGCTGATGCGCGAGATGGAGACCGGCCCGGCGCGGACGACGCCCACCGACGAGGCGGAGACACGGGAACTGCCACCCGTACCGCCGGCACCCACCACGTTCCGCCCACGCCGGGCGGCCGTCGTCGGGCTCGTGACAGCCGCCGCGCTCCTCGGTTTCGGCTCCGCCCTGCTGCTCACCGGCCGCCAGGAAGCCACCGCGACCCCGCCTGCGCACCGGCCGGCGACCACCGCACCGCCCGCCACCACCCCGGCCCCCGCCCCCACCACGTCACTCGCGCCCACGTCCGCCACCGATCCCGACGGCCCCGGCACGCTCCGCCAGGGCGACACCGGCCCCGAGGTCACCGAACTGCAGCAACGCCTGCTGCGTGTCCCGGACGTCTACCGCGACGGCTCGACCAGCGGCACCTACGACGCGAACCTCACCGCGGCCGTGGCCCGGTTCCAGCTCTGGTACGGCGTCAGCGGCGACGAGACCGGCGTGTACGGCAACGACACCCGCCGCGCACTGGAGTCACGGACCGGCTCCGGCGACGATTCATGACCGGCACACGGGGAACCCCCGGGGAGGCGGAGCATGCCGCACCCCCGGGCCTCCCACTGCGAGTCGGGGCCGGATCGGAGCGGCGGACGGGAGCCGTGCCATGAGGGGCGACGCGGACGATGAGGCGGACAGGGCGGGCGTGGACGGTGCGGCGAGCGGTGCGGGATCCGGGCCGGAGGCCACGGCGGAACCCGGTACGGAGGCCGGCCTGGACGGCTTCTTCTTCGACCGGCTGAACCCCGACATGTGTGTCGTCACGGCCGCCGCCGACGGTGAGCGGGCCGGGTGTCTGGTCGGCTTCGCCTCGCAGTGCTCCATCCGCCCGCCCCGGTTCGCCGTCTGGCTGTCCAAGGTCAACCGCACCTACCGCGTCGCCCGGGCCGCGCAGCACCTCGCCGTCCATCTGCTCACCCTGGACCAGCGGGACCTCGCGGAACTCTTCGGCGGCGAGACGGGCGACGAGACCGACAAGTTCGCACGCGTGGACTGGAGGGAGGAGTACGGCGGCGCGGTGGTGCTGCGGGACGCGGCGGCCTGGTTCGTCGGGACCGTCATCGAGCGCGCCGACGGTGGCGATCACGTCGGCTACGTCCTCGAACCGGTGCGCTGGGGCGAGGGGCGGGGCGGACCGCTGCTGCGGCTGTCCGACGCGGCCACCATCGACGCCGGGCACCCCGTGAACTGACGGACTGACCGGATTCGAACACCGGGCAAGGGATCGGAAAAGCCATGGATAAGAGGGGTGGCCGGGTCCCACCATGGGCAACCCGCGGCCGACGGCCGCGTGCTCCGCCGCACCACAGAAAGCCAGGCCGATGACCGGCTCCCGCATCCCGGGCCTGCTCGTGCCCGCCGTGTTCCTGCTGGCCCTGGTCGCGGGCGTGTGCTGGTACTGGCGACACCGCGACGACGACTGACCGGGCTCCACCTCGCGTGCCGCGAAGGTGACCCCGCCGGTCAGCGGCCGCTGCCGCGTCCCGCCAGAGCCTCGCTGACCGCGCGGACGCTGCGGGCGATGTGCTGCAGCTGCATGACCTCGGCGGCGTACAGCTTGATCGTGTGCTCGATGACCGACTCGGGCAGCCCGAGCATCGGCAGCTCGGCCCGCGCGGTCTGCAGCGCGGTCCGGGCCACCCGCACCTCCTGCTGGACCTGCAGCTGCGCATGCCGGGCGAGCAGCACGGGGTGGCGGATGAGGGCCGGATAGCTGGCGTAACGCGCCGGGATCAGCTCGCGCAGCCACTTGGCCGCCGAGCGCTCCCAGTCGTAAGAGCCCGGCGTCTTGACCTGGCAGGGCCAGTCGGGGCTGATACGGGTGCTGGTCAGGGGCATGGTCATCGCTTCCGGTGTGCGGCGTCGTGAGGGTGGTCCGACGAGTTCGGGGCGGCCCCGGCCTAGGGGATGGCCGGGGCCGCTCCGGGCGCGTCGCGCAGACGATGCGCCCCGGCACACCCCGGGCGCCGACGTGGGTAGGGGACGGCGGCTGGAGGTGTCCGTGCGGGAGCCCCGGGCATCGCGCACCGGCGCTGCGTGGAGACTTGCGTACGCATGGGCGGTCCGTCGGCTTTCTCGGGGCGGTGTGTTAGCGGTGAGTCCGCAGGTGCGGAACGTGCCCGGAGTGGGCCGGGCGCGATCCGTGAGCAGTATTTATATATGCCGTCCCGTTTGCAAGACGTATGAAAACATTCATGCGTGATTTGTCGTGGATGATCCCTGTCCACGGCATGGGAGACCGCAAGATCTTCACCGCACCCGGCGCGCGGGCGCGCGAACCGGCTGGCCGGATTCAGTCCTTCAGGAAGAACTGGTGCTGGTCGGACAGCTGCTCGTACTTCTCCAGCCGGGCCTGGGTGCGCTCCGGATCGGCGTCGGTCATGGCCTGCAGCAGCGCGGCGGCCATCACGCCCGGCGCGGCGTAGGAGTCGAACACCAGCCGGGAGCCGGTGCCGGTGGCGAAGGTGATGTCGGCCTCGTCGGCCAGCGGCCCGAGCGCGAGGTCGGTCACCAGGGCGACCTTCAGACCTGCGCCGCGCGCCACCCGCACGGCCTGGAGTGTCTCCTGGGAGTGCCGGGGCATGGCGAAGGCGAGCACCCAGGTGCCGCCCGCCTCGCGGCACTGCAGCAGCGCGTCGTAGGCCACGCTGCCGCCCCGGGTGACCAGCCGCACGTCGGGGTGGATGCGGCGGGCGGCGTAGCCGAAGTACTCGGCCAGCGACACCGAGATGCGCAGGCCCAGCACGGTCAGCGGGGTGGAGCGGGACAGCTCGCGGCCGACCCGGATGATCTGGTCGGGATCGGCGAAGTCGCGCCGCAGGTTCTCCAGGTTCGCGATCTCGGCGTCGACGGCGGCCTGGAGCTCGTTGGCCTTGTCCTCCTCGCCCGCCCCGCCGGCCAGGGTGCTCAGCGCGATCGACTGGAGTTTCTCGCGCAGCGCGGGATAGCCGCTGAAGCCGACGGCGGCGGCGAAGCGGGTGACGGAGGGCTGGCTGACCCCGACCCGGTCGGCCAGCTCGGTGATGGACAGGAACGCGGCCTCGGTGATGTGCTCGATCAGATACTGGGCGATGCGCCGCTGCCCCGGCGACAGACGGGGGCCGTCGAAGAGTTCCCGGAGCTGGGAGGTCGGTGCGGCCCCGGCCGCGGGCACGGCCTTGCCCGAGGTGATCGCTGATGCCTGTGCTCGTGCCTGCTGCGGCGAGGACACCGGCCCGCCTCCTTTGTCTGCCACAAGCATTCAACATAGCTCACCCACCGTCATGAACAGGGGGTTGAGCAGGAGGTTTCAACGCAGGTAGAGGCTGATCGAATGGCCCACGTCACCGGCCGGCCGGCTGCTGCCGATCAGCTCGGCGAGCCGTCCGCGCGCCTTCGCGAGCGCGGAGTCGGACACCGCCAGCAGCCCGTGCACCTGCCGCGCCGGCACCGTACGCGGATCGCCGGCGTGGATGCCGTAGTACGACGGCACGCCGCTGCCCTTGTACACCAGCCAGACCCGTTCGTGCGGATACCGCTGCCGGAGCCGGTCGGCGAGCCGGCCCAGGTCCTGCCCCCAGTCCACGTTGGAGTCGTGCAGCAGCCGATGGGTGTGCGCGGGACCGCCGAAGGCCTCATTGGCATACGGCAGGTAGTACGGGAACGTGCGCAGCGAACTCACGGCCGTGCACAGCACCAGCGCGGCCGTCGCGGCGGCCGTCCAGCGCCGGCCGAATCGCGGCACACAGGCCGCCGCCACCGCGAGGAACATCGGCACGAACAGCGCGTATCTCGTCCCGAAGTCCCGCGATCCCGTCATGGCCGCCGCGAGCAGCACCCCGGGCGGCAGCAGCAGATACGGCGCGGCGGGCCGCAGCCGCCGCAGCGCCACGACCGCCACGGCACCGGCCGTGCCCAGCGCCAGCAGCCCGAGCGGCGTCTTCACCAGCAGGGCGGCCGGCAGGTAGTACCAGAGCGGACCGGTGTACAGATGGCCGAACAGATAGCCCTGCCACGGGTACTCCTCCAGCCCGAACTGCATCCGCATACCCGCCCGGTAGGCCTCGGGCACCGGCAGCAGATCCACCAGCCGCCCACGCAGCCCGTGCAGTGCCGGCACCGGTTCTGCGGGGGAGAACCGCAGCCGTGGATCGACGACCAGATACGAGGCCCAGACGACGGCGACCGCCACCATCGCCACGCCGACCGCACCGGCGACCGCCGCCAGCACCTTCTGACGCCGACCGCCGGTCGCGCCCGAGAGAAGGGCAAGGGCTTTGCGCCGACGGCTGTCGGCCGGGCCCGAAAGAGCGGACAGGGCCTTTCGCGGGCCAGAGTTCGCGCCCTGGCCGTCCGTCGGCGGCGCCTCCCCCCGCCGGCCGGCCGCAACAACGGACACCGCCGCCAGCCCCATCAGTACCGGCACCGCCGGCAGGGCGCTCATCTTGGTGGCCACGGCCGCGCCCAGCGCCGCTCCGGACAGCGGCAGATACGGCACCGGCCGGCGTCGTGCGCGCCACACCAGCCAGGCCGATGTCAGCACGAACCCGGCTGCCGGCACGTCCAGGGTGGCCAGTGAGCCGTGGGCGATCAGGTCGGGGGAGAAGGTGTACAGGGCGAGGGCCACCAGGCCGCCCGCCGTGCCCGTCAGTTCGCGGGCGAACGCGAAGGCGACCAGCCCGAACAGCAGGGTCAGGATGATCACCGGCAGTCGTGCCCAGAGCATCAGCCGCCAGGGGTCGTTGCCCGACTCGTACAGCAGATGCCGGCCCACGTCCCCCTGTGTGCCGGTGTACGACGGGTCGTAGTGCGGGTCGGCCACCGCCACACCCGTTGCGATCAGCAGCTTGCCGAGCGGCGGATGCTCGGGGTTGTAGCGGATCCGGTGGTCGTGCAGATAGTCGCCGGCCGTGGCGACGTACACCGGCTCGTCGATCGTCGGAGTCTGCTCGACAGCCGTCGTCACCATCACCGCCGCCATCTGGACCAGCAGCAACGCCACCAGCAGTGGCACCAGCCACCGGCGGTGCAGGCGCATTCCGGCGTCATGGCGGGACGGCTCTGCGGCGGGAGCCGTTCGGCTGAGGACCAGGTGCTGTGCGCGCGCCATCATCCGCCCCGCGGTGGCACCGGCCGAGGGGCGGCGGGAACGGTCGAGGACCCGGACATGGCCCTACTGTCGCACCGCTCCCGCCGCAGGCGGCGTCACCGCTGTACGAGTCGTACCGACAGACCTTCTGCCGTGTACACGGGTACGGCCCGCAGCCGGTCGGAGTTCACCTTGATCCGGGTGAACCGGCCGCGGACGCACAGCGGCGCACTCACAGC
>NZ_CM002285.1:844149-845552 GCF_000497445.1 Streptomyces roseochromogenus subsp. oscitans DS 12.976 | reverse complement strand
ATCGAGCAGGGCCGCCGCCGGCACGTCGGGAGCCTCGCCGCGGTCATGGGCGGCCCAGCGGGCACGTACCGCCTCCCGCACCAGCCCGGCCGCGCCACCCTCGTCCCCGAGACCGCGTCCCAGCCGCCGGCCTGCACGAGCGTGCCGTCGGCCCGCCGGCCCACCGCCACCGAGCCGGTGCCGGCGACCAGACCGACGCCCCGGTCCAACCCGGCGGCGGGTACGAGGAGTTCGGCGTCGTCCACAACGAGCGCGGGCGCGTCGACGTGGGCGCGCAGGACGGTACGTGTCCCCGCGCACTGGCGCGGGGTCTCACAGGCGTGGCCGCCCACGGCCAGGGCCGACGGGCGGACGCCGGCCGCCCCGCTCGCGCGGACATGGTCGGCGACGGGGGTGTCCCCGGCCAGGGCTCTCAGATGTGTCTTGGTGCCGCCCACGTCGATGCCGACCAGGACGGGCGCGGACTCCTGCACGGGATCTCTTTCGCGGTGCGCCGTGCTGCGACGGTGGACGAACCGTGCCTGGGCGAAGGGGAGTTGGAGCGGTCGGGAAGCCCCGGGACGGGCCTCGGGCGGAGTACGGCAGGCGAGTACCGTGAAGTTCGTTAGGAAGTTTACTAACGAAGTAGAGTGCGTCAAGAGTCCTCGCGACCTGTGGGAGAACCGTGGAACACGACGTGGAGGCGGCGCCCCGGCTGTCCGAGAGCGCGAGCGCGGTCTTCGCCGTGCTCGCCCGGGCGGGCAGCGCGACCCGGCCCCAACTGGCGAGCCTGGCGGGCCTGTCCAAACCGACGGTGTCCGCCGCCGTCGCGGAACTGGAGAGCGCCCGGCTCGCCGCCGCCTCCGGCACCGCCTCCAGCGGCACCGGCCGCACCGCCGCCGTCTACCGGCTCGGACCGGACGCCGGCGCCGTACTCGCCGTCGACCTGGGCCCGGACCTCACCCGGGTACGGGGCTGCGCGCTCGACGGAACCCCGCTCGCCGAGGCCACCGGGTCCCGGGCCGACGCCGCCGGCGCCGTACGCGAGGCCCTTCACGCGCTGCCCGCCGGTACCCCGCTGCGCACCATCGTCGTCGCCGTCGGCGATGTCACCGCGCGGGCGGCGGATGGCGGCGGGATGCGTCCGGCGACCGCCAAGGCGGGCCCGGTCTTCGACGCCATGGCCGTCGCGCTGCCGCCGGGAGTCCCCGTCCACCTGGAGAACAACGTCAACTGCGCCGCCCTCGCCGAACTCCACGAGGGCGCCGCCCGGGGCCGCGACACCTTCGGCTATCTGCGCGTCGGCGTGGGCGTCGGCCTCGGCATCGTCGTCGACGGCCGGGTGCTGCGCGGCGCGAACGGCGCCGCCGGTGAGCTGGCCCGGCTGCCCTACCCCTGGGACGACGGCCGCGAGCCGCAGCGGG
>NZ_CM002285.1:838362-844124 GCF_000497445.1 Streptomyces roseochromogenus subsp. oscitans DS 12.976 | reverse complement strand
GCTGTTCGCCCTCGCCGGCCAGGGCAGCGCCCCGGCCCGCACCGTCGTCGCCCGCCATGCCGCCGACGTGGGGCGGCTCGCCGCCGCCGTGGCCGCCGTACTCGACCCGGGACTCATCGTGCTCGGCGGCGGCACCGGCGCCCATCCGCAGCTCCTGCCCGGTGTGCGGGCCGAACTGGCGCGGCTGAGCTGGCCCACCGAGGTGGTCGTCAGCACGGTCGGCGATCTCGGCACGGTCGTCGGCGCGGCCCGGCTCGCGGTCGCCCGCGGTGTCCGAACCGTGACCGAGGCTGCGCGACGGAAGGATTGACGGCCTCCGGCTCGTTCTGCCAATGTCCGGACAAGCGCTTTCTAGGCCGGTCGGGACACCGGCTCGGGGTGGCATCCGGTCCGTACACGACGTACGGCGCGGCGCACGAGGGCGTGCTCGTGCGGCACCGGCCTCCAGTCGGCCGGGGATCCCGCCCGTACCCAGGCGGCGCGGCCGGGCGAGGCCGCCCCCGAAGGCGCACGTTCCCGAGCAACACACCCCTGCCGCAGCGACCGCACACCCACATCCGTGCCGCGGCGACCGGCCGGGGCTCCGTCACGCACCCCTCAGGGAGGACCCGGTGGGTCACCAGATCTCGCGCAGAACCCTCTTCCGCACCGCGAGCGGGCTCGCCGTCGCAGGCGCCCTCGGCCCCGCGCTCACCGCCTGCGCCGGCGGCACCGGAGCGGGCAGCGACAACGGCAGCCTGACGATGACCTGGTGGGGCAGCGACGAGCGGCACGCCGCCTACAAGAAGGCCCTCGCGACCTTCGAGAAGAACAACCCCAAGATCAAGATCGAGACCCGTTACTCGGGCTACGACGGCTACTTCGACAAGTTCAACACCCAGGTCGCCGGCGGCAGCGCCCCCGACCTGCTGCAGATGGACACCGCGCTGGTCGCCCAGTACGCCCGCAAAGGCATCCTCGCCCCCCTCGACTCCTACGTCGGCAACTCCCTCGACCTGACCGGCTTCTCGAAGACGCTGCTCGCCGCGGGTACGGTCGACGGCAAGCTGTACGGCGTCCCCTCCGGCATCGGCGTCAACCAACTGACCGTCAACCGCAGCGGCCTGGAGAAACTCGGCCTGAAGCTCCCCGACCGCGAATGGACCTGGAACGATCTGAAGGACATCGCCACGCAGGTCCACAAGAAGAGCGGAGGCAGGATCCACGGCGTCGACGACGGCGGCGGCTCCACCCTGCAGTGCTTCGAGATCTTCGCCCGGGAGAAGGGCCAGCCGTTCTTCTCCGACGACGGCAAGAAGCTGGGCTTCACCGCCGACACCCTCCAGGAGTGGTGGGAGTTCTGGGCCTCGATGCGCAAGGACCAGGCCTCGCCGCCGCCCGCGATCACCTCCGCCGCGCACAACGACCTCACCAAGAACGCGGTCGTCATCGGCAAGGCCCTGTTCACCTTCGACTCCGGTGTCTACGGCGCCGGCGGCTCGATCACCGACGCCCAGCTGGACTTCCTGCCCACCCCGCAGGGCGACTTCTCCGGCGCCCGCGAGGGCAACTTCGTCAACGGAGGTGTGCTGCTCAGCGCGACCAAGGCGAGCAAGAAGACCGCCGACTCGGTGAAGATCATGGACTTCTTCGCCCAGGACCCCACCGCCATCGAGGACATGCGGCTGCTGCGCGGCATCCCGCCGACCGAGAAGGCCCGTTCGCTGATCTCGGCCGGGCTGAACGAGACCGACCGGCGGAACATGGCGATGGCCGACTACATCTCCCAGCGGGTCGCCAAGGCGACCAACGCCCTGCCCGCGCCCGTGCCCCCGCCCAAGGGCGCCGACCAGATCTGGGACCTGCTGTTCGAGTCCAACCTGGCGGTCGCCTTCGGCAAGAAGACCATCAAGGCGCAGCTCAGCGAGTTCTTCGACCAGGCGCAGAACATCCTCGCGGGCTGACCGCCCGCCCCAGCACAGTCCGGCACCGGGAGAGGGTCAGGGAGACCATGAGCATGACCACTGCCAAGACCGACGGGGCCGCGGGGGAGGGGCCGGCGGCCCCGGCGTCCCCCGCCGGCCCGCGCGAGCGCGCACGTCTGCGCCGCCGTGCCGCCAGACGGCGCGGGGGAGGATGGTGGCCGTATGCCTTCCTGGCCCCCTGGTTCGTGGGCCTGTTCGGGCTGACGATCTACCCGATGCTGGACTCGCTGTACCTGTCCTTCACGGACTTCGACCTGCTCACGCCGGCGCGATGGATCGGCGGCCAGAACTACACGCACATGTTCTCGGACGACCCGGTCTTCTGGGACTCGGTGCACGCGACCCTGCTGTACGTCCTGGTGTCCGTCCCGCTGAAGCTGGCGCTCGCGCTCGGCGTGGCCATCCTGCTCAACCGGCCGCTGAAGGGCATCGGCGTCTACCGGGCCGCTTTCTATCTTCCGTCGCTGCTCGGCGGCGCGGTCGCCATCGCGATCGTCTGGCGTCAGGTCTTCGGCGGGGACGGGCTGTTCAACGACTTCCTCGGCTGGTTCGGCGTCAAGGGCCAGGACTGGATATCGAGTCCGGACACCTCGATCTACACGCTCATCCTGCTCGCCGTCTGGCAGTTCGGCACGCCGATGGTCATCTTCCTGGCCGGACTGAAGCAGCTGCCTAGGGACGTGTACGAGGCCGCCGCGATCGACGGCGCCGGAACGCTCACCCGGTTCTTCCGGATCACCCTCCCGCTGCTCACCCCGATCGTCTTCTTCAACCTGGTCCTGCAGGTCATCGACGGCTTCAAGACGTTCACCCCCGCCTACGTCGTGAGCAACGGCACCGGCGGACCGCTCAATTCGACCATGCTGTACTCCCTCTACCTCTACAAGAAGGGCTTCACCGACCTCCAGATGGGCTACGCCTCGGCGCTGGCCTGGGTGCTGTTCCTGGTCATCGCGGGTTTCACGGCGGTCAATTTCGTCGCCAGCCGTTACTGGGTCCATTACGACGACTGACGCCGCCTGAACGAGAGGTTCTTCGACCATGTCCGCCATCACCCCGAGCGTTTCGCCGCTGGAGAAGCTCCGTTCGCTCCGCTCGCTCACCGGCCCCCGCCGCATCCTCCTGCACACCCTGCTCATCGGCGTCGCGCTCGTCATGCTCTACCCGCTGCTGTGGATGCTCAGCAGCTCCCTCAAGCCGGACACCGAGATCTTCACGCACCCCGGCCTGATCCCGAACAAGCTGCACCCGCGGAACTACTCCGAGGGCTGGAGCGGCAGCGGCAACTCCTTCTCGCTCTACATCACCAACTCGCTGATCGTCACGATCGGCGCGGTGATCGGAAACGTCATCTCCTGCTCGCTGGCCGCCTATGCCTTCGCGCGCTTCGAGTTCCGCGGCAAGAAGATCTGGTTCGGCCTGATGCTCGGCACGATCATGCTGCCGGTGCAGGCCGTGCTGATCCCGCAGTACACGATCTTCTACAACCTGACCTGGATCAACACCTTCCTGCCGCTGATCGTGCCGAAGTTCCTGGCCACGGACGCCTTCTTCATCTTCCTGATGGTGCAGTTCATCCGCTCCATCCCGCGCGAGCTGGACCAGGCCGCGATGATGGACGGCGCGAACCCCCTCCAGATCTACTGGAAGATCATCCTGCCCCTGATGAAGCCGGCCCTGGTCACCACCACGATCTTCACCTTCGTCTGGACGTACGACGACTTCCTCCACCAGCTCGTCTATCTCCAGCAGAACGCCCGCTTCACCGTCCCCCTCGGCCTCACCCTCTTCCTGGACAAGACCAGCGGCTCCTCCTACGGCGCGATGTTCGCCATGTCGGCACTCGCCCTCGCCCCGACGCTCATCTGCTTCTTCGTCTTCCAGAAGAGACTGGTGGAAGGCCTGGCGACCACCGGAATGAAGGGCTGACCAGCGTGCATCTGCCATACCAGCGCGGCCCGCTGCACGACCTGCCGAACACCCCGCAGGCGTACGACGCCGTCCTCGCCGACGTCACCGAGCAGGCCCTCGCCCGCATGACCCCTGAGGGCAGTCTCGAACACCCCGACGCCCACGACGACATCGGGGACACCTCCCTGGGCATCACCTCCCTGCTGGCCCTCGCCTGGCAGCGCGGCAAGGACCCCCGGCTCCCGGAGGCGGTCCGCCGCAGCCTCGCCTTCCACCTGCGCGAGCGCGTGTACACCGAGGACAACCCCGGCTATCCGAACCTCAGGGCCGTCAACTCGGGCCTGCCGTATGCCCGTTACGTACTCGCGGCAGGCGCCCACCCGATCGGCGACTGGCCCAGCACGGTCTGGGCGCTGCTCCAGGCGGTCAACGTCCTCGACGCGGCCGACGGCCTCCTCCACGACGAACAGTGCGCGGAACTAAGGCAGTTGGCACAGGGCTACTGGCGCTGGCTCACCGAGGCCACATTCTTCAACCCGCAGGAGGCGGGCAACCAGGCCATCGGCTGTGTGGTCGGCGGCCTGATGCTCGCCCGCCACCTGCCCACCGGCGAGGGCGCGTCGGTCCGCTCTCGCGCCCTCGCCCTGTACACCGACGCGATCCGCGCCCACCGGGTCCGTGACCGGGGCGCACTGCTGCCGCCCGAGCACGGCGGCGCCTACGACAACAACTACGGCCCGATCTCCCTGTCCTTCCTGGCCCAGGCCCACCGCGTCAGCGGCGAGGAGATCTTCACCCAGGACGGCGACACCCTCGCCCGCTACATCGACGCCCGCCTGACCTCCGGCGGCTACGACAACGGTGGCCCCCGCTACAGCGAACAGCACTCCGGCTTCGAATCCGTCCTGGGCCTGCGCTACTTCAGCGCCCGCATCGGCTCCGACCTCGGCCGCTACCGGGGCGACACCGCCTGGGGCCGGCACGCCGTCCAGCGGGACGGCCGGATCGACGGGCACTTCGCGTTCATGCTGGTCTGGCAGATCCAGGACACCACCCGCTGGCACCGCACCCCGTCGACCCGGCCCACCCGCCACCACCTGCGCTCCGGCACGGTCTCGGTGGCCTTCGACAACCGGATGACCCCCTCCCTGATCGAGGCCGCCGGCACCTACTACCTGCCCGCCGCCGTACGCCGGCAGCACGGATTCGGTCCGGTCACCGACGGCTTCCTGCTGTGCCGCCCGATGGGAGAGGTCCGGGTCGCGGACGTCCGCGCCGAGGGGCTCGCGGCGAAGCTGGTGACCAAGCCGGTCGTCGGCCGCGACCATGTCCTGCGCCATGTGCGCTCGCTGTACGTCACCGACGGCACGAGCCTGTGGGTGACGGTCGCCGTGGAGCGGCTCGGCGGAACGCCGTACCTGCTGTCCGGACTGCCGTACGCCGCCGACGACGGCGACCGGGTGCGCCGCACCGCCGAGGGCGAGGTCACCTCGGCGGGCGGCCTGCGCCTCACCCACCCCACGGACACCGGCCCCGACCACTTCGACGCCCGCGCGGAACTCACCCAGGAACAGGCCGCGTTCACCCTCGCCGCCGAACCGCGCGGCTACGGCAACCCCGACGAGGGCTGGCGCCACCTGTTCTCCTCCACCGCCCTGGAGGCGGCCCCGGCACCGGGTGCCCCGGACGGGCTGCACGTGTTCGCCGTACGGTACGGGCCCGGCGGCGTCTTCGCGCCCGCTTTCGATCACGACGAACGGGGTCTGACGGTACGCACCGAGGTGTTCACGGCGGTGGTCGGCGATCCCGTGGGCGATGCCCGCGGCGAACCCCGGCTGACACTGAGCGCCTGAGCGCCGGGCTTCAGACGGGCAGGCCGGGCAGCCC
>NZ_CM002285.1:832276-837709 GCF_000497445.1 Streptomyces roseochromogenus subsp. oscitans DS 12.976 | reverse complement strand
CTCGGCGTCGGACCAGCGGGCGGCCGGCCCGGACACGGCCGCGGGCGGGCAGACGAGCAGCAGCCTCGGCCACCAGGGCGCTGGATCCGCCGTCGTCCCAGAGAACGCGGGCTAGCCGTAAGACACCACCAGGTCCGCCCGCCCCCGGGTCGTCGCGATCAGGTCGGCGTTGCGCTGGTCCGTGCTCAGGACCCAGGCCACGGCCGTGTCGTGGTCCTTGCCGAACTCCTCGTGGCGGGCGATCAGCCGGCGGATGCGCTCGTCCTCGTCCGTCTCGCAGAACCAGACCTCGTCCAGGCACGGCCGTACCCGCGACCACGAACCCTCCGTCAGCAGGAGGTAGTTGCCCTCGGTGACCACGAGCCGGGCGGTCGGTGGTACCGGGATCGCGCCGGCGAGGGGCTGCTCCAGGACCCGCTCGAAGCCGGGGGCGTAGACCACGTCGTCGGTGTCCTCGTGCAGCCGCCGCAGCAGCGCCGCGTACCCGGCCGGGTCGAAGGTGTCCGGCGCGCCCTTGCGGTCCCGGCGGCCGAGCCGGTCCAGTTCGACGTCGGCGAGGTGAAAGCCGTCCATGGGAACGTGCGCGGCCCAGGGCGGCCCGTCGGCGTTCAGGGCCCGCACCAGCTGCTCGGCGAGCGTCGTCTTGCCCGCACCGGGGCTGCCCGTGATCCCGAGCACGGCCCGCCGGCCGTCCCGGACGAGACCGCGGGCACGGGAGAGGAGGTCGTCGAAGGTCAGCGGCACACGGCACAGTGTGGCACCGAAACTTTTGCCGAGAAGTACGCCCGCTGTGGCGTGCGCCACTCACTGGAGCGTGGCCCATGGGGAAGAGTGCCGGTATGACTCAGCTCGGTCTTCCCGACGCGATCCAGGCCTGTCTGTTCGACCTCGACGGGGTCGTCACCAAGACGGCCGTCGTGCACGCGGCCGCCTGGAAGGAGACGTTCGACGCGTTCCTGCGCGACTACGAGGGGGAACAGGGGCGGCCGTTCGACGCGGTCGCCGAGTACGACGAGTACGTCGACGGCCGCCCCCGCACCGACGGCGTCCGCGCCTTCCTCGACTCGCGCGGCATCCGGCTGCCCGAGGGCACCCCCGAGGACCCGCCTCAGGCCCGCACCGTGCACGGCCTCGGCAACCGCAAGAACGCCCTGCTCCTGGAGCGGATCCGCACCGGCGGTGTGGAGGCCTACGAGGGCACCCTGCGCTATCTGGAGGCCGTCCGTGCCGAGGGACTGCGCACCGCGATCGTCTCCTCCAGCGCCAACTGCCGGGACGTGCTGCGCTCCGTCGGCGCCGAGCACTTCTTCGACGTACGGATCGACGGCGTGGTCGCCGCCGAACGGCGGCTGCGGGGCAAGCCGCACCCCGACACCTTCCTCGCCGCCGCCCACGACCTGGGCGTCGAGCCGGCACGGGCCGCCGTCTTCGAGGACGCGCTGGCCGGAATGGAGGCGGGCCGCGCCGGCGGCTTCGGGTACGTGGTCGGGGTGGACCGCGTGGGCCAGACCGACGCGCTGTACGCGCACGGCGCGACCATCGTCGTGAAGGACCTCGCCGAGCTGGGAGGCAAGCAGTGATCACCGACCGGTCGTACAGCGTGGAGCCGTGGGCCGTTCGGGAGACCGCCCTCGACCTCGGCGTCCTCGCCCAGAGCGAGTCGGTGTTCGCGCTACCAGCGCTGGGACTTCGCCGGCACCCGCGCCGACCAGTACCCCCTGCTCCTGCACTTTCCCTACTTCGACCTCTACCGCAAGCAGGTGATCAAGCAGGCCGACCTGGTGCTCGCCATGTACACCTGCGGCGACTGGTTCGACGCGGAGCACGATGAGGAGCAGGTCGCCCGGAACTTCGCCTACTACGAGCCGCTGACCGTCCGGGACTCCTCCCTGTCGGCCTGCTGTCAGGCCGTCATCGCCGCCCAGGCGGGCCATCTGGACCTCGCCTACGCCTACACCACCGAGGCGGCCCTGATGGATCTGCAGGACCTGGAGCACAACACCCGCGACGGGCTGCACATCGCCTCGCTGGCCGGCACATGGATGGCGCTGGTGGCGGGCTTCGGCGGGATGCGCCGCGACGGCGAGCGCCTGCGGTTCGCGCCACGCCTGCCCGGCCGGCTGAGCCGGCTCGCCTTCAACGTCGAGTTCCGCGGGCGGCGGCTGCGCGTGGACATCGGCGCGGACAAGGCGACGTACGCACTGCTGGACGGGCCGCCGCTGACCCTGCGTCATCATGGCGAGCCGCTGACGGTGAGCACGGAGGAGCCGGCCGTACGGGCCGTACCATCGGCTGTCCGCCGGCCCCGCCCCGAGCAGCCGCTCCACCGCGCCCCGAACGGCGGCTGAGTTGCAGATGCCGGGTACGGTCGTTTGCCGTCCGCGGCGCCATTGTGGCTGGGCTCCCCCAAGTTCTCGGCTTCGCTCGAACCCGGGGGCACCCCATCGCGGCGGAGCCGCATATGGATACTGCCCCGCGCTCCTCGGGGTGTTGCAGTGCCGTCGGCTTCTCAGTTCAGTGCGCCGGACAACTGCCCCAGCAAGTCGCTGGTCGCGTCGGCGGCGAGCAGCGTGGCCAGGGTGCCGAGGAGGAGGACGGCGGCTGCGGCCGGCCACAGTTGCGGCGGCGGGCTCGTCTGCAGGGCCGCGATCCGGCGGGTCACGGACCGGTCGGTGAAGTGCAGGGCGCAGGCGGCACGGGCCCGGCCGGCGGTGAGCGCGGCGCGGGCCAGCGCCCGGGCGGTGGTGTGCCGGTCGCCGACCGTGGCCGCCGCCTGCTCGTCGGCCCATCGCTCCACGAGGAAGCCGACGGCCGTACGCACCGGTCCGAGCAGCGGGTCGGCCGCCGCCGCGAGCGTCGCCGCGGTGACCAGCGGCCCGTGCCGGTGGGCGAGATGGGCGCGCTCATGCGCGAGGAGCACCCGCCGCTCGGCGGGATCGAGGGCGCTCAGCATCGCCGAGGTGACCAGGATCCGGCCCGGCCGGCCCGGTATCGTGAACGCCTGCGGCACCTCGGAGGCGGCGACGATCAGCTCGCTGTCCGCCGGATGCCCCGCACACAGCCGGCGCAGGGTCCGCCGGGTGCACCGCTCGGCGCGTACGGCCCGGTACACCCGCAGGGCGATCACCGCCAGCGCCAGGCAGGCCGCGAGGCCGATCGCCTCGGGCACCTGATCGGTGACCGTATGTCCGTCCTCACGGGCCTCGTGGATCACCGGCGGCACGTCCCCGAGCAGCGCGGTGGCCAGCAGGAGCAACGACCAGGCGGTGGCCGCGGCGGTCAGCACGGCCGCCGAGGTCAGCACGCGCACGGCGAGCGCCGGAGCGACCCGCCGGGCGATCACCGGCCCGACCGCCGACAGCAGCAGGGACAGCACCAGCGGGCTGTACACGTCGAACCTCATGCGCCGCCTCCGCCGAGCAGTTCGCGCAGCGCCCGCTCCTCCTCGGGGCGCAGCCCGGTCACGAACTGCTGGAGCGCGGCGATCGGGTCCGGTCCCCGGTCCAGGGCCTCGTGCATCGCCTCGGCGGTCAGCTCGGCCGCGTTCTTCGCCGGCCGGTACGCACCGCGCCGCCCATCGGCGTCGCGCAGCACCAGACCCTTGTCGTAAAGGCGTTTGAGGATGGTGTGCACCGTGTTGTAGGCGAGTCCGCCGTCGATCTCGGCCTGGATCTCCGCCGGGGTCAACGGCCGCTCGGTGGCCCAAAGCGCGGCCAGCACCTCGCTCTCCAGCTCACCGGCGCTGCGCCGCTCCGCCCTGCCGCGGGACCCTGTGCCAGCCATGCCCCAACCTTACAGCGCGTAGTGCCATGGGCCGGATGGCCCCGTCAGTCCGGCGGAAGGCAGGGATCAGGGGTACTTTGTCGGTGTTTTCCCCGGCTCCCGTCCTGGACCCTACAGATTGTAGGGTGGCAAGGGTTCCGGCACGCCGCGGGGGCAGAGGGGTGATGATGGCCGGCAGCGCGTACGCCACACTCGCCGGAATGCGGCGCCCGCGCCTTCTCCGCACGTCCGGCGGCACCCGGCCGGTGCGTACCACCGCCCCGCTCGCGGCCGTGGCCGCGGCCTTCACCCTGGCCCAACTGCTCCTCGTCCGGCCCGGCATGGGCCTCGGCTGGGACGAGACGGTGTACGTCAGCCAGGTCAGCGCCCACGCCCCCGCCGCCTTCTTCAGCGCACCCCGTGCGCGTGGCATCTCCCTGCTCGTCGCACCCGTCGCCGCCTGGTCGTCCTCCACCGCACTGCTGCGGATCTACCTCGCGGTCCTGTCCGGCCTCGCCCTGTTCCTGGCCCTGCGCACCTGGCGCGGCCTGTTCCCGGCCCGCGTCCTCGCCCTCGCCGGCGCCCTGTCGGCCTCCCTCTGGGTGACCTTGTTCTACGGCCCGCAGGCCATGCCCAACTACTGGGTCGCGGTGGGCGCCCTGGCCACCGTCGCCTGCTTCCTCCGGACCCACGACAGCCCAGCGCGTCCGGCCTGGTGGGGTCTGGCGGCGAGTGCGGCGCTCATGGCGTGGATGCGGCCCACGGACGCCGTGTGGGCCGCGCTGCCGCTCCTTGCCCTCGGCCTCGCCCGCCGCCACTGGCGGGCCCTCGCGGTGCTGCTGGCCGGACTCGCGGCCGGCGCCGCCGAGTGGGTCATCGAGGCCTACATCCGCTACGGCGGCCTGATGAACCGCCTGTCCGAGGGCTCGGCGATCCAGGGCGGCCTCGGCTGGCACATCGCCGTCATCGACCAGCTGCGCAGCCTCGGCGGCCAGACCCTGTGCCGGCCGTGCACCGGCCGGCTGCCCCATCCGGCGGTCATCGGCTGGTGGTTCGTGCTGCCCGTGCTCGCCACGCTCGGGCTCGTCGTCGCGGTCCGCGCCCGGCGCCCGGCGGCCATGGCGCTCCCGCTCGCCTGCGCGGTGAGCGCGGCCTTCCCGTATCTGTTCCTCATCGGCTACGCGGCCCCCCGCTTCCTGCTCCCGGCCTACGTCCTGCTCGCCCTCCCGGTCGCCGATGCGCTCCGGTATCTCTTCACCGCCTCGCGCCCGCCCCGGCGTCCGGTCGTCGCGACCCTGCTCTGCCTCGGGCTCGCCGCCCATCTCGCGGTACAACTGGCCGTGGTCGTGCACACCGTGGACCGCACCACCGCGGCCCGCCGTGCCTGGTCCCGCACGGCCTCCGCCCTGCACCGGCTCGGCGTCCGCCCGCCCTGTCTGCTCACCGGGGGCGACGCCCTCCCGATCGCGTTCTACGCGGGCTGCGCCTCGGCCGCGGCCGACGGTCCCGATGCCAACAGCACAGCGGACCGTATCGCCGGCACAGCCCGCCGAACGCCGGTCGCCACGCTGGTCCCCGCGGGCTCCCGGCCCCCGTCGTACGCCCGTGCCTGGCCGTCTGCGCTCCTCGACGGACAGCGGCTGTACTACTCCGTACCCGGGAGCGGCCGAT
>NZ_CM002285.1:809978-830648 GCF_000497445.1 Streptomyces roseochromogenus subsp. oscitans DS 12.976 | reverse complement strand
AGCGGCGCCGCCGCCCTGCTGCCCACCCCGGGCGGCCTCGGCTCCCTGGACGCGGCGCTCGCCCTCGGCCTCACCGTCGCCGGCGCCCCCGGCGCGGCCGCCGCCTCCGCCGTGCTCGGCTACCGGCTGCTGACCGTGTGGCTGCCGCTGCTCCCGGGCCTGCTGGTGCTCGGGGTGCTGGTGCGGCGCAAGGCTCTGTGAGGGGCGGGGAGTTTCCCGCGCGCCCACCGCAGGTAGGAGTCGGGTGACTTGTGCTGTCGAAGGAGGGGGAGAGCCATGCCGGAGAACGACACCGCGGGGCTGCCGAGCGAGGCGTTCTTCACGCCGGGAACGTCGTCCTTCACCGAGTTCCTGGCCGCGCACCGGCCCGGGATGCTGCCCACCGCACCCGCACTGCCCGACGGCGTACGGGCGGCCCCCGACCGGTTCCCGCACGGCACCACCGTCCTCGCCCTCACCTACGGCGACGGCGTGCTGATCGCAGGCGACCGCCGGGCCACCATGGGCAACCTCATCGCCCAGCGCGACCTCGAGAAGGTCCACCCCACCGACGACCACACGGCCGTCGCCTTCGCCGGCACCGTAGGCCTCGCCGTCGACATGGTGCGGCTCTTCCAGGTGGAGCTGACGCACTTCGAGAAGATCGAGGGCACCCCGATGAGCCTGCCCGGCAAGGCGACCCGGCTCGCGTCCATGATCCGGCAGAACCTCGCCCAGGCCATGCAGGGCCTCGCCGTCGTCCCGCTGCTCGCCGGATACGACCTCACCGCACCCGAGGGCAAGGGCGGCCGCATCTTCGCCTTCGACGCGGCCGGCGGCCTCTACGAGAAACACGACTTCCACGCCGAGGGCTCCGGCTCCCCGTACGCCCGGGGCGCCCTGAAGAAGCTCTACCGGCTGGACCTCACCCGCCGCGAGGCCGCCCTCGCCGCGCTCCAGGCGCTGTACGACGCGGCGGACGACGACTCGGCGACCGGCGGCCCCGACCTGAACCGCCGTACCTTCCCGGTCGTCTGCGTCCTCACCGAGGACGGCTTCGAGCGACTGTCCGAGACGGAGACCGAGGAACTGAGCCAGGAGATGATCCTCCGGCGCGGCGAGCGCCCGGACGGACCGCACGCCGCGCCCTGACCCCGGCCGGCCCGGTGCTCAGGATGCGTTCAGGTTCCCCTTGTCACCGTCGGCACCATGACATCAGAGACCTCTGCGACCACGGTGGCCGACACCGGCACCGGCGCGCCCGCCCGTGTGCGCTGGAACAAGGTGCCGGAAGTCACCGTCTACTTCTGGGTGATCAAGGTGCTGTGCACCACGGTCGGCGAGACCGCCGCCGACCTGCTGAACGAGAAGGCCGGCCTCGGGCTGACTGGAGTCTCGCTGCTGATGAGCGCGCTGCTCGCGGTCGTGCTCGTGGTGCAGTTCCGCACCAGGGCCTACCGCGCCGGCGTGTACTGGCTCGCCGTCGCGCTGATCAGCGTCGTCGGCACGCTGGTCAGCGACAACCTCACCGACAACATGGGCGTGGCCCTGGAGACCACCACGACCGTCTTCGCGATCGCCTTGGTGACCGTCTTCGCGCTCTGGTACCGCACAGAGCGCACCCTGTCGATCCACCACATCGACACCACCCGCCGCGAGGCCTTCTACTGGCTGGCCGTCCTGTGCACCTTCGCGCTCGGCACCTCCGCCGGCGACCTGCTCGCCGAGAAGATGGACCTCGGCTACTGGCTGTCCGCCCTGCTGTTCGCCGCCGCCATCGCCGCGGTCGCCCTCGCCCGGTTCACGCTCGGCCTGAGCGCCGTGACGAGCTTCTGGATCGCGTACGTCCTCACCCGGCCGCTCGGCGCCTCCGTCGGCGACTACCTCTCCCAGCCCACCGGCGACGGCGGCCTCGGCCTCGGCACGGTGGTGACCAGCGCGCTGTTCCTCACCGTCATCCTCGCCCTGGTCGTCTACCTGATCGTGACCCGCAAGGACGTCACCGAACAGCAGGCCGTGCGGCAGACCGGCGCACCGGCCCATCGCGCCTGAGCGGGATCAGCCCACCGGCAGGGTCACCACGAACCGCGCCCCGGGCCCGTGCGCGGGGTCGTGGACGACCTCGCCGCCGGCGGAGCGGGCCAGGCGCCGGGCGAGCGGCAGCCCGAGGCCCGCTCCGCCGTGCCCGTCACCGGGATCGGCCCGTTCGCCGGGCTGGAAGAGCAGCTCGGCGAAAGCCGCGGGCACGCCCGGGCCGTCGTCCGTGACCTCGATCCGCATGCCGCCGTTCTCGCGGCTCGCGCTCAGCGTGACCGTCGTACGGGCATACCGCACCGCATTGGCCAGCAACGGACTGACGATCCGTTCCAGGAGCGCCGGCTGCACCCCGGCCGTCAGCGGCCCCGGCCCCTCCGGTACGACGACCCGCACCGCGCCGGAAGCGTCCGCGTGCGCGGCCATGCGGTGCAGCACCGTCGGCACATCGGCGGTGCCGGGGGCGGTCGGCGCACCCGCGCGGGCCTCGTCCAGCAGGGTGTCGCAGATGGTGCGCATCGACTGCGCGGCCTCGGCCAGGACCTCGTGACAGGCCCGGGTCTCGGCGTCGGAACGCGGGCGGGAGCGCCACCAGTCCAGCTCGGCGACGATCCGGCTGAGTGGGGTGCGCAGTTCGTGCGACAGCTCGCCGGTCAGCTGCCGCTCATGCCGCAGCACCGCCCGGATCCGGTCCAGCAGGGAGTCCAACGAGGCGCCGAGCGCGGCCAGTTCGGCCGGCCGGCCGCCGCCCGCGAAGCGCTCCTCGGACCCCACGGCACTCCACTGGGTCGCCTGGTCCGTCATCGTGCGCACCGGGCGCAGCGCCCGCCCCACCACCAGCCGGGTCAGCGCATAGGTACACACGAGCATCACCGCGTCCAGCGCGCACGAGCCCAGCAGCAGCGTTCGGGCGGAACTCCGGTACGGCGCGAGGTCCAGCGCCGTGACCACGGTGGCCCGCGCCGCCGCACCGGGCACCGGCGCCGCGCACAGCCGTACGGTGTCGGGGCCGTGCACCGTGGCACAGCCGCGCCGGCCGCGGGCGGTCAGGGCATCGGCGGCGCGGGTGAGCGCTCCGGCGCCGGCCGGAGGCCGCTCCAGCAGCCTGCCGTCGGTGTAGATCCACGCGTTGGTGTCCAGCAGCCGGTCGCCGGAGGTCTCCAGCACCCGCACGCTGCCGTGACGGGTGTCGACGGTCGTGGCGACGGCCGCCGCGCGGGTGCGCAGCTCGTCGTCCGCCTCCTGCTGGAGACGGTGGCCGACCACGGTGTTGAAGACAACGGTGAGGATCACCATCAGCAGCGCCGCGGTGACCAGGGCGGCCAGGGAGAGCCGGCCGCGCAGGGTCCGCGGCGCCAGCCGGGATGTGAGGCGGGCGAGGGGCGACGGCGTACGGGCCAGGAACCACCCGCTGCGGGGGAGCCTCATGTCAGGCGGTGCCCGATCCCGCGTGCGGTGGCGATGGTCCGGTCGCTGCCCGCCGCGCGCAGCTTGCGGCGCAGCCGGGTCAGATACTGGTCCAGCGTGTTGTCGCTGACCTGCGCCCCCTCCGGCCAGCCCGCACGGAGCAGCTCGCGGCGGCGCACCAGCTCCCCGCCGGCCGCGCTGAGCGCCGCCAGCAGCCGGAACTCCGTCGGCGTCAGATCCACGCGCCTGCCCTCCACGGTGGCGCTGTGCCGGACGGCGTCCAGCACCAGTCCGCCCGCCCCGGCGATCCGGGCCGGGGGCACGGCCCGGCGCAGCGCGGCCCGCAGCCGGGCCGCCAGCTCGGCGAGGTGGAACGGCTTGGGCAGATAGTCGTCCCCACCGGCCGAGAAGCCCGACAGCCGGTCCGTGAGCCCGTGCCGCGCGGTCAGGAAGACGACCGGGGCGAGGAAGCCGCCCGCGCGCATCGCCTGGCACACATCGCGGCCGTCGGCGTCGGGCAGGCCGACGTCCAGCACGACGGCCGACACGTCCGGCGTCGCCAGCCGCAGGGCCGTGGCGCCGTCGCCGGCACAGACCGTGTCGAAGTCCTCGTCGTGCAGACCACGGCGCAGCACGTCACGCAGGGCGTGATCGTCCTCGACGATGAGAATCCTGGGGCGCATCTCTCTCCACCGGCCCGTCGGCCGTCTCGCTCGGATGGGGTGTGCCCGGCTCCGGGGCACGGGGGACCTGGGCCCTGTCGGCCTGGCTGGGGCCTGTCCGGCGGATCCTGTCGCAGACGCGGGGGCCGGCACGCCCTCCCCTGCCTCAAGGGCTGGGGGCACCCCCAGCGGCAGTTGACGCCGGTCGCCGACGCTCCCCCCACACTCGGCTCCGCTCGCGCGGGGGCAGCCCCATCGCCGCCCCCGCTCACCTGCGCTGATGAGGCTCTGTCGATGTCCTGCGACCCGAGCCGCCGGACAGGCCCAGGCGCTCGGGCAGCCACCGGGCCACCGCGCCGACGCAGACACCGAGCCAGCCGGCGGCGAACAGCCAGCCGCCGGCCACGTCGGAGAACCAGTGCACGCCCAGGAAGACACGGGTCAGACCGACCCCCGCCCCCCAGCAGGCGACGAGCAGACACAGCGCGGTCCGCCCGCGCGGGGCGCGCAGGCACAGGGCGGCGATCAGCAGGCCGGCCGTCAGCGCGGCCGTGGTGGCGTGACCGGAGGGGAACGACCAGCCGGAGGCCTGCGTCCGCCAGTCGTACCCCGGCGGCCGGGCGCGGGCGACCAGTTCCATCACGCCGTACCGCACCGCCTGGCCCGCGCCGAGGCAGAGCACGGCGAGCGGCACGGTCACCAGCCTCTGGCGCGCGGTGCGCCCCGCGATCAGCCCGGCCACGACCACCAGGACGTACGGCACGACACCGGTGCCCGTGGCGGTGAGCCCGCGGGCCACCGCCACCGCCTCCGGCGGGCGGTGCCCGACGGACCAGGACAGCAGGCCCTGGTCCAGATAGAGCGGGCCGCCCTGGTCGCTCACCACCACGGCGGTCAGCACCGCGAACGCCATCCAGGCGCCGAGGGCCAGCGTGCCGGCCGGCTCCGCGGCCTTGCCGCGGTTCATGACACCAGCAGGGCGCGCAGCCGGGTGCCCGAGAGCCGCTTCGGCAGGTCCTTCGGCAGCCGGCTCACGGCGGTCATCACGACGAACGCCACCGCCGCGCCGAGGGCCGCCCCCGCGGCGACGTCGTGCGGATAGTGCACCCCGACCCACACCCGGGACGCCCCCATGAGGCCCGCGCACACGGCCGCCACCACGCCCAGCCGGCGGGAGACGAAGTACAGCGCCACCGCCGCCGCGAACGCGATCGCGGCGTGATTGCTGGGGAACGACCAGTCCCCGCGCGCCGGGCACGCCTCCAGCGTGCGGAAGGCCAGGCCCCGGCAGGGCCGGTCCTCGCGCACGAGCAGCTTCAGCACGGAGTCCGCGGCGAAGGCCGCCAGCACGGCCGCCGGCACCGCCAGGGCCGTCAGAGCCGCGTCCGCCCCCGCCCGGCGGGCCCGCCACCAGCCGACGAGCATGAGGAGCGCGAACACCGCCAGCCCGTACGCCGACCACACCGCCACCAGGCCGTCCAGCCAGGCGGGGGAGTGGCGGGCGAGGTCCACCACGTGCCGGTACAGCGGCCCGTCCACCGACGTGCCGGAGAGCGCCGGGAACATCAGCGGGCTTCCTTCGCGGCCCGGCGGGAGCGCAGCACCTCGGCGACGACGGGGATCAGCGAGACAAGCACGATCAGCGCGATCACCGGCAGCAGATACTTGTCGACGTTCGGGATCGAGGAGCCCAGCGCATAACCGGCGAGGGTGAGACCAAGGCTCCACACGAGCCCGCCCGCCACCTGCCAGAGAGTGAAGGTCCGGGCCGGCACGCCGAGCGCGCCCGCCATCGGGTTCAGCACCGTGCGCACCACCGGGACGAAGCGGGCCAGCACGATCGCCTTCGCGTAGCCGTACCGCTCCAGCAGTTCCTCGGCGCGCTCGGCGCCCTCGCGCAGCTTCGCGGAGCGGGTGCGGGCGAGCAGCGCCCCGCCGGCCTTGCGGCCGATCAGGAATCCGCACTGCGAGCCGGCCAGGGCGCCGACGGCGGCCGCGACGAGCAGCGGACCGAGCGAGAGGTGCACCCCACTGGCGGCGGACCCCGTGCACAGCAGGCCGGCGGTGAACAGCAGGGAGTCCCCGGGCAGGAAGAACCCGATCAGCAGGCCCGTCTCCGCGAAGAGCACCACACCGACGCCGAGCACGCCGAAAGCGGCGAGCAGGGAGTGGGCGTCGAGCACATTGACCGCGAGCTGCGACGCCAGGTGGGGGGAAGCGGCCATCGCCGTACGCCCTTTCATCGACTTCCTCGACAAGATCCGACTACATATTTGTAGACGGTCTACCGGACTGTAGACGAACGGAGACTGGCGATTGTTCCCCGGCTTTACCCGTTCATTGCCTCTTTGTGACCGGCTGAGTACATGGGCGTAGTCATGATGGTCCGCGAAGGTAAGGTATGCCTTCGCTAAGTAATAGGGAGGGCAGCAGGGCATGTGGGACGACGCGTTTCCGAGTTTCCTGATCGGACTCAGGGAGGGGCTCGAAGCGGGACTCATCGTCTCCATCCTGGTCGCCACCCTGGTGCGGGCCGAGGCGCGGTCGCGGTTGCCCCAGGTGTGGACCGGCGTCCTGGCCGCGATCGCGGTGGCCATGAGCTTCGGCGCGGTGCTCACCTTCACCGCCGCGTCCATGCCGCAGACCGCCCAGGAGGCCTTCGGCGGCACCCTTAGCGTGATCGCTGTCGCGTTCGTCACCGCCATGGTGTTCTGGATGCGCCGCTCGGCCCGCAGCCTCTCCGGCGAGCTGAGGGAGAAGGTGACCGGCGCCCTCGCCATGGGCTCCGGCGTGCTGATCCTGACCTCGTTCCTCGCGGTCGGCCGGGAGGGCCTGGAGACGGCCCTGTTCCTGTGGACCACCGCGCGGGCGGCCGGTGAGTCGGCCGGACCGCTGACCGGTGCCGGCATCGGCCTCGTCCTCGCGGCCGGCCTGTGCTGGGGCCTGTACCGGCGCGTCCTGAAGATCAACCTGACGAAATTCTTCACCGCCACCGGCGCCGTCCTGATCGTCATCGCGGCCGGCGTCCTCGGCTACGGCCTGCGCGATCTCCAGGAGGGCGGCGTGCTGCCCGGCAAGACCGCCTACGCGGTCGACCTGGCGAGCAGCGTCGACGCCGGCTCCTGGTACAGCACCCTGATCCAGGGCGTCCTCAACCTCACCCCGACCATGACCTGGCTCCAGGTGGTGGCCTACGTCGCCTATCTGGTCGTCGTGATGACCCTGTTCGTGCGCGGCGTGCGGACCACCGCCCCGAAGCCGGCGAAGGAACGCCCCGCGGCCGAGCCGAAGGCCGAGCGGCCCGAGCGGCGCCGGCCGGTCTGGGTGGTGCCCGCCGCCGTGGTCGCCGTACCCGCCGTGATCGCCGGACTCGTCGTCGCCCTCGCCCGGCCCAAGCCCGCCGGCGACCAGACCGTCGCCGTCTCCGAGACCGAGTGCGGCAAGGGCTTCACCGCGCCCAAGCCGGGCCGCCAGACCTTCCAGATGCAGAACACCGGCGGCAAGACCTCCGAGGTCTACCTCATCGACCCGTCGACCAGCGCGGTCTACGGCGAGATCGAGGGCCTGGCCCCCGGCACCACCCGTGACCTCGTCGCCACCGTCGCCGGCGGCACCTACGCCTGGCGCTGCGTCCCCACCGACGGCAAGGCCGTCACCTCCAAGTCGGTCACCGTCACCGGCGGCGGAGCCGCCAAGCCGGTCGTCCCCGTCTCCGAGCAGGACCTCGCCGCACCGCTGAAGGCGTACAAGGCGTACGTCAACCAGGGCCTGACCGCCCTGGTCGGCCAGACCCGCGCCCTCGCCGACGACATCCAGGGCAACCACCTGGACCAGGCACGCACCGACTGGCTCACCGCCCATCGCACCTACTCCTCGCTCGGCGCCGCCTACGGCACCTTCGAGGACTTCGACAAGAAGATCAACGGCCGGGCCGACGGACTGCCGGACGGCGTCCAGGACAAGGACTTCGCCGGCTTCCACCGCATCGAGTACGGCCTGTGGCACGGCCAGTCGGCCAAGGACCTGACCGGCCCCGCCCAGCAGCTCGTCACGGATGCCACCGGGCTCCAGAAGGCGTTCCCGGGCCAGGACTTCGACCCGGGTGATCTCCCGCTGCGCGCGCACGAGATCCTGGAGAACACCCTCCAGTTCGAGCTGACCGGCGACACCGACGAGGGAAGCGGTACCAACCTCGCCACCGCCGAGGCCAACCTCGCCGGCACCCGCGAGCTGCTCACCGTCCTCAAGCCGCTGCTCACCACCCGCGCGCCCCGGGTGCTCCCGACGGTCGACGCGGACATCGCGCGCGTGCAGAAGCTCCTGGACGCGGCCCACGACGGCGACCGCTGGACCGGCGTCGACCAGCTGGCCCCGGCCGACCGGCAGCGGCTGAACGGCGCCACCGGGCAGCTGCTGGAGGACCTCGCCCCGATCCCGGACCTGCTCGAGATCCGGAAGTCCGCCTGATGAGCCGGCCCGCAGACCGCTCGCCGGGCGATCCGGCATGCCGTCCGACGACCGCCGCGCACCCGCACTCCGAAGGGAACCCACCGATGCCGACCGCCGACACGCCGACCTGCCCCGTCGGCCCCGCCCGCCGCTCCTTCGTGCGTACCGCGCTCGGCGCCGGTGCCGCCGGAGCGGTCCTGGCCGGCGGCGGCTACGCGCTCGCGGAGAGCGGCGGCACGGCCGAGGCGCAACCCGCGAGCGCCGACAGCGCCGCGAAGGTCTCCTTCCACGGCGCCCACCAGGCCGGCATCATCACCCCGGCCCCGGCCGCCGCCACCTTCGTCTCACTGAACGTCATAGCCGACGACCGCGCGGGCCTGACCGAGCTGCTGAAGACCATCACCGAACGGGCCCGCTTCCTCACCTCCGGCGGCACCCCCACCGACCTGGGCGTCGGCGCGCCGCCCGCCGACAACGGCATCCTCGGCCCCGAGGTCCCCTCGGACGGCCTCACCGTCACCGTCGGCGTCGGAGCCTCCCTCTTCGACGACCGCTACGGCCTCGCCAAGGCCAGGCCCGCCCGGCTCACCCCGATGCGGACGTTCCCGAACGACAACCTGAACGCGGCCGAGTGCCATGGCGATCTGTCCCTGCAGATCTGCGCCCAGAGCACTGACACCGTGCTGCACGCGCTGCGTGACATCGCCCGGCACACCCGCGGCGCCATGCAGATCAAGTGGCGCATCGACGGCTTCCAGAACGCCCCGCGCCCCACCGGCGCTCAGCGCAACCTGCTCGGCTTCAAAGACGGCATCGCCAACCCCGACGTCACCTCCGCCCGTGAGACGAACAAGCTGATCTGGGTCGGTGACGGCCAGGGCGAACCGGCCTGGACGGCGGGCGGCAGCTACCAGGTGATCCGGATCATCCGGATGCTGGTCGAGTTCTGGGACCGGGTCTCGCTCACCGAGCAGGAGAAGATGTTCGGCCGCCGCAAGGACACCGGCGCCCCGCTCGACGGTGCCAAGGAGACCGACATCCCGAACTACGCCAAGGACCCGCACGGCACCGCGATCCCGGTGGACGCCCACATCCGCCTCGCCAACCCGCGCACCGCGAAGACCGACAGCTCCCGCATCCTGCGCCGC
Source organism: Streptomyces roseochromogenus subsp. oscitans DS 12.976 (assembly GCF_000497445.1). Classification (NCBI taxonomy): domain Bacteria; kingdom Bacillati; phylum Actinomycetota; class Actinomycetes; order Kitasatosporales; family Streptomycetaceae; genus Streptomyces; species Streptomyces roseochromogenus. Next base: position 820,969 of record NZ_CM002285.1, on the reverse strand, counting down.
GGCTACAACTACGACCGCGGCGTGGACAACGTCGGCAACCTCGACATGGGCCTGGTCTTCTGCTGCTACCAGCAGGACGTCAAGCGCCAGTTCGAGGCCGTACAGACCCGGCTGATCGACGAGCCGCTGGTGGACTACATCTCGCCCACGGGCGGCGGCTACTTCTTCGCCCTGCCCGGCGTCCGGGACGACAAGGACTGGCTCGGCCGGGGCATGTTCTCCGCCTGACGCCAGCTGACGCCACCTGTCGGACCAGACAACCGCGGCAGGCCTCTTCCCTCTTCTCTTGGGAAAGGTCTGCCGCTGCCTTTACCCGCCCCTTGCTGCACACGATTTGCAAGTACGGAAGGATTCCATAAGGCTGCGCTGTGCAGCCGTAACCGCACCACCGAAGGACGACCTTCTCGATGACACCCAACCGCTCGGCCTGGCACCGTGTCCGAGGCTCCATGACACGGCAGGAGTGGATCAGGGTCGGCGGGATGGCCGGCTTCGTGCTCGCCCTGCACATCATCGGCTGGGGCACCCTGATCGGCATCATCGCGCCACAGCACTTCAGCGTCGGCAAGGAGTCCTTCGGCATCGGCATCGGCGTGACCGCGTACACCCTCGGCATGCGGCACGCCTTCGACGCCGACCACATCGCGGCGATCGACAACACCACCCGCAAGCTCATGGGCCAGGGGCAGCGCCCGCTGTCGGTCGGCTTCTGGTTCTCCCTCGGCCACTCCAGCATCGTCTTCGGCCTGGCCCTGCTGCTCTCGCTCGGCATGAAGAGCCTGGCCGGACCCGTCCGCGACGACAACTCGCACCTCCACGAGGTGACGGGTCTGATCGGTACGACGGTCTCCGGCACCTTCCTCTACCTCATCGCCGGCATCAACCTCGTCATCCTGGCCGGCATCTGGAAGGTCTTCCGGCAGATGCGCTCCGGCGCCTACGACGAGGCCGCCCTGGAGACCCAGCTGAACAACCGCGGCTTCATGAACCGCCTCCTCGGCCGGGTCACCGGCTCCATCAGCAAGCCCTGGCAGATGTACCCGCTCGGCCTGCTGTTCGGCCTGGGCTTCGACACGGCAACCGAGATCGCCCTGCTGGTCCTCGCCGGCTCCGGTGCCGCCTCCGGCCTGCCCTGGTACGCCATTCTGACCCTGCCGGTCCTGTTCGCCGCAGGCATGTCGCTCCTTGACACCATCGACGGCTCGTTCATGAACTTCGCCTACGAGTGGGCGTTCTCCAAGCCGGTCCGCAAGGTCTACTACAACCTCACCATCACCGGCCTGTCCGTGGCCGTCGCCCTCATCATCGGCACCGTCGAACTCCTCGGCCTCCTCGCCGACAAGCTGGATCTCCACGGCGCCTTCTGGGACTGGATCTCCGGCCTCGACCTCAACACCGTCGGCTTCGTCATCGTCGGCCTGTTCTTCGCCACCTGGGCCATCGCCCTACTGGTATGGAAGGCGGGCCGCATCGAGGAGAAGTGGACGGCGAGTCTGGCGGAACAGTCGGCGGACTGACTCAAGGGGCGCGGGGCTGCCCCAACAGCGCTAATCCAGGCGGTCCACCTGGCGGAGCCGATTCGTCGCATCCAGCGCAGCGACCTTGTACGACTCCGCCAGCGTCGGATAGTTGAACACCGCGTCCACCAGATAGTCCACCGTCCCCCCGCACCCCATCACCGACTGCCCGATGTGAATCAACTCCGTGGCGCCCGAGCCGAAACAGTGCACCCCGAGCAACGTGCGGTCCGTCGGAGACACCAGCAGCTTCAGCATGCCGTGCGAGTCCCCGATGATCTGCCCGCGGGCCAGCTCCCGGTACCGGGCCACGCCCACCTCGAACGGCACCCGGTCCTCGGTCAGCTGGTCCTCGGTCCGGCCGACGAAGCTGATCTCCGGGATGGTGTAGATCCCGATCGGCTGGAGATGGTGCATCCGCCCGACGGGCTCCCCGCACGCGTGGTACGCGGCCGCGCGGCCCTGCTCCATCGAGGTCGCCGCGAGCGCCGGGAAGCCGATGACGTCGCCGACGGCGTAGATGTGCGGCACCTCGGTGCGGTAGTTCTCGTCCACCTCGATCCGGCCGCGCGCGTCCGCCGCCAGCCCGGCCTTGTCCAGGCCGAGGTCGTCGGTGAGGCCCTGCCTGCCCGCCGAGTACATCACCGTGTCCGCGGGGATCTTCTTGCCGCTCTCCAGCACGGTGAGCGTGCCCCGTGGATGGCGTTCCACGGCGGCCACGGTCTCGCCGAACCGGAAGGTGACGGCCAGGTCCCGCAGGTGGTACTTGAGCGACTCCACGATCTCCACATCGCACAGGTCCAGCATCCCGGGACGCTTCTCCACCACGGTCACCTTGCTGCCGAGCGCGGCGAACATGGAGGCGTACTCCATGCCGATGACCCCCGCACCGACGATCACCATGGAGCGCGGCACCCGCTCCAGCGAGAGCACGTTGTCGGAGTCCATGATCGTCCGCCCGTCGAACTCGACCGTGTCCGGGCGGGCCGGCCTGGTGCCGGTGGCGATGACGATGTGCCCGGCGCTCAGCAGCCGTTCCCGGCCCGAGAGCTCGGACAGGGCGATGGTGTGCGGATCGGCGAAGCGGGCCGTGCCGGAGTAGACGGTCACCTGATTGCGGGTGAGCTGGCTGCGCACGACGTCCACCTCGCGGCCGACGACGTGCTGGGTGCGCGCGGTCAGATCGGCGACGGTGATGTCGTCCTTCAGCCGGTAGCTCTGCCCGTACAGATCGCGCTGGGTGAGACCGGTCAGGTACAGCACCGCCTCGCGCAGCGTCTTGGAGGGAATGGTTCCGGTGTGCAGGGAGACCCCGCCCAGCATGTCGGGGCGGTCGACGACCGCGACCCGGCGGCCGAGCTTGGCCGCGGCGATGGCGGCCTTCTGACCGCCGGGACCGGATCCGATGACGAGCATGTCGAAGTCGAAGTCGAGCACCCTCGGCAGTGTGTCAGTCCTCCGGTCCGCTCCGGAAGAGATCGCCGCCCTCGAAATCCCCCGGCCCGCACGGGAGTTGCCGCCACCGCCCGCTCGCCTCTCCTCGCCTCTCCTCGCCTCTCCTCGCCTCTCCTCGTCTCTTCTCGCCGAGCCGGTGGCCCGGGAGGACAATGACGCCATGGGCCAGCGATCCGGCGACCCGAGCGCCCCCGCCCGGCTGGCCGCTCCCGACGAGGGGATCGGCGCCGACGAACTCGCGCTCGCCACCCGCAACCACGGTCTGCCCCTGGAGGCGCTGCGGCACGACGTCACCCCGCCCGGACTGCACTACGTCCTCACGCACTACGACATCCCGTATGTGCCGAACGCCGGCGCCTGGCGGCTGTCCGTCGACGGGCGGGTCCGCGTCCCGCTCGACCTGTCCCTCGCCGACCTGCTGTCGTTCCCGCAGATCACCATCCGGGTGACCCTGGAGTGCGCGGGCAACGGCCGGGCCCTGCTCACGCCCCGGCCGGTCAGCCAGCCCTGGCTGGTGGAGGCGGTCGGCACCGCCGACTGGAGCGGCGTACCGCTGCGGCTGCTGCTCGCCGAGGCGGGCGCGGACCCGGCGGCCGTGGACGTCGTCTTCACCGGTGCCGACCACGGGGTGGAACGCGGGATCGAACAGGACTACCAGCGCGCCCTGCCACTGGCCGTGGCCCTGGGCGACGACCCACAGGTACTGGTCGCCACCGCCATGAACGGCGCGCCACTGCCCCCGCAGCACGGCCGGCCCCTGCGGCTGATCGTGCCCGGCTGGTACGGCATGGCCCATGTGAAATGGCTGCGCTCGGTCACGGTGAGCGACGTACCGTTCACGGGCTTCCAGCAGACGGTCGCCTATCGCATCCGGCACACCGCCGGCGAGGAGGGCGAGCCGGTCACCCGCGTCGCGCCGCGCGCCCTGCTGGTCCCTCCGGGGTTTCCCGACTTCATGTCCCGCACGCGGGTGGTGCGGCCGGGGCCGGTGAAGCTTTTCGGCCGCGCGTGGTCGGGACAGGCGCCGGTTACCTCGGTGGAGGTCAGCACGGATCGCGGCGTCAGCTGGGAGCGGGCCGTTCTCGACCCTCTGCTGGACGGGCAGCGGTGGGCTTGGCGGGGCTGGCACTACGACTGGGCCTCGTCCCCCGGCGAGTATGAGGTCGGCGCGCGTGCGAGCGACGCCGGCGGCTCTACCCAGCCTCTGGAGCAGCGCTGGAACCGGGGTGGGTTTGCCAACAACGCGGTGCGTTTTGTTCGGGTGGTGTGTGTGGACGACGCCCGCTCGCCGTAGGGACTCATACGTACGGCGGGGTGCGGGGCGTGCGTGGTTGCTCGCGCCCCGCGGCGGAGCCGCCTGTCACACACCGCCCCACACCCCTTGGGCCGTCGTTCCGCCCCCGTTGAAACAGGAGCCTTCGCTTTCCCCGGACCGCCCTACGGCAGCAGCCTCTCGATGGCTGTCGGGCCCTCCTTCTCCATCTTGCGGCGTGCCCAGTCGAGGTTCTTCGGGGTGACGTCCCTGCCCGCCGCCATCACCAGGTCCTCCAGGGTGATGTCCCGGGAAGGGGCGGAGTGGAGCAGGGCGTCCGGGGTGCAGTGGTCGTCGGACGACCGGGATTCGTCAGGTGTGATGGTCGACATGATGCCTCCTCCTCGGTCCGGATGACCGCATCCGTGCCGGTGCCGCCGAACGGGGCACACTCTCACCATTCCCCGCGGCGCCTTCCCACGCCACCGGAGAGCACACGCTCCTAAGCTGGAAGACATCTCGCTCCGCTCCCCGGGAGGCCGCCGATGGCCGAGACCCCGTTCGCCGAGGACATCCGCCCCGGCCCGCGCTATCTGCCGATCGCCGAGCACGGCCTCATCGGCGATCTGCGCAGTGTCGCGCTGGTCGGAACCAACGGCACGATCGACTGGTACTGCTGCCCGTCCTTCGACGCGCCCAGCGTCTTCGCGGCCATCCTCGACGCCGAGCGCGGCGGCTCCTTCGAGCTGGCCGCCGCCGTACCGGCACGCACCAAGCAGTTCTACTTCCCCGACACCAACGTCCTGATCACCCGGTTCTTCACTGAGGACGGCGTCGGTGAGGTGCAGGACTTCATGCCGGTGACCTCGGACGACGCGGCCGGCACCGGCGAGGCCGGCCGGCACCGGCTGATCCGGCGGGTGATCTGTGTCCGTGGCACGGTCCCGTTCCGGGCGTCGATCGCGCCGCGCTTCGACTACGGTGCCGTCCCGCACACCCTGCGCACCGACGACGGCACCGTGCTGTTCGAGTCCGCCGACCTGTCCCTGGCGCTGACCTCGACGGTCATGCTGGAGTGCGACGCCCGGGACGCGCGCACCGACTTCAAACTCACCGAGGGCGAGTCCGCCGTGTTCGCCCTCGACCAGGTCGGCGAGCGGATCCCCCCGCGCGGCTGCGCCCGTGCCGAGGCCGAGCACGAGTTCAACGCCACGGTCGCCTACTGGCGGCGCTGGCTGCACCAGTCCCGCTACCGAGGCCGCTGGCGCGAGATGGTGCACCGCTCCGCGCTCACCCTCAAGCTGCTCACCTACGCGCCCACCGGCGCCATCGTCGCCGCCCCCACCACCAGCCTGCCCGAGCAGCTCGGTGGCGAGCGCAACTGGGACTACCGGTATGTGTGGGTCCGCGACGCCGCCTTCGCCGTCTACGCGCTGCTGCGGCTCGGCTTCACCGGCGAGGCCGAGGCGTTCATGCGCTTCCTGACCAGGCATGTCAGCCCTTGCGACAACGTCGATGGCTCCCCGCCGCTGCAGATCATGTACGGCATCGACGGCCGCACCGAGCTGCCGGAGCGGGTGCTGCCGCACCTGGAGGGCCATCTGGGCTCCGCCCCGGTCCGGGTCGGCAACGCCGCCGCCGACCAACTCCAGCTGGACATATACGGCGCCCTGATCGACTCGATCTATCTCTACGACAAGTGGGCCCAGCCGATCTCCAGCGGCCAGTGGGACGATGTGTGCCGACTGGTCGACTGGGTGTGCGCGCACTGGGACCAGCCCGACGAGGGCGTGTGGGAGACCCGCGGCGGCCGCCGGAACTTCACCTACTCGCGGCTGATGTGCTGGGTCGCCATCGAGCGCGCCATCCGCCTCGCCAACCGGCGCGGACTCCCCGCCGACCTGCCCCGCTGGCGGCAGGCCCGCGACACCATCTACCGGCGGATCATGGACCGCGGCTGGTCGGAGCGGCGCGGCGCCTTCGTGCAGTACGAGGGCGGCGACGTCCTCGACGCCTCGCTGCTGATGATGCCGCTCGGCAAGTTCGTCGCCCCCACCGACCCCAAGTGGCTGTCCACCCTGGACGCCCTCACCGATGACCTGGTCTCCGACTCCCTCGTCTACCGCTACGACCCGCAGACCAGCCCCGACGGGCTCCGCGGCGACGAGGGCACCTTCTCCATCTGCTCCTTCTGGTACGTCGAGGCCCTGGTGCGGGCCGGCCGGCTCGACGAGGCCCGGCTGGCCTTCGAGAAGATGCTCACCTACGCCAACCACCTCGGCCTGTACGCGGAGGAAATCGGCCGTACCGGCGAGCAACAGGGCAACTTCCCGCAGGCGTTCACGCATCTGGCCCTGATCAGCGCCGCGTTCAACCTCGACCGCGCCCTCGGCTGATCCTCGCTCACCTGCACTGATGAGGCGCCGTCACTTTCCCGCGACCTGATCCGCCGGACAGGCCCTAGGCGAACCGGGAGCTCGGGACGGGCCCGGCAGACCGCACCCGTGCCCGGTCGCCACGCAGCCAGGTGCCGCTGACGGCCCCGGCGAACGCGGCGAACTCCGCGTCGTCGTCGGCCGGGCCCGCGCCGTCCCCCGGATCGGCCTCCGGGTCGGCCGCCGTCACCTCGGCGGCGATCTCCGCCTCCGGACGGTCGTCCGCCGGGCCCCGCTCCACGCCGCCGTCCGCGCCCTGCGTCAGCCGCTCGCCCCACGGCGGCACCAGCGACTGGTGCAGCAGCGCGACGCTGTCCGCGGTGATCGCAGGCGGGTCCGTCCAGCAGCTCGCGTGCGCGTGCAGCACCTGCCCGGGCACCCGCTCGAAGAGCTGCCCGATGATCTCCGGGCCGCCGTCATGTGCCGCCACACCGTCCAGGTCGTACGCCACGACCACCGTGTCCGGCCGGCCGGGCACGAACGGCTCGGCCGGCAGCCCCAGCACCTCGGCCGCGGCGAGGCCGAGGATCCGCGAGTCCCGGTCGGGCAGCAGCGACACCGACCGGGGCCGTACCCCGGCCGCCGCCAGCAGGGCGCGCAGCCGCAGCAGACCGCGCAGACAGCCGTCGGGGGTGTCCTGCAGCCAGGCGTAGCGGCCGTGCATGCCCGCGTCGAAGCCGTACGGCGACAGGGTGCCGAGGACCGTGCCGGCGATCACGTACTGCCAGCCGCGCAGATCGGTCAGATCGAGCGAGGACACCCGCTCGGCCACGGCCGCGCGCTCCAGGACCCGGTTCTGCCGGTCCCGCGCCGGCTGCCACTGCGCGTCCTCCGGGTCGGCGAGCAGCGCGTGCTGACGCCGGGCCAGCTCCAGGTCGCCCGCCAGGGCGGCGTTGAACACCAGCAGATAGCGGTCCGGCCAGTCGGCGAACGTCCCCTCGTACCGGGTGAGTTCGGTCACCGCCTCGCGATGGCGTCCCTCGTGCTCGTACGCCGACACCAGCTCCCGCAGCGCCACCGGCGAACCGTCGCTGCGACGCAGCGCCTCGCGGAGCGCGGGGACCGCCAGACAGGCCACGTCGTGTTCGATGCACCAGTACCCGAAGTCGTAGAAGGCCTTGGGGCGTTCGGGCTCGGCGGCGAGCGCGGCGGCGGCCTTCGCGAGGTCGTCGAAGCCCGCCGACCCGGCGGCCCGCCCCACCACCAGGGCCACCTCGCCGAGCGGCTGCTCCTCGCCGGCCGCCCGCAACTGCCGCAGCGCACCGGGCACATCACCGGAGTCCAGGGACTCCCAGGCCTTGCGGAGGGCGGGGGACTTCGGGCGGCGAATCCTGCGCGAGAACATGGCGGAGATCATCACCCGCCGGACGACCGGTCCTCAACACAATTCCCGAACACCATTCCCGCAGGGCTACGGCAGCGGCTGCTCCGCCCAGATGATCTTGCCGTTGGGGATGTACCGGGTGCCCCAGCGCTCGGCGAGCTGCGCGACCAGGAACAGGCCCCGGCCGCCCTCGTCGGTGCTCGCCGCGTACCGCAGATGCGGCGAGGTCGTGCTGCCGTCGGAGACCTCGCAGATCAGCGTGCGGTCGCGCAGCAGCCGTACGACGATCGGGGCGCGCCCGTAGCGGATCGCGTTGGTGACCAGCTCGCTCAGGATCAGCTCCGTCGTGAAGACCAGCTCCTCCAGACCCCAGTCGGCGAGCTGCCCGGTCACCGCGGACCGCACCTGCGACACCGCCGCCGGATCGGACGGCACCTGCCACTCGGTGACCCGGTCCGTGCCCAGCACCCGGGTGCGGGCGACGATCAGCGCGACGTCGTCGATCGGCCGGGCCGGCAGCCGGGCCAGCACCGCGCGGCAGGTCTCCTCCGGCGAGGCGCCCGGCGTGCCGTTCAGGGCGTCGCTCAGCACCTCGAGACCCGTGTCGATGTCCCGCTCGCGGTCCTCCACCAGCCCGTCGGTGTACAGCACCAGCCGGCTGTCCTGCGCCAGCTCCAGCTCGGCCGTCTCGAACGGCAGCCCGCCGAGGCCCAGCGGCGGCCCCGCGGGCACCTCCGGGAACTCCACCCGGCCGTCCGGGTGCACCAGCGCGGGCGGCGGATGGCCGGCCCGGGCCACCGTGCAGCGCCGCGAGACCGGGTCATAGACCGCGTACAGACAGGTCGCGCCGGTGATCGCCGCGGAGCCGTCCGCGGCGGTCTCGTCCTGGTCGATCCGGCCGACCAACTCGTCCAGCAGTCCGAGGAGTTCATCCGGCGGCAGGTCCAGCGAGGAGAAGTTGTGCACCGCCGTGCGCAGCCGGCCCATGGTGGCCGCCGCGTGCAGTCCGTGCCCCACCACGTCCCCCACGACCATCGCCACCCGGGCACCGGAGAGCGGCAGTACGTCGAACCAGTCTCCGCCCACCCCGGACTGCGCCGGCAGATAGCGGTAGGCGATCTCCAGCGCGCCCTGCTCGGGCAGCGTGCGCGGCAGCAGACTGCGCTGCAGGGTCACCGCCATGCTGTGTTCGCGCGTGTACCGGCGGGCGTTGTCGATGGACACCGCGGCCCGAGCGACCAGCTCATCGGCGAGGGCCAGCTCCTCGGCGTCGAACGGCTGCGGCTTCTCCGCACGCCAGAAGTTCGCCACCCCCAGCACCAGACTGCCCGCCCGCAGCGGCACGGTGATCAGCGAATGGATGCCGTACTCCAGCACCTGGTCGGTACGCTCCAGGTCCTGCGCCCGCCAGCCGGGCGCGTCGCGCAGCCGCGGCACCAGGACCGACTGCCCGGTGGTCAGGCTGCGTGCCTGCGGCGAGGTGGGCACGAACCGGATCCGCTCGCCCACCGGATACAGCGGGGAGTCCTGGCGGACGCCGGCGCAGGCGGCGCGGCGCAGTGCCGTGCCCGGCCTCGGCTCCTCGCCCTGCAGGACCGCGTCGAACAGGTCCACGGTCGCGAAGTCCGCGAACCGGGGCACCGCCAGCCCCGCCAGCTCCTCGGCGGTACGGGTCACGTCCAGGCTGGTGCCGATGCCCACCCCGGCGTCGTACAGCATGTTCAGCCGCTCCCGCGCCACCTCCGCGCGGCCCGACAGGGCGCGCAGCTCGGTGGAGTCGCGCAGCGTGGTGACGCTGCCCGCCGGGCCGCCGCGCAGATCGGTGGGGCGCTGGTTGATGGCCAGCAGCCGGTCCTTGACCAGGTGCACCTCGTCCGTGGCCACCCGGCCCGAGGCCAGCAGCGCCGCCGTCTCGTCGTCCAGGCCCAGCTCCAGCACGCTCTGCTGCTCGGCGTCCTCCGGCAGGTCCAGCAGCCGGTGCGCCTCGTCGTTGGCGAGCAGCAGCCGGCCGTCGTCACCGACGATCAGCACACCCTCCCGGACCGCGTGCAGCACCGCGTCGTGGTGCTCGTACATCCGGGTCATCTCGTACGGTCCCAGACCGTGCGTCTGGCGCAGCAGCCGTCTGCTGACCAGCGCCGTGCCCCCGGTGGCCAGCGCGAGTGCCGCCGCGGCCGCCGCGAGCAGCAGCGGCAGCGTCTGGTCGGCGGCCCCGCCCACGTGCGCGGTGGTGATCCCGGCGGACACCAGGCCCACCACCATGCCGGCGGAGTCCTTCACCGGCACCACGACCTGCACCAGCGGGCCGATCGTGCCGTTGACATGCTCGGTGACCGTGCCGCCGGCCAGCGCCGGGCCGATCGTGCCGACGAACTTCTTACCGATGCGGTCGGGTTTGGGGTGCGTGTAGCGGATGCCGTCGGTGTTCATCACGACGACGAAGTCCACCCCGGTCGCCTTGCGGACCTCCTCCGCACGGGGCTGCAGCACGGCGGTGGGGTTCGGCGTACGCAGCGCGGCGGCCGTGCCGGGTGCGTTAGCGAAGGACTCGGCGACGGCGAGGGAACGGTTCTGGGCCTCCAGATCGCTGTCGTGCCGCACCTGCAGCACCTGCGCCACCACCGCCGAGACGATCAGCAGCAGCACGATCACCACTTGGAGGATGAACACCTGCCCGGCAACGCTGCGTCCCGTCACCGCCGACCGCAGGACTCCGGGTCTGCTGCCGTTCTGGCTCGAACCCTCCGTTCGCGGGGCCTGCGATGCGCGCGGGTCCCCGAACGGACGGGGCGGCCGGGTCGCGGGCCGGCCAGGCAGTCGCACCATGTGCCCATGTCTACACTGCCCGGCCCGCTCGGGCGAGACCATCGACCGAGGTGACGGCCGCCGATCGGAGCGACGCGATCCGGTCACCGGTGGCGCACGGGAGTCGAACGGCGGGCGGCCAGCAGCAGCGCCACGTCGTCGGGGCGGTCGGTGGCATGCCGGGCGCCGGCCGTGAGCCGGTC
>NZ_CM002285.1:805217-809442 GCF_000497445.1 Streptomyces roseochromogenus subsp. oscitans DS 12.976 | reverse complement strand
ATGTCCGCGCCCGGCCGCTCCACCAGCCCGTCCGTGTACAGGGCGAGAATCGCGTCCGGCTCCAGCAGCAGTTCGGCCACCGGGTAGCGGGCCTGCGGATCCACCCCGAGGACGACACCGCCCGGGACATCCACCAGCCGGGTCCGTCCGTCGGGGCAGCGCAGCAGCGGCGGCGGATGCCCCGCCCGGGCGATCCGGACCAGGCCGGTCGAGGGGTCCAGTCGCAGATAGCAGCAGCTGGCGAACTGACCGGGATCGAGGTCGATCAGCAGATGGTTGGTGCCGCTCAGCACCTCGTCGGGCGGCCGGTCGCCCAGCGCGAACGCGCGCACCGCGCTGCGCAGCTGCCCCATGGTGGCCGCGGCCTGCACCCCGTGTCCCTGCACATCACCGATCACCAGGGCCAGCCCGTCACCCGCCTCCACCACGTCGTACCAGTCGCCGCCCACGTCCATACCCTGCGTGCCCGGCAGATACCGGCCCGCGGTCTCCACCTGCGGATGTGCCGACAACCGGCGGGGCAGCAGCGCCTGCTGCAGGCCGCGGGCGAGTGCGGCCTCGCTGTCGTAGCGCCGTGCCCGCTCCATGGCGTGCGCGATCAGCCCGGCGAGCGCGGTGAGGACCGTGCGTTCCTCGGTGCTGAAGCCGCGCGGGCGGTCGAAGCCGAGGATGCACGAGCCGACCGGCCGCCCGGAGGCGATCAGCGGCAGAAAGGCCCGGGCGCCCTCGTCGGCGTCCAGCGGGATGCCCGGATAGGCGGTCGGCAGCTGCTGCATCGACTCGAAGAACAGCGGCCGCCCCGTGGTCAGGCACTCCACGCCCGGCAGCCGGGCGTCGAGACCGACCCCCTCGAACGGAGCGAGGAACCCCTGCGGGAAGCCGGTCTCCCAGGCGAGATACAGATGCCGGTCCTGGAGCAGATAGATCGCGAGGCGCCGGCCCCCGAACGCGGGCAGCAGTTCCTGCATCACCACCGCCGACACCTGCCGGGCGGTCACCGCGTCCGTCAGCGCGATCGCCAGCGCGATCGGCCGGTACAGCGGCTCCATCGAGTGCCCGCCCGGCACCGTGTCCTCAGGGACGTGCTCCTCCACGAGGGGCTCGACCGGTGTGTCCATCCGGCTGGCCGGGACGAGTGTGCAGGTCAGCAGGTCCTCGCCGGGATGCACCGACACCGCGAGCCATTCGCCCGCGCCGGGCTCCTCACGGTCGCGGGCCGGCCGCCGCACATGGAAGTGCACCGGCTCCGGGGCCAGCAGGGCGCCGCGCAGATGGTCGTCGTACCGCGGGCCGGTCAGCCACGGCATCGCCTCCCACAGCGGCCGCCCGAGCAGCGACTCCCGCTCCCGGTCGGCGAGCCGGGCCGCGGCCGGGTTGACGTACACGACCAGCCCCAGCCGGTCCAGGCAGAACACACCCTGCGGCAGCAGGTCCGCCGCGCCGTCCGCGCAGGCGGCGGGACCCGGGTCGAACACCACCCCGTCGACCCGCTGCCCGGCCCCGTCCTCCGCGGCCGGCCACAGATCCAGCAGCCGTGCCGCGCCGTCCCGTCCCCGCACGCTCAGCGGTGCGGCGGGCGGCTTCCCGGCGGCGGTGTCGCGCAGCGCGGCCAGGATCCGCTCCGCGTCCTGCGGTGCCAGGGCCTCCGCGAGCGCCGCATCCGTCCCCGCGAAGTCGCCGGGGTACAGGCCGAGGAGGCCGTACAGCCGGTCGTCCGCGCGCACCGCACAGGTCACGGGATCCCAGCCGAACCGCGCCACGACGGCCTGCCCGGGCCGGCTCACCGGCGGCCGCACACACAGCGGCTCGCCGTCCCAGACGACCGCGCTCGCGTCCCCGTCGGCGAGCCCGAGCAGCTCGGCACCGAGCCCTTCGGCCAGCCGGGCGAGCAGATCCAGGTCCAGCAACTCGTCCGCCGAGTCGGCCACCGCCGGGCGCAGCACCGTGAGCACCCCCAGCGGCTCGCTCCCGCCCGGCACCGGCACATGCACCGACCCGAACGGGAAGGGCAGGCCCGCCGCGAACTGCGGATACCGGCGCACCGTCTCGGCGGCGTTCGCCAGCACCACCTGTACGCCGAGACGGTAGGCGTCGGCGCCGGGGAACGGTCGGCCGACGTGCAGCCGCCACCAGGGCCGGAACAGCCGGCCGGGCAGCCCCGCGATCACCGCGAGGCGCAGCAGGCCCGGGGTGCCGGACCGCAGATACACCCCCGCCACCCGGCCGCCGGCGGCACCGAGCGCGCCCGTCGAGGTGTCCGCCAGCAGCGCGGCGAGCCGGGCCCGCGTACGGACCGCCTGCTCGCCACCGCTCCCAGTCATCGCCCCTACCTCGTCCTGTGCGCTTCGGGTGGATGACACAGCAAGAATGCGCCAGAAGGACCCTGCGACGCACCTGGGAGGGGGAAGGGAATCGCGAAAGCACGTCCGGATCGGAAGTCCCGGCCGGTTCGGCGGGTGAGCGCGCGTCGGCCACGGAGGCGTCCGGCGTCGGGTCGGCACCACCCCTTGGCCTGTCCGAGGCGGGTCCGGACGGGGCGGGATCGCGTGTTCGTGAGGCCTGGACGGGGCGGGACGGCCTGTCCGCGAGGCCTGGACGGAGTAGGACGGCCTGTCCGCGAGGCCTGGACGGAGTAGGACGGCCTGTCCACGAGGTGCGGACGGGGTGGGCCCGTGTCGTCCGGCCGTGGCCGTCGCTCCCGGCCTGCGGGGTCGCCCGACCGTCTCACACCGGTGCCCCGCCCGAGTGGCGGGTCCGCAGGCCCGCTCCTAGTAATGGTGCGTGATGCCGCGGCCGAAGGCGGGGCCAGACGCGGCCGTACCGTTCGACTGGAGGCGAGATGACCACGCGATCTCCCATACCCCGTCCCGACGACGCCCTCATACCCCCCATAACTCCCCTGACCACCGCGCCGGTTCCCACCGTCGCCCCCACCCTGTACCCCCACCTCGTCACGCTTCCGGCCCTGCCCGCGAAGTCGCTCCCCGAGGCTCCCCACGAGAGCCTGGTTGAGATCCCCCAGGCCCTCGACGGGGTCCTGCCTCAGTGCCCTGACGAGGTGGTTCCGGCCGCTGACGGCCTCCCTCAGACGGTCTCCGACGACGCCCTGCGCCACGACGTCCCGTTCGGTGAAGCCCTCCTGTACGGCGACCCGTTGCCCGGCCTGGTCCACGCGGCCGTCGCCGACCGTCCGGTCGAGGACGTCGTCCGGCTCATCACCCTGCTGGAAAGCGCCCCCGAAAACGCCCGGACCACGGCCGACGCGCTGCGCGCGGTCGGGGTCGACCGGCCCGTGGAGGATCTCGCCCGTTTCGTGACCCTCCTGACCGAGCCGCCGCGGGACACCGGCAGCGCCGACGAGGCGATCCGGGTCGCCGCCGAACACCGTCCGCTGGACGACGTGAGCCGGCTGATGATGCTGCTGCACCACACATCCCTGGGCCCCCACTGCGGGCAGGCCGCGGTGCGGGCCGTGGCCGTCAGCCGCCCCGTGGAGGAGCTCGCCGAGCTGATCGGCCGGCTGTCCGCGGACCGCGCGCTGCGCGAGACTCCGCTGTCCACGCCGCTGTCGGCCGAGGCCCTGCACGTCGACCGGCTGAACGCCGACTCCCCGCACGCCGAAACGGTGGTGTCCGCGCTCGACGCCTGGGCCGCAGAGGCGACCGGCCAGGCGGCCCGGCCCGCGAAGGACCAAAACGCGCAGGACCAACCCGTGCAGGACCAACCCGTGCAGGACCAGACCGAGCAGGACCAGCCCGCGAAGGAACGGCCGGCGAAGGGGAGGCCTGCGAAGGAAGAGTTCGCCAAGGAGCGGTCGGCCGAAGAGCGGCCTGCGAAGGGCTGGCTCGTGAAGGACCAGCTGGTGAAGGGTCGTTTGACGGAGGGCCTGGATCCGGGCGGCCGGAGGCACATGGCCGGCCTCGGTGGCGCCCGTGGCGCCGCGCTGCTGGTCCTGCTGTGCGGAGCGGCCCACGCTCCGCGCAGCTGGGCCGGACTCTCCCACGGCGTCCTCGTGGCCACCGTCCTCGCCACGGTCCTGTGCCTGCTGCCGGCCCTCGCGCTGCCGGCGCGGGCGGCACAGTCCCGCCTCGTCGCGGCGACGGCCGCGTTCGGTGTCACGGCGGGGCTCGCCGCCGGGCAGCTGCTCGGCGGGCGCTTCGGCCTGCCGGACGCGCCCCGGCTGTGGAACGCGACCCTGGCCCCGTCCTGGCTCACCGTCACGGCG
>NZ_CM002285.1:782769-804675 GCF_000497445.1 Streptomyces roseochromogenus subsp. oscitans DS 12.976 | reverse complement strand
GGCCGTCCTCCCGGGCGGCCGCTATCGCGAACGGGAAGGTATCCGCCTCCAGTCACGTCGTCACGTCCGCGGAGTGGACACCGCCCCACCCGCGCCGCACGCCGTCCGCGAGCGGCCCGGCGGCGTCGGACCGCCGGGCCCTTTCGAGGTTCGGCGCCGGGTCGGCGTCGTACCGCGTGCACACGGTCCGCAAGGTACTCGGTGCAGGCGAGATGCTCCTCGGCCCGGCCGCCGTCCCCGGTGACGACGAAGGTCACCGTCTCCGGCCGGGCCCGCCGCAGCACCTCGGCGGTCGCACCGGCCACCACGAAGCCGGCGCACAGCGGCAGCCTCGCCTCCGCGACGGCAAGCGCCCCTTCGCCAGTTCGAACCCCGGCACCGGCGCGCCGTCCTGGAAGGCGAGCCAGCCCGGGTGACGGGCCTTCAGCTCCAGCGCCTCCCGCTGCGTACCGGCGAAGACGATCCGCTCGGCACCGCGCCGGAACGCTCAGGCGGCCACGGTGAACGCGCGCATGACATCGACGACCACGACCACGGCCACATCCGGGGCCGTCGTCGTACCGGACATACGGGTGAACTCGGTCCGCATCACCCCATGGTGAGGGAGCGGCGGCCGTTCAGGGCCCGGTCGGGCCGGGCGGCAGCGGGCGGGCGGCGCGCAGGCTGCGCAGCGCGAGCAGCAGGACGGCGATGTCGTCCAGGTAGACGGGGTCGGGCAGCAGGTCGGTGGGGAGCAGCAGATAGGCGACCGCGCCCCAGAACACCCAGCGCGGGCCCGTCGGCAGCCCGGAGCGCCGCAATGCGCGCCGGGTGCGCACCAGCCGTACCAGCAGCGCCAGGGCGACGGCGAGCAGCCCCGCGGCAACGACGACGGCTATGACCAGCAGGGGCGTGGTGGAACCCATGACGCTACGACGACCGGTCCGTGCCGTCTGCGGCCTCCGTACCGCCGCTCTCCGCAGCGGGCCCGGCCGACTCCGACGGCTCCGGTGCGGGTTCCGGTGCCGGCTGACGCTGGCCCTTGAGCTTCAGCCGCTCGAACGTCCGGGTCAGCTGCTGCAGCGCACCCGGCGTCCGGGAGGCGGGCCGCTGCTGCGGCAGGTCCGGCGCGGGCGCCGGGACGTCACGGTAGGCGGCGAGCGCCTCCAGGGCCTGCTCGGCGGCCTCCTTGTACAGGTCCCGGGACCGGGTCATCGCCTCCAGCGCCTCCTCATACATGGCGACCCGCCGCCGTTCGCGCTCCAGCTCCTCCTGGAGGGTCATCAGCGTCCAGTCGTCCCGCAGGTCGCTCAGCGCCTCCGCGACCTCCCGCGGCAGCGGCCGGGGCAGGGCGACGAAGCGGCGCAGGGCCGCGACGAGTTCGGCCGGCTCGGAGCCGTCCAGGAAGACGCTGCGGACGCTGTGCTCCTGGGGGGTCGTAGCCCTCCGGAGCCGGGTCCGGCGGCAGCAGCACCGCGCCGCCGCGCGGCACCTCGCAACCGAGGTCCTTCAGCGCCCAGTTGACGGCACGGAACTGGTGCGGCGCGGCCCTGTGCTCCACCACGCGGTGTCTGAGGCCGGGCGGCAGCAGCCGGGCCAGCGGCAGCCGGCCCTGCTCGTCCGGGGTCATCGCCTCGTGCACGACGACGTTCACGCACCACGCCTCGCGGGCCGCGTCCCGCAGCCGGCGCCGCATCTCCTTGTCGTCCGCCGGTAGCGCGTTGACCTGCCGAAAGCGCAGCCCGGTGACCGTGGCGTGGTGGTCCCAGGAGCCGTCGGCACCCGTGCCGCCCTCGGGCCAGAACAGCGTCGCGGGGGAGGGCCAGGTCTCGTCCCAGGGGCGCTCCGCCTCGGCGACCAGCCGCCATTCGTGCCCTGGCCGCCGGCCCTCGTTCGGTACGAGGGTGAGCCGCGCCCGCACGGTGACCGTGCCGCCGGCCCGCCGGCGCGCCTCGAAGACCCGCCGGGCCGCGTCCTCGGGCACGGGAGGTTCGGCGAAGTCGTCGATGTCGCCGCTCTCCTTGTGCCCGCGCAGGGTGCGGCGGACGACCTCCTCGGGGACGGGACCGGTGTGACGGCCGCGGGCCGCCCAGAGGGTCTGCGGGAAGACGGCGCGGTCGGTGGCGGAGTTCGACATGGGCCAATCTGCTGATCGGGGCGGGTGTGCCTTCCAGTATCACCGCTCGGCGGGGCGACACGTGGTGCGGGGCGGGAAGGCGGCGCGTGGCGACACCCGTACGCCCCCGCGCACGGGGACGCGCGCCCTGCACTCGGGGCGCGCGGGCTGCGCGTCGGGCGGCCGCCGTTCACACGTGGTCGTGCCCTTGTACAGCCACCACAATGGTCCGGCGAACGGGGTCGGCCCGTCCATCCGCTCAGGGGCGGACCCCGTTCACCCGATCCACCCGGCACGCGCGTGGGGTCTCGACGAGTTGGGCCGCGCAGGCAACCGGGACCCATTCTGCTCTCGATATATATCGGCAGCCGATATATTCTTGTCGCATGACAGCGAAGAGCATGACCCGGGCGGCGTTCTTCGTCCTCACGGCGCTCGCCGACCAGCCGCGGCACGGTTACGGCATCCTGCGTGAGGTGGAGGAGCTGTCCGACGGTGAGGTGCAGCTGCGGGTCGGCACGTTGTACGGCGTGCTGGACCGGCTCACCGCGGACGGCCTGATCGTGCTGGACCGGGAAGAGGTCCAGCAGGGCCGCCTGCGGCGCTACTACCGGCTCACCGACGACGGCGTGGCGGCCCTGGACGCCGAGGCCGAGCGGATGGCCGCCGGTGCCGGTGCTGCCAAGCAGCGCATCGCCGAGGGGCGCCGCGCCGGCGCCCGCGCCGCCCCGGAAGTCCCGGCCGGGCTCGAACCCCCCACCGCACCCGGACTCGCGGGAGGCTACGCATGACCACGCTGCTGGAGGCCCGCTACCGTTCCGTCCTGCGCCTGCTCCCCGCCTACTACCGGCGCGAACGGGAGGAGGAGATGGTCGAGACGTATCTGGAGGACCTCGACCGCGACACACTGGACCAGAGCCGGCCCACGCTCGGCGAGGTGGCGAGCATCGCCGGGCTTGCAGTGCGCAGCCGCCTCGGCGCCGCGGGCGCGCCCCGCCCCTACGTCCTGCTCGGATCGGCCGCCCGGCTGTTCGCGCTGGCCGCGGTCCTGCTTCTGGCGGCCTCCGCCGTCGTCGAACCGGTCCTGCAGCTGACCTGGTCGTTCACCCGAGGCGGTGCCGAACGGCGGTGGTTCGTCTCGGGGTTCATCGGCCACGGCGTCCTCGCCGGGACGGTCGCCGTGGCCCAGTGGATCCTGCCGCTGGGCTGGGCGGCCGCCTACTTCGCCCTCCTGTACGGCCGTCGCCGCCTGGCCCGGATCGGCGTCCTGGTGGCCGCGCTGCCCACCCTGTGGCCGCTGCTGCGCTCGGTGACGGACGTGACGCCCCTCCCGGAGCCTTCGTTCGTCGCGGCGCTGGCGCTCCTCGCCTGGCTGCCGGCCCTCGCGCTGTGCGCGGCCCATCATCGCGACGCACCCCCGGCCCGGCTGCCCGCCGGCACCCCCGGTCTGGTCTTCATGGCGACGTGTGTGGTGACGGGCGCCTCCCTGGTCCTGCTGCCCGCCGTCTCCGACCTGGTGTGGGGGCCCGCCAACTGCTTCGTCGTCGGTGCCCTCGGCTGGCTGCTGTGGCGCGTCCGGCGCACGGACCGGGTTGCGCCCGGCGACGGCCTCGCCCTCGCCGTGCTCGGCCTGCTCCTCCTGGCCGCGCGCGTCGCCGCCCTCTACCCGTGGATCCGGCTGCCCGGTGCCGCCCCGTACGTCAACGGCGGCCTCGTCCAGACTGCCGCGCTCGCCCTGCTGACCATGCTCCTGACGCTGGCCGGCCGCCGCGAACTCGTGGCACGCCGAACAGCTCCGTGACGCCGACCGGCCCCTCGTGTCACCGGAGTTGTCCCCAGCTGAGCGCGCTCACCCGGCCCACGGACCGTGACGTCCGCCGCTGGAACGGCTGGACGGCCGCCCGGCACAAGGTCGCGCAGGCGGAGCTGGTGGCCGTGGGCGCGGTCGGGACCGGGCGCCGGGCCCGGGCCGGACGCACCGTCTTGCGTCCGGCCTCGCCGTCGGGCAAGGGCGTGTACGGCTCGTTCGCGCGCCTGCTGCCGCCGTGCGAAAGAAGGCAGGGCCGCATGAGCTGTTCCCGCGGGCCGCGGAGGGCTGACCGCGGCGGTACGCGGCGAAGGGGCCGGCGCAATCAGCGCCGGCCCCCTCGGAGCCTCAAGGAGCGGAGCCTCCTCAGTGAGCAGGAGTGAAGCCTCCCCGGTGGACAGGAAAGGAGCTTCCCGGAGAAGGGACTTACGCCCCGCTCTCCCGCAGCATGTCCGCACGCTCGACGATCTTCACGCGCTCGCGGCCCTGCGGCTCGCCCAGGGCCCGCTCGGCGGCGTCCAGCTTGTACCAGCCCTCCCAGGTGGTGAAGCGGACCTCGCGCTCGGCGAGGAACGCGTCCACCGCCTCCGGGGCGGGCGAGGCCGGGGTGTGCAGCCGGCCGTTCGCGTAGTCGTCCAGCAGGTTGGCGACGGTCTCGTTGGCGTCGCCCTTGGTGTGGCCGATCAGACCGACCGGGCCGCGCCGGATCCAGCCGGTGACATACGCGGACTGCAGCGGGGTGCCGCCCTCCTCGATGACCCGGCCGCCCTCGTCCGGGATCGTGCCCGAGTCGATGTCCCAGGGCAGCTTGGGCAGCTTCTCGGAGAGGTAGCCGACGGCGCGGTAGACCGCGGTGACGTCCCAGTCCTTGAACTCGCCGGTGCCCTTGACGTTGCCGGTGCCGTCGAGGGCGGTGCGCTCGGTGCGCAGGCCGACGACCTTGCCGTCCTCGCCGAGGATCTCCGCGGGCGACTCGAAGAAGTGCAGGAACAGCTTGTGCGGCCGCTCGCCGACGTCGCGGATGGCCCAGTTCTCCAGGGTCTTGGCGACCATGTCGGCCTGCTTGTTGCCGCGCCGGGTCTCGATCGAGCCCTCGTCGTAGTCGATGTCCTCGGGGTCGACGATGACCTCGATGTTCGGCGAGTGGTCCAGCTCGCGCAGCTCCATCGGGCTGAACTTCGCCTGGGCGGGGCCACGGCGCCCGAAGACGTGGATCTCCACGGCCTTGTTGGCCTTCAGGCCGTCGTAGACGTTCGGCGGTATCTCGGTCGGCAGCAGCTCGTCCGCGGTCTTGGCGAGGACGCGGGCCACGTCCAGCGCGACGTTGCCGACACCGAGCACGGCGACCTTCTCGGCCTCGAGCGGCCAGGTGCGCGGCACGTCCGGGTGTCCGTCGTACCAGGAGACGAAGTCGGCGGCGCCGTAGGAGCCGTCCAGCTCGATGCCGGGTAGGGACAGCTCGCGGTCGGCCATCGCGCCGGTGGAGAAGATCACCGCGTCGTAGAAGTCGCGCAGATCGTCCAGGCTGATGTCGGTCGGGTAGCCGACGTTGCCGAAGAGCCGGATCTGCGGCTTGTCGAGCACCTGGTGCAGGGCGGTGATGATGCCCTTGATGCGCGGGTGGTCCGGGGCGACGCCGTACCGGATCAGGCCGAACGGGGCGGGCATCCGCTCGAAGAGGTCGATGGACACGCCGGGACCGGCGGCCACCTCGGACTTGAGCAGGGCATCGGCGGCGTAGATCCCGGCGGGGCCGGCTCCGACGATGGCTACCCGCAGGGGGCGCGGCATGATGAGGTTCCCTTCGCGTCTGAATGGCGACTCGATCATGAAGCCTAAACTAAGGCAGACCTAAGTTGCTACGCGGGTCCGGTCTATGACCTCATAAGGGGATCTTATGGCTTACCTGTTGATCTCTTGTGTTCGAGGTGTTCCCTCCGAGCGGGAACTGTCCGACCCTGTTCTCGGGCGGGGATCGGGCAGCGGTGGAGAGAGGCGGTCGTGGGCGGACACCCGGGGGTGACCGTCGCGGTGACCGGCGGCAGCGGCTTTGTCGGCAGTCACCTGGTACGGCGGCTGCTGGAGCGCGGCTACCGGGTCCATGCCACCGTACGCCGCCTCTTCGACGCGGCGAAGGTCCGACCTCTGTGGGAGCTCCAGGAGGCATTCCCTGGGCAACTGCGGTTGTTCGCTGCGGACTTGCTGAAAGAGGGTTCGTACGACGAGGCGTTCCGCGGCTGCCCGGTCGTCTTCCATGTGGCCTCGCCGTTCCTGATGCCGGAGCGGATCGGGGACGGCCGACGGGACGTCGTGGACCCGGCGCTGCTGGGCACCCGCCATGTGCTGGCGGCGATCGAGCGGACCCCGGAGGTCCGGATCCTCGTGTTCACCTCGACGGTGGGCGCGATCTTCGGTGACTATGCCGACGTGCTCGCGATGGACGGCCAGGTTCTCTCCGAGCGGTACTTCAACACCACCAGCACGGTCGAGAACAACCCCTACCACTACGCCAAGACACGGGCGGAACGCGCCGCCTGGGCGGCCGCGGCGGCGCAGGACCGCTGGCGCATGGTGTCGGTCAACCCCGGGCTGATCCTCGGCCCTTCGTTCACGCCCGCGTCCGACTCCGGCAGCCTCTTCCTGCTCGACGAGCTGTTCAAGGGCTATTTCTGCTACGGCGCCCCGGACTTCAGCTTCACCACGGCGGACGTCCGCGACGTGGCCGACGCGCACATCGCCGTCGCCGAGAACCCGGCGGCGCAGGGGCGGTACATCGTGGCGGCCGAGACCATGACGTCGTTCCACGAGATGGCCCGCATCATCCTCGCCCGCCACCCCCGCGACCTCCGGCTGCCGCGCACCAGGCTCCCGCACTGGCCGGTACGCATCCTGGGCCCCTCCTTCGGCCTCACCCAGGACTACATCCGGGGGCACCTCGGCATCCGCTTCCGCGTCGACAACAGCCGCAGCGTCCGCGAACTCGGCCTCGCTTACCGGCCGTTGGAGGAGACCCTGCTCGACCACTACGAGAGCCGGCGGGCACACCGGCGCCGCCGCTGACCCCGGTCCCGCTCCCGGGGCGCGGGCCGGTCAGGCGGGCCGCACGATCCGGTGGATCGCCGACTCCCCGGCGCCGTAGATCGACTCCTCGCGGATCGACGCCCCCGGACCCGGCGCGTGCACCATCATGCCGCCGCCGACATGCAGCCCCACATGCCGGTCGTCGTCGAAGAAGAGGACGAGATCACCTGGCTCGATCCCGGCCAGG
The DNA here is from genome assembly GCF_000497445.1 of Streptomyces roseochromogenus subsp. oscitans DS 12.976. Taxonomy (NCBI): domain Bacteria; kingdom Bacillati; phylum Actinomycetota; class Actinomycetes; order Kitasatosporales; family Streptomycetaceae; genus Streptomyces; species Streptomyces roseochromogenus. The sequence continues at coordinate 797,505 of NZ_CM002285.1, read as the reverse complement.
GTGACCGGGGCGCCGGCGAGTGCCTGCTGGTGCGCGGCCCGCGGCAGGGTGACCCCCGCGGCCTTCCAGGCGGCCTGGGTCAGGCTGGCGCAGTCGTACGAGTCCGGCCCGGTCGCACCCCACACACACGGCTTGCCGATCTGCGCCCGGGCGAACGCGACGGCCTTCGTGACACGAACAGCTTCCGGCGAGTCGGTGACCGGGGCCAGGGGGCCGCTGTCGGTCACGGAGGTCATAGGGGCGGAGCCGGTGGGGGCGGTGGGGCCGGAGTCGATGGTGACGGGGGCCATGGGGGCGGACCAGGCGTCCGCGGTCATCGTCCCGGCGGGTGCCTCCCACTGTGGCTGCTCCCACCGCGGCTGCTCCCACTGACCGGTTCCGAAATCCGAGGGGACCTGCGTGGTTGTGGGCGGTGTCGCTGTGACAGGCGTAGGTGCCGCGTCCGTCACGTCCGTCACGTCCGTCACGAGTGCTAGTGCTGCGGCCGCGTCGGGCGTGAGCGGTGCGGCCGTAACAGGTGCGGGCTGAACAGTGGCGGCATACGTGACGAGTTGGGCGGCGTACCGGGAGATCACGTCGCTCGCGGCGGCGAGCTTGCGCTGGTTGTTCGCCTTGGACGTGGCGGGGGAGGGGCCGCGCGGGGCGGTGGTGCCGGGAAGCGCCCTGGCTTCCTGAACCGGGGCGCCCAGGGCGGCCGACAACGCGGGCACCGGGAGGACGGCCGTCTCGACGGAACCGGGGCGCTCATCGGTCAAGTCACTGCCCACGCTGGGTAGTTCGGGGCGGCGAGGCCCCGGCAGCGCCGCGCGTCCGCTCTCCCGCGCGGCCAGAGCCAGACTCGCCGGGTCCGTCGCCCGGCCGGCCGTCAGCTCGGCCACCACGCGATCGACGGCGCGATCCAGCGCCTCGGCCCGCCGGGCCGAAGGGCTCGGGCCCACCGTGTCCCGTGTGCCGTCCGGAAGGCCGCCGCCCATCCGTTCCCGGGAGCGTCCCCGTGCTGCCGGGCGGTCGGGGAGCCGGTCGGCGGGCAGCACGGCGGGGACGGTCGGGCCGAGCTTGGCGCGTGCCGCGTCGAACCACTGCCGGGTGACCTCGTCCAGAGCGGGATCGGACCGCCGGCGTGACCGATTGGTCTGCGTCAGGCCACGTGAGCGCGTCACCGACGCCATGGCCCGGGTCGCGTTGTAGTTCCCGGTCGCGTTCTCGGCCTGGTCATAGAGGGAGTTGATCCGCTGCCGGACCTCGTCCCGCTGCGCAACCTCGTCGCGGCTCTCCGGCGCCATGGAAGACACGCTCCTTCCTTGCCCCGCAGGGCAGTTGGGCCGTCACGTCCGGACTCATCCGAGTGCCGGGCGGCCTCGCGTCAACCTAGCCAACGTGTGTACCTCGTGTGAAGGTTGAGGCGTGGAATGTCCGATACGTAATTGTGATGTTCGCGATGATGTTCGAGAGGGAAGAGGCGAAAACCGCGTTTCCCTGTGAGGTCCGGGTGAATTCGCGATTCTGTTGAACACATCGGTGCCGCCCTCCGTATGAAGCCGGGGAGCTCCATGCCCGACCGGCACACACAACACGCAGGGGACGACCTTGGTACGGAACAGGCGCAGACGCCCGACCGGCGCACGACGCGCGACCTTCGCAGCGGTGGCTCTGATGCTGGGCGGAGGCGGCCTCGTCGCCGCGAACGTCTACGCCTCGGCGACCGAGAACTGGGGTGACGGGTCCGGCACGAACGGAACCGGGCACGTCCTGTCCGCGGGCATGACCACGATCGACTGCCCCGACGTCGGCAGTCGGCTGACCGCCGTACCGGACACGGCCCGTCCCGACGTCGACCGCGAACTCGCCCTGCTGGACCGGCAGACGGCGGCGGCCTACCAGCAACTCCAGCAGACGGGGCGGTCCGCCGGCCAGGACTCCGGCCCCGTCGACGACACGATCATGAACCCGCTGAAGGAGAAGCGGGCCGCGGCCATCGGGCGGATATCCGACGCCCTCGACCGGGCCGGGCAACCCGCGCAGGGCCTGGACGCCCTGGCCGCCTGCACGCTGCGCCCCGGCGCCGACGGCACGGACAACGGCGACCAGGCCACCGCCTCCACCGCGCCGAGTTCCCCCGCCGCGACCCAGGGCGCCCAGCAGAACGGCGCCGGCCAGGCCGGCAACGGACCCGTCGTCTCCGACTACGCGGACATCACCTCCGTACAGCCCGACGAGTCGAACCCGCCCCAGCAGACCGACGCCTCGCGCGGCAGCTTCACCTCTGACTGCGGTGTCAACGCGAACGGCCTGTTCAACTCGGACAACGTGATCGTCGCCCCCGGTGTCTCCAACGGCGCCCACCACTTCCACGACTACGTCGGCAACCAGGGCAACAACGCCTTCGCCAGCGACGACGACCTGGCGAACGCCAGGACGAGCTGTGCCGACCAGGGCGACAAGTCCTCGTACTACTGGCCGGTGCTGCGCCTGCAGAACGGCACCCAGGAGCGGGACGCCGGATCCCCGGGCGGTGGCACGGAGGGCAACGCGGGCCAGATCGTCACCCCCAAGCAGGTCACGCTGACGTTCGAGGGCAACCCGCGCGGCAAAGTCACCGCCATGCCGCGCCTGCTGCGCATCATCACCGGCGACGCCAAGGCCTTCGTCAACGGCCCCGGCAACGCCAACGCCTCCTGGAGCTGCACCGGTTACGAGGACCGGCAGCTGAAGGACAAGTACCCGCTGTGTCCGCCGGGCAGCGACGTGGTGCGCACCTTCCGGTTCCAGAGCTGCTGGGACGGCCGCAACATCGACAGCGCCAACCACCGTACCCACGTGGCCTTCACCGCCCCCGACGGCTCCTGCCCGGCGGGCTTCCAAGCCATTCCGCAGCTGGTGCAGCGCCTCGTCTACGACGTCCGGGCGCCCAGCCTCCAGGACGGCGGCCGTACGGCCCCGCTCTTCGCGATCGACTCCTTCCCCGAGCAATTGCACAAGCCCGTCACCGACCACGGCGACTTCATCAACGTCTTCGACGAGAGCCTGATGCGCGAGATGGTCGACTGCATCAACTCCGGCCGCACCTGCGGACCCGGTGGTGACGGCTCCGGTACGACGGCGACGCCCACGGCGAGTCCGGGCTCGGACACGACGGCCGCCCCGGGCGACGGTACGACGGAGCAGCCCGGCGGCACCGCCGCCTCCGCATCCGCCTCGGCATCCTCGGCCTCCCGGCCCAGCGAGCAACCCAGGACCGACGCGACGACCACACCGGGCCGCACCAGCAAACAGGACCAGGCTCCGCAGCAGGACCACACCGCGAAGTCCGATCACACGCGGCACCGCGCCACCGAATCGGCACGGCCCACCCCCACCCGGTCGAGTCAGTCGCCCGAGCCGACCCGGTCCACCCAGTCCGCCCCCGTCCAGCCCACCGCCGCCGGATACGTCCCGCCCGCCGCCACACAGCCCCAACCGCAGGGAAAGCAGGGTGCGCTGGCGGAGACCGGTGCTCACCTGTGGCCCGCGGCCCTCGGCACCCTGCTCGCCATGTCGGGCCTGATCATGCTGCTCAGGGCCAGGCGCCTCCGCTACTGAGCGACCCTCAGGACAACTCAGTCGGTGACGAGTGCCCTGCAGTAGACCGTGGAGCTGCGCCGGACTGTCATGCCGAGCCGCACGTACAGCGAGAGCGCGCCCGTGCCGGAGTGCGTCCACAGCGTGCAGGCAGGTCTGCCTCGGCGGTGGAAGGCGCGGAACGCCTCCCACAGCAGCGTGCGGGCGATGCCCCGGTCGCGGTGGTCACGCCGTACCGCGACCCGCTCCACATATCCCTCGCCATGACCCGGCACGTCGAGTGACAGCACGGCCCCGACCATCCGGTCGCCGGCGAGGGCCACCGGCGATGCCGCCGGCAGGAACGTGGCGCGTTCGACGGTGTGCCGGGCCCATTCCGCGTAGGTCTTCCGCCGTGGCTGCCACTCGTCGAACGCGTCCTCGGTGAGCTGGTACGCGGCCTGTTCGTCGCCGTGCCGGAACGGTCGTACGGTGATGCCCGCCGGCGGATCGGGCACGTCGGGTTCGTGCGGCAGCGCGATCTCGAGCAGCCACTCAGTGACCAGCCGGGAGTACCCGCCGGTCCGCAGGAGCGCGATCGCGGCGTGATCGGCGTCGGAGACCGTCAGGGCGAGCCGGTCGCTGCCCGCCCGCCGGGCCCGGGTCTCGGCCCAGTCGAGCAGTCCGCTGCCGAGATCCCGCTCCCGGTGGCCGGGGAGCACAAGTAACCTGGCCCGCCGTCCCTTCACCCAGCAGCAGGCGACCAGCCGGCCCGCGTCGTCGTGCACGAGCAGCGTGCCGGGCAGGGACAGCTCGGTGGCGAGCTGGTCGGCGCCGGTCGTGGGGCGGCCGTGCAGCGCGCTTTCGTACGCGGCGACCAGATGGTGGATCGCGTCCACATCGGCGGTGGTCGCCGCGCGGCACCCGTAGCCGGCCGGCAGCCACGGCGGGCGAAGAGCGGAGACGCGTGCACCCACGCTGGTCACGGCAGCCCCTCCCGTCCTTCCCGTGCACAGCGTCTACCCCGCCGCGCCCTCTGTCACGCCCGCCGTTTGCGAGGCGCCGCGGGCGCACGGCAGGGTGCGGGGTGTGCCTACCTTGCTGATCGTCCATCACACCCCGTCGCCCAACTGCCAGGCGCTGTTCGAGGCCGTCGTCTCCGGCGCCACCACACCGGAGATCGAGGGCGTCCGCGTCGTACGGCGGGCGGCCCTGTCCGCAACCGCCTCCGACGTCCTGGAAGCCGACGGCTATCTGCTGGGCACTCCGGCGAACCTCGGCTATATGTCCGGCGCGCTGAAGCATTTCTTCGACCAGATCTACTACCCGTGCCTGGACGAGACCCGCGGCCGGCCGTTCGGCTACTACGTCCACGGCGGGAACGACGTCACCGGTGCCGTCCGCGCCATCGAGGCCGTCACCACCGGCCTCGGCTGGCGGCGCGCCGCCGACGCGGTGACCGTCACCGGTGAGCCCGGCAAGGCCGACACCGAGGCGTGCTGGGAGCTCGGGGCGACGGTCGCGGCGGGCCTGATGCCGGGCGCCTGAGCACCCGTCCCGTGCAGAGGCCCGCCCTGCCCTGCCCGCAGACCACTCTGTCGGCCCTCTTCCAGCCTTCTTCGATCTTCGATGTACGGCGGACGAGGGGACCGGATCGCGTCCCAACGGCGCGACCGTGGCCCGTCACCTGTGGCGGCCGGCGCGGGACGTGGTGGAGGTCGCCGAGGGCATTCGCGCGGTGTCCGCGCGCACCGGTACCACGCTGTTCGCACCTCCTCTCACCGCCGTCACGCGCCGCCGTCCCCGTACCGGTCTCGCCGCACGGTGTTCGCTGCTGCGAGCCCTGACGAACAAGCGGGCCTGGGCGGCGCGGCGATCACCGCGCCGCAGGGTATGTGCCAGGTGCTCGGCGCGGCCGGTGCGGTGCCGGGCCGGGAGAGCCTCGCCGCGCTGGTCGCCGTCACCTCGCTGCGGCTCAGGAACGCCGCGGCGCCGGCCGCACGGGATGCCACCGGGAGATCGACGTCCGGTCCCGCGACCTCGGGCTCCGCGTCGAGGGCCGGCTCGGACCGGGCGTCCGCTGTGCGGAGGCCGACCGGGGCCTCTACGGGCGCCGGGGCGAGAGCGCCGTACGCACCCTCGTCCGGACCCACGGCAGGCTGCGGCTGCACCCTGGCACCGGCGTCCGGCCGTGGCTGGACAACGCGGCGGCCGAACCCCTGGCCGGCCAGGCGCGTCGACGCCGTGCTGCCGCGCTGACGTCCTTCCGTATCCCGTCACGCAGGAGCTGCCGTGGTGACCGAGTATCCTCGAGCGACCGCGGCCCCTGCCGGTGAACTCCTCACGCACGTCGGCACCTTGCGGGCCGACGCCGACTTCATGGGCGGCTACGCCCGCCAACTGCTCGCCACCGCGGCCACGCTCAGCGGCTGTCCGGTGGCCCCCGAGGGGAGCCCGCCCGCGCTGGAGCGGCAGGCCGCCGCCTGCACCACCGCGGCGGAGCAACTGCGCACCGCGGCCGAGGCGTTGGACACCCACACGCGGCGCCCGGGGCTGAGCCCTCGCAAGGGGTCCGGCCCCTCGCGCGGTCGGACTCAGCGCACCCGTTCGGCCGCCGCCCGGGGGAGGCGGCGGCGGGGCGCGGAGGCGTCACGGGCCCGCCCCGAGCCGCTGCCGGTGCTCTCGGTGAGCGGCCGTACCAAGAGGCTGACGGTGGCCTCCTCCGCGAAGCCGTTGCGGCGCATCAGCTCGGCGGAGGCGGTGTTGCACCGCTCCACGTCCGTGACCACGCACACCGCCCCGGCCGCCGCCGGCCGCGCACAGCACTCCTTCACCAGCCGGGACGCCACCCCGCGCCCCTGACAGGCGGGGTCGACGGCGATCCACTCCAGACAGCCCCAGTCGGCGCGCTGCTCGACGGCGGCCAGGCGGTCGAAGCCGAGGGGGTGGAGTGTCAGCTCCTCGGGGGTCAGGGTTTGCGGGCCACCCCGACGTACACCGGCTGCTCCTGCCGGACCCGCATCGCCGGCTCGGGGTGCCACCTCGTGGCCGGTACGACACCCGGATCGCACAGTTCCAGGCCGTCGAAGAACCGGGTCACCTCGGCGTGCGTGCGCGTCTGGACCGGGGTGCCGCCGGCGCGGTAGACCTCCTCGATGCGCTCCATGACCTCCGGGTCGAACTCGGCGCTGCCGTGGGACAGGATCAGGTGGCTGCCGGAGGGCAGGGGGTCCAGGAGCGTGCGGACGACACCGTACGGGTCCCGCTCGTCGGTGACGAACGGCAGCAGCGCGATCAGCGACAGGCCGACGGGCCGGGTCAGGTCCAGATGCTCGCGGGCGTACTCCACGATCCGCTCCGGCTCGCGGACGTCGGCGTGCAGATAGGCGGTACGCCCCTCGGGCGTGCCGTGCAGCAGGGCCTCGGCGTGCCGCAGCACGATCGGGTCGTTGTCGGCGTACACCACCCGGGCGCTCGGGACGACCGCCTGCACGACCTGGTGCAGGTTCGGCTCCGTGGGGATGCCGGTACCCACGTCCAGGAACTGGTCGATGCCCAGGCGCGCGACGAAGCGGGCGGCTCGGTGCATGAACTCCCGGTTGGCCCAGGCCGCGTCCTTGGCGCCCGGGAAGAGCTCCAGCACCTTGCTTGCGGCTTCGGCATCCACCGGGTAGTGGTCCTTACCGTCCAGGAACCAGTCGTACATCCGGGCGGAGTGCGGCTTGCCGGTGGCGATCCGCTCCGGGCTGAATCCGGTGTCTGTGCTGGATCCGGTGTCTGTCACGTCGGCTCTCCATGAGGGTGGGTGGGGGGTGGGTGGCGGATGGTCAACGGCAGCGGGAAGCCGCCGTGCTGTCGTGTCGGTGCCAGACGGCCTCGACCACCCGGCCGTCGGGCAGCGTCTGTCTGGCCGGCCCTTCGTCCGGGACGAATCCGGCATGGGCCAGGGCCCGGCGGCTCGCGGTGTTCCCGGGCTCCGCGCCGGCCCGGACCGTGGCCAGTCCGGCATGGGTGTGCGCGAGCCTGGCGCCCGCGCGGAACAGCTCCGCGCCCAAGCCCTGGCCGCGACAGGCCGGGGCCAGCCAGCCGCCCATCTCGCCCGTGCGGTGCTCCAGTTCGAGGGCACCGGCGTAGCCGAGGTCCGATCTGCGCACACAGACCAGGAGCAGCGGGTCGTCCGGGCCGGGCGCATACGGCTGGGCCAGCTTCCTGGGCATCCGGCGGCCGTCGTCACCGGCCGGCCGCCAGGCGAGCAGGGCCCTGCGCATGCCGGGATCGGGCAGGACCTCGTCCGCCTGGGTGCCGAGCCAGCGCTGGGCCTCGGCGTCGGCGCAGGCGGCGAGCGCCGCGGCCACGTCCAGCCGGGTGCGGGGCGTGAACAGCAACAGCCGCTCGGTGGCCAGGACATGCCGACCGGCCTCGGGCCGGCACCGCCCGGGCACGGGAAGCCCGGACGCGGCCCGCCTCCGGCGGATCAGCGACCAGACCACCACCCCGCACACCCCCGACGCAACGACCCGACCCGCACGGTGGACCCGGAGCCCGTACGGCCCCCGATCCCCCGCCCGGTGCGGACGCCCCGCACCAGCGGCGAATCTACCGGGGTTCGGGGGCGGATGGGGTACGGCAGGCGACGGTTTCGAGCCGAGGCGGGGGCGGCGTGAGGGTGCGGTGCGGTGGCGGGGGAGCGAGGGCGTGGGATGGGGGAGTGGGGCGACGGGGTGGGACTGGACCGGGGGTGTGGCCTGGGGCGCGTGTGCGGAGAGCGGGGCGTGGGCGGGGGCTGGCTTTGGGCTGAGGGGACGGGGGCGCGGTGCGGCGGGGTTGAAGCCGGGGACCGAGTGGGGCTGGGGGCGGAGTGGGAGTGTGCGGGCGGCGGTTTTGGGCTGGGGTGGGGATGGGCGTGGGGGCGGTGCGGTGGACGTGAAGCCGAGGGCGGAGCGAGGGCGTGGCGTGGGGGTGCCTGCGAGGGGAGGGTGGGCGGGGGCGTGGGGCAGCGAGGTGTTCGGGTCCGGAGTGGAGTGAGCGCGGAGACGGGTGCCGCTCCGCCGGATGCGCGCCGCCCCCCTTCCGGAAGCCGCCTGCCCCGGACCGCCTCGGCCCGCTACGGGGTTCCGATGGCGGAGGCCAGGGGTGTGTGAGCTGCCCCCCGCCCGGAACCCACCCATCGCACTCCACCGCACTCCGCTCGGGGGCTCCGAGGCGGAGGCCAGAGGCGTGCCGTGGCGTGCCGTCCCGTCTGGAAACCGCTCACCCCACTCCACCTCACCCCGCTCCGCCCGTTCCGATGGCCGAGGCCGGCGGAGTGCCGTAACGGGCGCCGGGACCTTCGGGGTCAGCCGGGCTGTTCCTGGGAGCCGGGCTTGGGGCGGGTGCGGGTCCAGGACGGGTCGGCGGACGGGGTGGGGACGGGTGCGGCGTGGCGCATGGGAATCCTTCGGACGAGGGGGGAGGGTCCGGGGGCGGTCGGTCGGGTCGGCGGACGTGACGTCAGTCGTGGCCGGACGACAGCTCCGCCCAGACGACTCGGGCGAGTTGGCCGGGTATCGGCGTCACCCCCCAGTCGAGGCTCAGCGCGTCGACCAGAAGCAGTCCGCGTCCGTGCTGGTCGTCGGGTCCGGGGCGGCGGGCCGTCGGCAGCGCGGGGCCGCCTTCCCGGTCCTCGACCTCGATCCGTATCCGGTCCGACGTGTCGTGCAGCCGGCAGGCGATCCGGTCACCGGCCGTGTGCACCAGGGCGTTCGTGACCAGTTCCGAGGTGACCAGGACCCCGTCGTCCAGGGGACCTTCCGGTACCTCCCAGGCGGTCAGCAGTTCCCGTACGACCCGGCGGGCCGTGCTGACGGCCGTCGGCCGGCTCGGCAGATCGAAGGCGGCGGCGCGGGGCAGCGGGGCCCCGGAGGCGAGCCGGTCGGGGCCGACGGGCCCAGGGAGTCGACCGAGGCGCTCGCCTCCGGGTGGTCTCAGGACACCGGCCGGAACCGGCGGCCGGTGCTCAGGTTGCTCCGCGCTGTCCGGCACGGGGCGGATCTGCCGCGCGCCGTCCAGGGCCCGGCGGGGCCGGTCCGGCTCGGCGGGAGCCTGCTGACGGTGCGTCACGGAGTCCGGTGCCCGGTCCGGGCCGTCGTCCGTGGAGCGGTGCTGGCGGGGTACCGCGGGCAGGCGCAACGAGCCGGCGGCCAGGGGCGGTTCCCCGGGTGATCGATGGAGCGGTCGGGGGAGGGAGGGCGGAGCCATCGCCGTGCGCCTTTCGTCCGGCCTCACGTGGGGGGCGTCGGTTCCGGGCCGACCGCTCGCGCAGCAGACGACACACCGCCTCCGCCGAGGCCGTAGTGCGGCCCGGTCTCCCCCAACCCGGCCGCGCCGCCTGCTCCTTGGTCGGTCGGAGCAGTAGGTCCACTCTGGCATCCGCCGACAACGCTCCGCAACCGCCAAGTTGAAATTTGCAAGTGGCCAAGTGCATGCTGCTTCGGCCAAAACGTGATCGAATGGGTTGGGAAGCGATCGTGGGCGACGGTCTCGACCGTTTCCCCGGGTGACCTGGTGAGGGGGTGTGGGCGTGACAGCGGAGACCGACTGGGGCGGTGCTCCCTCCGTCCTGCGCATGATCCTCGGCCGGCAGCTGGAGGAACTGCGCACCCGGGCCGGCCTCAGCTACGACGAGGCGGGCGCCGCCATCGGCGTCAGCCACTCCACGATCCGCCGCATGGAGGCCGCCAAGGTGGCCCGGCTGCGGCTCGCGGACGCCGAGAAGCTGCTCCAGGTCTACGGCGTCAGCGACCAGGACGAGATCGACACCTTCCTGCAGTCCGTGCGCGAGGCCAACAAACGCGGCTGGTGGCACACCTACCGCGATGTGATGCCCGACTGGTTCGCCGCCTATCTCAGCCTGGAACAGGCCGCGTTGCAGATCCGCGCCTACGAGAACCAGTTCGTGCACGGCCTGTTGCAGACCGAGGACTATGCCCGCGCCCTGCTCGGCGCCGAGAGTCCGCACGCCTGTGCCGAGGCCACCGAGCGCCGGGTCGCGCTGCGCATGCGCCGCCAGGAGCTGCTGGCCCGCGAGGCGCCGCCCCGGCTGTGGGTGCTGATGGACGAGACCGTGCTGCGCTGGCCGGTCGGCGGACCCGAGGTGATGCGGGCGCAGATCGACCACCTCGTCGAGGTCAACCGGCTGCCCCATGTGACCTTGCAGCTCATGCCGTTCGCCCACGGACCGCACCCGGCGCTGCGGGCGGGCGCCTACCACCTCTTCCGGTTCCGGGCCCGCGAACTGCCCGACATCGTCTACCTCAACGGCCTGGTCGGTGCCGTCTATCTCGACAAGGCCGGCGACGTCGTGGTGTACCGGGAGGCGCTGGACCGGCTCGGTGCCCAGGCCGCGCCCCCGAAGAAGACCGAGTCCCTGCTGAGCGCGATCCGCAAGGAGCTGTGACGCACCTGCTCGTACGCAAGCCCCCGCCCCCGACCCGAATGGGAGACACGGCGTTGCCCGACAACGGATGGCCGGCCGACCGGATCGACACCGAGAACGCCCACTCAGCCCGTATCTACGACTACATCCTCGGCGGCAAGGACTACTACCCAGCCGACCAGGAGGCCGGCGACGCCATGGCCCGGGAGTGGCCCGCGCTCCCGGTCCACATGCGCGCCAACCGCGACTGGATGAACCGCGCCGTGCGCTGGCTCGCCGAGGAGGCGGGCATGCGCCAGTTCCTGGACATCGGCACCGGCATACCCACCTCGCCCAACCTGCACGAGATCGCCCAGGCCGTGGCCCCCGAGTCCCGGGTGGTCTACGTCGACAACGACCCGATCGTCCTCACCCTCTCCCAGGGCCTGCTGGCCAGCGCGCCCGAGGGCCGTACCTCGTACATCGAGGCCGACTTCCGCGACCCGGCGGCCATCCTGGACGCCCCGGAGCTGCGCGAGACCCTGGACCTGGACCAGCCGGTCGCCCTCACGGTCATCGCCATCGTCCACTTCATGCTCGACGCGGACGACGCGGTCGGTGTCGTACGCCGGCTGCTGGAGCCGCTGCCGTCCGGCAGCTATCTGGCGATGTCCATCGGCACCGCCGAGTTCGCGCCCGACGAGGTGGGCCGGGTCGCCCGCGAGTACGCGGCCCGCAACATGCCGATGCGGCTGCGCACCATCGATGAGGCCCACGAGTTCTTCGAGGGCCTCCAGCTGGTCGAGCCCGGCATCGTCCAGGTGCACAAGTGGCACCCCGACGGCACCGGCGAACAGGGCATCCGCGACGAGGACATCGCGATGTACGGCGCGGTCGCCCGCAAGCCCTGACAGACGACCGGCAGGCCCGCACAGACCCGGGGCCGGGGTCCGCACCCACCTCCCGGACCCTGGCCCCGCTCCTTTCGTACGGCGGGACCGGCGCCCCCGGGCGATAGCGTGAGCCCGTGTACGCCACCCGAGTCTCCCGGCGCGTGCAGGCGCCCCCGCACGCCGTCTACCGTGCCCTGACCGACCCGGACGCGATCGCGGCCTGGCGCGTCCCGGCTGGCATGAGCGCCCGCGTCCACACCTTCGACGCCCGGGAGGGCGGCACCTTCCGGGTCTCGCTGACCTACGACGACGCGTCCGCCACCGGCAAGTCGGGCGGGCACACGGACACCTACCACGGCCGTTTCGCCCGGCTCGTGCCCGACGCCCTGGTCGTGGAGGTGTTCGCGTTCGAGACCGGCGACGATGCGATGCGCGGCACCATGACCCTGACGACCACGCTCACCGCGGCCGACGGCGGCACGGACGTGGAGATGCTGCACGAGGGCGTCCCCGACGCCGTTCCCCGCGAGGACAACGAAAGGGGCTCCTGGATGGCCCTCGACCAGCTCGCCCGGTTCGTCGAGGACCCGCCCGCAAGCCGGGCGCCCGAGGCGGAATGACACGGCCTGCGAGGCGGAATGACGGCCGCCCGCGGCGGAATGACCGAAAGAGCGTCGAAAATCGTCCGGAATTCGGCCCAACCTTCCGGCTGCCTCATGTTCCGCGAATGGCGTGGAAAAAGAGCGGAGAGAAGCGGAACCGGCGCGAGGGAAATGCGGTCTTAAAGTCCGTCGACGGCCGGGATCGGCCTGGTCGTAACGAAACCGGGGGAATGGGACATATGTCCGTTCGTAGTCGTAAGACCCTGTTCACCGCCGTGGCCCTGGCCGGCGGACTCACCCTGGCCGCCGTGACGCCCGCCCTCGCGGGGACCACCGCGAACCACACCACCCGTGCCGCCGACGTGACCTCCGCGCAGGGCGACCCGCGCAATGCCACCCAGCACGTGGCCGATTTCTACGGCGCCTACATCGACGCCGTCTGGGCCACCGACGACAAGTCCGCCGGTGACGCCGCCAAAGCGCTGCGGGCCTTCTACCTCTCCGCCGACGCCCAGAAGAAAGTCGCCGCCTTCGAGAAGAAGGAGCACGCCGACGGCATCCTCTTCGCGCAGAACGTGCCGGTGAAGTGGAAGGTGACTTACACCGGCTCGGGCTCCGGCCACGCCACCAGCCGCGTCACGCTCACCTGGGGCGACGGACCGCACGCCGAGGTCAGCGCCATCGACGTCCAGTCCAGCCTGAAGACTCTGAAGATCACCGACCTCAAATCGGTCCGCTGACCGGGGGCGTGCGTCCCGCCCCGCCCCACCCGGGGCGGGGCTCACGCCTGCCGTGAGGGCCGGGAGGCTGTTCTCACCCGTGCCGGAGGATGTCCGTGTCGGCGGCCCGGCCGTGGTGGTGCCGCCGGCGTTCCGCTGCCGTGCGGTGCAGGGCGATGAGCGCGGCGTCGTCGCCCAGCCGGCCCCCGGCATGGGTGAGCAGATCGCGCCGCACATGGTGCATCAGCGCCTCGGGGCTGTCGTCGGTCCAGTGCATCGCCCGCTCGGCGAGCGGGTAGAACCGGCCGCGGGCGTCCCTGGCCTCCACCACGCCGTCGGTGTAGAGAAGCAGGGTGTCACCGGGCTCGAAGGAGAACACGTCCAGCGTGTGCTCGCTCGGGGCGTGCACCCCGAGCGGTGGCGACGGGTGCAGGCTCGGCACCGTGACGGCGTGGCCGGGGCTCAGCAGCAACGGCGGCGGATGGCCGCAGCTGGTCATCCGGGTGACCGGATCCCGGTCCGGGATCTCCACCAGCAGCGCGGTGGCGAACCGCTCGCCCGCCTCCTCCGGCGGCTCCAGGTCCGCCGCGTATCGGGTGACGCTCTGCTCCAGCAGGGCGGCCAGCTCCGCGAGCGGGATGTGCCGGTGCGCGCTCTCCCGGAACGCGCCGAGCAGCAGCGCGGCCTCCCCGATGGCGGACAGGCCCTTGCCGCGCACGTCGCCGATCAGGACGCGCACCGCTCCGTCGGTCCGGGTCGCCGCGTACAGGTCGCCGCCGATCTGCGCCTCGTCCTCGGCGGCCAGGTACAGCGAGGCGATCCGCAGCGGGCCGATCTGCTCGGGCAGCGGCCACATCAGCACGTGCTGCGCGGCCTCGGCGACCGTGCGGACCTGGGCCAGCTGGTCCTGCCGGCGCTCACGCAGGGCGCTGTAGACGACCACCAGCACCGACAGCACCGCGAGGGTGATGATCTGCACGACATGGTTCGTGGTGCCGATCCCGCCGTGGGTGATCCCGATGAGGATCTGGGCGGCCAGGGCGAGCGCCCCGATGGCCGCCGTGGTCCGAGGACCGGCGATGGAGGGCGTGAGCGCCGGCGCGATCACCAGGGCGGGACCCAGGTGGACGTTGTACGGGGTCTGCATGTCGACCACCGTGATCACCACGATGAGCGCGACCGGGAGCAACAGCAGAGCGCGCGTCGGCTGCCACGGCTGCCGCGAAACCGCCCAGAGCCGGGGTCCCATTCCTACAGCGTGCTCCCGGGCCGGGCGCGACGCACGTCAGCGCGCCGCTGGGGCCTGGTCATCGCGACCGCGAGGGCGGCGCTGTCCCATGTGAGGACACCGCCGCCGTTGTGTCCCGGTTCAGCACACTTGGGTTCAGTGCACCTGAGTTGAGTACTCCTGAGTTGAGCACACCTGAATTCAGTACACCTGGGTGAGGATCTCCAGCACCTCCCGCTCCTGCGGCAGCCGCGGCGCGTTCTTGGTCACCGCGTCCGCGACCGCGCCCGCCGCGATGGCCTGCAGCAGGGCGCGGTCGGCGCCCAATGTGTGCAGGGGGCGCTTGATGTCCAGGGCGCCGGAC
>NZ_CM002285.1:740298-782046 GCF_000497445.1 Streptomyces roseochromogenus subsp. oscitans DS 12.976 | reverse complement strand
TCCCGTACCGCCGTGACGGCCGCCCGCGCCCACGTCGCCGTCGGCGGGCGGCGGCACCCGCAGGGCCCGCGCCGCCCGCTCGTACGCCTCCCGCGCCGCCGGCGCGCTGAACTCCATGACCTCCTCCAGGACGGCGGCCAGGGCGACGCCGTGCGGGGTGCCGGTGTGGGCGGTGAGCGCATGGCCGATGCCATGAACCAGGCCGAGCCCGGACAGGGTCAGGGCCTGGCCCGCGAGATGCGCGCCCATCATCAGCTCGGCGCGGGCGTCGAGGTCCGAACCGTCCCGGTGGGCGAGCGGCAGGGCATGGCCGGTCATCGCCACGGCCTGGGTGGCGTACGCCAGGGAGAACGCGTTGGCACCGCGCGAGGCCAGCGACTCGATGCCGTGGACGAGAGCGTCGATGCCGGTCGCGGCCGTCGCCGCCGGTGGCAGGCCGAGCGTCAGCTCCGGGTCGAGCAGGGCGATGCGGGGCTTGACGGACGGGTGCCCGATGTACACCTTGCGGCAGGCGGCCGCGTCCTCGATGACGCCGAAGCCGTTGGTCTCCGCGCCGGTCCCGGAGGTCGTCGGTACGGCGATCAACGGCAGTCCGTCGGCCGCCTCCCAGAGGTGGTCGGCGTCGGCGGCGACCGCGTCCGGATTGCCCACCAGCAGGGAGATGCCCTTCGCGGCGTCCAGCACCGAGCCGCCGCCGAGCGCCACGACCACCGCCGGACCGAAGGCGCGGGCCCGGGCGGCACCCGCGTCGACGTTCCCGGTGGACGGATTGGGCGCCACCTCGTCGTACACGGCGTACTCCACTCCCGCCACGTCCAGGATCTTCAGGAGGCGCCCGGCGACACCGGCCGCGCGCAGTCCCCGGTCTGTGACGACGAACGCGCGGTGGTGACCGGTGTCCGCGATCAGTTCGGGCAGCAGCCCGATCCGGCCGGGGCCGAACTCGACCCGGCAGACGGTGTCGAGACTCAAAGGGGTGAAGCTGTCGGTCATGGGGTGCGGCTCCTGACGGAAGTCATGGCGTGCGGCTCCTGGGAAGACTCGGTCGCGTCAGACCGTGAGAGCGGTGGCTTCGAACGCGGCGGCCGGCGACGGCAGCCTGAACTCCCGCCCGGCCAGCTCCTCGTAGAGCCGTACCGGGCTCATCTCGCCGGCGAGGTCGCCGTGCCGTGCCTTGGCGCGGCGGTAGATCTGCTCGACCAGCGCCGACAGCTCCGCGGAGACGTTGAGATCGCGGCCGAGGTCGACGGCGAGGCCCAGGTCCTTGCAGGCCAGCGCCATCGCGAAGGAGTCGTCGTAGTCGCCGTCGGCGAGTACGCACATGATGTCGTTCTCCAGGAAGTGTGACGCGGCGGGCGACGCGAGCAGGGCGCCCCGCAGCACGCCCAGATCGACGCCCGCCTTGACGCCCATCGCCAGCACCTCGCTGGTGGCGACCAGATGGCTGAACCACAACAGGTTGATCATGAGCTTGACCGTGTAACCGGCGCCGAGCGGGCCGACGTGCAGTACCCGGTCGGAGTCGCCGAGCGTCTCGAAGACCGGCAGCGCGATCCGGAAGTCGTCGTCCGCGCCGCCCGCGAAGATCTGCAGCGTGCCCGCCTCGGCACCCCGCGCCATCCCGCTGACCGGCGCGTCCAGCCGGCGCACCCCGCGCGCGTCCAGCACCTCGGCCGCGACCCGCTCGGCGGCGGCCGGAGTGGACGTCGACATGTCGATCCACAGCGCGCCCTCGGGCAGCGCCTCTGCGGCCCCGCCGCGCAGCAGCACCTCCTCCACGATGCGCGGGTTGGGCAGCATGGTGATCAGGAACTCGGCGTCCCGGGCGCAGTCGGCGGGGGTGTCGGCCCAGCGCGCGCCGAGCGCCAGATGCTCGGCGGCGGCCTCGGGCCGGGTGTCGTGCACGGTGACCAGATGTCCCGCGTGGATCAGGTGCCGGGCCATGTGGCGTCCCATGTTGCCCAGGCCGATGAAACCGATCCTCATCAGTTGTCCTCGCTGAGATGAGAGAAGAGAAAGAGGGGGAGTGTTCGCCTGATGAAGGTTCAGGCGAGGTTGATCCATGTCGTCTTGAGCGCCGTGTACGCGTCCAGCGCGTGCAGGGACCTGTCGCGCCCCGCGCCGGTCGCCTTGAAGCCGCCGAACGGGGTGATGACGTCGCTGGCGTCGAAGGTGTTGATCCACACGGTGCCGGCCCGCAGCCGCCGCGCGGTGCGGTGGGCGACGGTCACGTCCCGGGTCCACACGGAGGCGACGAGCCCGAAGTCGCTCTGGTTCGCGAGCCGTACGCCTTCCGCGTTGTCGGCGGAGTCATCGTCGTACGACACCACCGCGAGCACCGGTCCGAAGATCTCCTCCTGCCCGACCACCGAGGTGTTCGCCACCTCGTCGAGCACGGTGGGCTCCACATAGCTGCCGCCGGTCTCGGCGAGCACCCGGTTCCCGCCGAGCAGCACGGTAGCGCCGTCCTGTGTGCCGCGCTCGATATAGCCGAGGACCTTGGCGAGTTGAGCCTCATCCACGATCGGGCCCAGCACCGTGGCCGGGTCGAGCGGGTCGCCAACGCGGAAGGTGCAGGCGGTGATCCGGCGTACGGCGGCGAGGAGTTCGTCCTTGACCGACGCGTGCACGACGACTCGCGAGCCCGCGTTGCACGTCTGCCCCGCGTTGTAGAAGATGCCCCAGGCCACGGCGGAGGCGGCGGCCTCGATGTCGGCGTCCGCCAGGACGAGTTGGGGTGACTTGCCGCCCGCCTCGACGGCGACCTGCTTGCCGTTGGACTCGCCCGCGTACACCTGGAAGAGCCGGGCCACCTCCGCCGAGCCGGTGAAGGCGATCTTGTCGACGTCCGGGTGCCGGCCCAGCGCCTGCCCGGCCACCTCGCCCCGCCCGGGGACCACGTTGAACACACCGTCCGGCAGTCCCGCCTCGGTGGCGAGCGCGGCCAGCCGCAGCGCGCCGAGCGAGGTCTGCTCGGCCGGTTTCAGCACCACGCTGTTGCCGGTGGCGAGAGCCGGGCCCAGCTTCCAACTGGCGATCAGCAGCGCGTAGTTCCACGGGACGACGGCGCCGATGACACCGAGCGGCTCCCGGGTGACCAGTGCGAGCGCGTCACCGGGGGTCGGGGCGACCTCGTCGTACGTCTTGTCGATCGTCTCCGCGTACCAGGCGATCGTCTCGGCCGTCTTGGCCACGTCCACACGCAGCGACTCGGTGATCGGCTTGCCCATCTCCAGCGTGTCGAGCAGCGCCAGCTCCTCGGCGTTCGCCAGGATCAGCTCCGCCCAGCGCAGCAGGATGCGCTTGCGCTCCTTGGGCGCGAGGTCCCGCCAGCGGCCGTCCTCGAAGGCGGTACGGGCGGACCGTACGGCCCGGTCGACGTCCTCGGCCGAGGCCGCCTGCACCTCGGCCAGCACCCCGCCGTCGCGCGGGGAGGTACTCGGAAACACCTCGCCGGAGACGGCGTCCGTGAACACGCCGTCGATGAACGGGCGGGTCTCGAAGACGAGTTTTCCGGCCGCCGCCCGCCACTCGTCGTACGAGCGGGTCAGCAACTCCTCGATCGCGTACGTCACTTCACCCTCCAGCGGTCGATCGCGTCCTCGTCCAGCTCCACGCCCAGCCCCGGCCTGTCCGGGACTTCGAGACAGCCGTCGGCGTCCACGCGCACCGGCTCGGCGAGCATGAAGTCGCGGCGCTCGGGGGTCCAGCCGGGCGGGTCGTAGGGAAACTCGAAGTACGGGCCGCCGCCGACGCCCGCCGACACATGCAGGTTGGCGAGCACCCCGATGCCGTTCGTCCAGCTGTGCGGTGTGAACTGACGGTGTTTCAGTTGGGCCAGCTCGGCGAGGGTGCGGGCGCGGTGCATACCGATCGCGAGGACGACGTCCATCTGGTAGACGTCGAGGGCGTCCTCCTCCAGGTAGCGCAGCAGTTCGGGCACCGAGTGATGCATCTCGCCGGCCGCGATGCGCACGCCCGGGTTCTCGGCGCGCAGCCGCTTGAACCCGTCCAGGTCCGCGTACGGCAGCGGCTCCTCGACCCAGAACACGTCCAGCTCGGCGAGCCGGGCGATGATCTTGCGGGTCTTGGCGAGGTCGGAGGCGTCAGCGGTGTCGCCCGCCATCCGCCAGGCCTGGTTGAGGTCGACCATGATGTCGAAGTCATCGCCGAGTTCCTCGCGCACGGCCCGGACCGCCGCGACACCCTCGTCGACACGGTTTCGGTCGATGCGGATCTTCATCGCCCGGAACCCGGCCTCACGCACCTTCAGCGCGGTCGCGACCCGCTCCTCGGGGGACTTCAGCTCGCCGGAGGACGCGTACGCGGGCAGCTTCTTCGCCGCGTTGCCGAACAGTTCGGACACCGGCCGGCCGTGCACCTTGCCGATGATGTCCCACAGCGCGGCCTCCAGTGGCCAGTACGGGGCGCCATGGAAACTGGCCGTCTCGATGGCCTTCACATGCCGGGTGATGTCGAGGGGATCCTCGCCGACGAACAGGTGCTTGTAGGTGCCGAAGCCGTCCATGAGGTCGCCGGAGCCGATGCCGGTGATCCCCTCGTCGGTGTGCACCCGCACGATCGTGGCGTCGAAGTGGCCGCGCGGCACCGGGTCCCAGGCCGCCCGGAACGGCGGGTCCAGCTCCAGGCGCAACCGGTCGAGCGAGATGTCCGTGATCTTCACCGGGCGAGCACCTCCGCGGACGGTGTGTAGAACGGGTTCGCCGGGCCCTCCTCGGCCGCGTCCAGCACGTCGGCCACAGAGGGCGAGCCCGTCACCGCGGCCCGGACGGCGCCGTAGGCCGCCGCGCGCTGGTTGCGGAAGGAGGCGTCGAGGTCGTCGACGCCGGGATTGACCCAGACGGCCGCGATGATCAGCAGCTCGTCGGCCTCCCCGGCCGGGAGAAGGCCCTCCGCGACCGCGTCGAGGACACCCTGCGCCAGACCCGCCTGAGCGCTGCCCCAGGTGGCCCGCTCGTGCAGGTCGCCCCGGGCGGCGGCCTTGGTGACGAACAGGGTCGCCGGCTTGACCGGCACCGACGGCCGTACGACCGTCAGGAACGGCACATGCCCGGCGCTCGGCGTGGCCAGCGCGGTCGCCCAGGCCGTCTCGACCGGGCCGCCCTTGCGGCCGATCACGACGTTGGTGTGCGCGGCGTTCACGCCGTCACCGACGAAGGACTCGCCGATCAGCGCGGTCGCGGCAAAGGAATCGGCGGATGAATCCGGCGCGGCACATGACTCCGGGGAAGGCATCGGAACTCCAGGACCTTCGGTGACGGGGTTCGACGGGCGAACCAGGACGCGAGCGGGCCGGAACCGCACATCATGCGTGAACCCCGCATTCGGGGCAGTTCCTACGGCCCGATGCGGCGAATCTAGGTCCGTCACCTGCCGTCGGCAAGGCGGTCCAGGGAATCGAAATGCCGGTTGCTCTCCGGACAACTCAAGCTCTGACCTGGGGGTTCTCCGAGGGATCGGCGTGCCTAGGATGGCGCCGTGACGGACACTCCCTCCGCCGCGCGCGGGCACGGTCTGCGCCGGGACATCGATCTGCTGGAAGCCCTCGCCTCCGACGAGGCGCAGCGCGCCGGAGGCCTCGGTGTGGTCCGGCTGGCCCAGCTCGTCGGCCGCGAGAAGACCCAGATCTCCCGCGCCCTGAAGGCCCTGGCCGCCGAGGGGATCGTCGAACGCGACCCGGACACCCTGGAGTACCGCCTGGGCTGGCGGCTGTTCTCGCTGGTCGCCCGCACCTCCGAGAGCCGGCTCGTGCGCGTCGCGGAGCCGGTCATGCACGCGCTCTCGGCGGACCTGGAGGAGACGAGCCACCTCTGCGTCCTGCACGACCGCGAGGTGCTCACCCTGCTGTCGGTCTCCGGGCACTCCTTCCGCGTGCACGGCTGGGAGGGCCGCGGGGTGCCCGCATGGCGGCTGTCCGCCGGCCGGGTCCTGCTCGCCGACGCCACCCCGGACGAGCTGTACGTCCGCTTCGGCACGACGGGCGAGATGCCGGTGCCCGAGCTGTGGTCGCTGATCCAGGAGGCCAGGCGACGCGGGTACGCCCGGGTCAGCGAGGAGTTCGAGGCGGACCTGGTCGGCGTGTCCGCACCGGTACGGGACTTCCGCGGCCGGGTCGTCGCGGCGCTGAACATCTCCGCGCCCAAGGCCCGCCTCGGCGACCGGCTCGACGAGGCCGGGCGTACGACGGCTCGCGCCGCGGCCCGGGTGTCCACGCTGCTCGGCTGGGAGCCCCGCCCCGCGCCGCTGCCCCGGAAGACCCCTCTGTGATCAGCGAGTTGCCCTCACAGCAACCCCGGTTGCGATCCGGCTGAGTGGCCTTGTCGGCCGTATGACGCGCTCGTAAATTCACCGCGCATCGGACGGAACCCCGTCCGGGACGGAGGAAAAGAGCAGCCCATGAACCTCGCCGGCATCGACACCCTCGCCAAGGCTCCGCTCGCCGACGGTGATGTGTTCCTCGGCGGCCGCTGGCTCCCGGCCGCCGACGGCCGGACCTACCCGGTCTACGACCCGGCCACCGGCGAGCCGGTGCGCTGGGTGTCCGACGCCGGCGCGGAGGACGCCCGTGCGGCCCTCGCCGCCGCCGAGGAGGCAGCGGCCGGCTGGCGGGCCACCTCGCCCCGGCGCCGCTCGGAGATCCTGCACGACACCTTCCGGCTGATGATCGAGCACCGCGACACGCTCGCCGGCCTGATCGTCCGGGAGAACGGCAAGGCCCGCCGGGACGCGCTCGCCGAGGTGGGCTACGCGGCCGAGTTCTTCCGCTGGTTCGCCGAGGAGGCCGTCCGTATCGGCTCCTCGTTCGGCGACGCGCCCGGCGGCGGCTTCCGGCACGTCGTACGCAGGCACCCGGTCGGCGTCACCGCGTTCGTCACCCCGTGGAACTTCCCGGCCGCCATGGCCACCCGCAAGATCGCCCCGGCCCTCGCGGCCGGCTGCCCGGTGCTGCTGAAGCCGGCCCCCGAGACCCCGCTCACCGCGCTCGCGGTCGCCGCCCTGCTGGCCGCGGCCGGTCTGCCCGACGGCCTGCTGAACGTGCTGCCCACGGACCGCGCCCCCGAGGTCGTCTCCGCCTGGCTCGGTGACGAACGGGTCCGCAAGTTCTCCTTCACCGGCTCCACCGCCACCGGCAAGGTCCTGCTGGGCCAGGCCGCCGCCAACGTCGTCAACGTGACCATGGAACTCGGCGGCAACGCTCCCTTTGTCGTCTGTGCGGACGCCGATGTCGACGCGGCCGTGAGCGGGGCGATGGACGCCAAGATGCGCGGCGGCGGCGAGGTCTGCATCGCCGCCAACCGGTTCTACGTCCACGAGGCCGTCGCCGCCGAGTTCACCGCGAAGTTCGGCGCCGCCATGGCCGCCGTACGCACCGGGCCCGGCGCCCAGGAGGGCGTCACCCTCGGCCCGATGATCAACCGCGCCGCCGTCGACAAGATCCGCTCCCTCGTCGAGGACGCGCTCGACCGAGGCGCACGCATCGCCGCGCAGGGCACCGCCCCGCGCGGCCCCGGCTTCTATCACCCCGCGACCGTCCTCACCGACGTCCCCGACGACGCCCGCATCCTCCACGAGGAGGTCTTCGGCCCCGTCGCCCCGCTGACCACCTTCACCGACGAGGACGAGATGGCGGCCCGCGCCAACGCCACCGTCCACGGCCTCGCCGCCTACGTCTACTCGCGCGACGTCGGCCGCGCCCTGCGGCTCGCCGAGCGCCTGGAGGCGGGCATGGTCGGCGTCAACCGGGGCCTGCTGTCCGACCCGGCCGCACCCTTCGGCGGCGTCAAGCAGTCCGGACTCGGCCGGGAAGGCGGCCGCGAGGGCATCGAGGCGTTCCTGGAGACGCAGTACATCGCCCTGGACTGGCCCACCCCCTGACCCACCCCCCGTTCTTCACCCATCTCTGCCGGACCCGCCCCCCACGGCTCTGGAACCGTCCGTCCCCAGACAAGGACCGCCCATGGCAACGACGCCTACGACTGAACACCAGTTCGACACGCCCGGCATGCCGGTCTCGCCGGACCTGCTCCGCGAACGCCGCCGCCTGCACACCAAGCTGAAGCTCGCCACACAGATCGGCGAGGGCATCGACGGCTACATCATCGGCGGCATCGGCATGGCCATGGGCGCCCTGACCACCGATCTGCACTTGTCCACGGTGATGCAGGGCCTGGTCGGCGCCTCCCCGCTGATCGGCATCTTCGTCGGCGGACCGCTCTTCGGCCGGCTCGCCGACCGCTACGGCAGACGCCCGGTGTTCCTCGCGGACATGCTGATCTTCCTGGTCGGCTCGGTGCTCCAGTTCCTCGTCACCGACGGACTCCAGCTCTTCCTCATCCGGCTGGCGATGGGCATCGCCATCGGCGGCGAGTACGCCATCGGCGCCCCGCTGCTGTCCGAGTACGCGCCCCGCAAGGGCCGCGGCCGGCTGCTCGCCAGCCTGGAGATCAGCTGGTACGTCGGCTACGCGCTCGCGACCGTCGTCGGTGCCGTCTTCGCGGACGTCCACGGCGGCTGGCGTTACACACTGGCCAGCAGCGCGGTCATCGCCCTGGTCTGCGTGGCGCTGCGCGGCGGGGTCCCGGAGTCGGCGCGCTGGCTGCTCAGCAAGGGCCGACGCGAGGAGGCCGAACAGCTCATCGCGCGCTACGGCATCGACATCGACGTCAGTGCCGAGCTGGCGGAGACGGCCGAACCCCAACGGCAGGGCCTGCGCGCGCTGTTCAGCCGCCGGCACCTGCGCAGCACGGTCTTCGCGAGTGTGTTCTGGGCCGCGCTGGTGCTGCCGTACTTCGCCATCGGCACCTTCTGGACCCAGGTCTTCGACGCCCTGAACATGGGCGACAACGCGGTCGCCGCGCTGCTCGTCTACTCCTTCACCGCCGTTGCCGGGGTCACCGCCGGCTGCCTGGTCGTCGACCGCATCGGCCGGCGCAAGCTGCTGATCCCGCCGTTCTGGATCACCGCGGCCGCGCTCGCCGTGGTCGCGATGTGGCCGAAGTCCACGCCGGTCATCGTCGGCGGCTTCCTGTTCTTCATCTTCCTCAACGCCGCCTCCAGCGCGCTCACAGCCGTCTACCCGCTGGAGGTGTTCCCGACCTCGCTGCGCGCCACGGGCGTGGGCTTCGCAACCGCGATGAGCCGGGTCGGTGCCGCCATAGGCACCTTCCTGCTCCCGATGGGCCTGAACCACTTCGGTGCCCGCTTCGTCCTGCTGGCGGGCGCCGCGGTCCTGGCCCTGGGCGGTTTGGTCTCCCACTTCCTGGCGCCGGAGACGACGGACCTGGACTTGGCGACTGCGGCGCGTACAACAGCCTAGGGGCGCGGGGCTGTGTCTGATATGCGGCTGCCGCCGCGTGGGCGTGAGCAACCACAACGAACCCGCAGACGCCCGACGACAGTTCCCGGCACCCCCTTCGGCGCTCAGCGATTGACGGCTCGCATCCCCGACTCGTCATACCGATCGCCCGCCACCGCAGGCAACTCCGCGTCGATACGCGCCAGGTCGTCCTTGGTCAGCTCGACATCGACGGCACCGGCGTTCTGCTCCAGGTAGGTCCGCCGCTTCGTGCCAGGGATCGGCACCAGGTCCTCGCCCTGGGCCAGCACCCAGGCGATGGCCAGCTGAGCCGGCGTCACCTCCTTCTCGGCGGCGATCTCCTTGACCTTCGCCGCGAGCCGCAGGTTCGCCTCCAGATTGGCGTCCGTGAAGCGCGGGTTGTTGCGGCGGAAGTCGTTCTCGTCCAGCTCCTCCGGGGAGGTGAAGCGGCCCGCGAGGAAGCCACGGCCGAGCGGAGAGTACGGCACGAAGCCGATGCCCAGCTCCCGGCAGGCGGGCAGCACCTCGGCCTCCACGTCCCGCGTCCACAGCGAGTACTCGCTCTGCACGGCGGTGATCGGGTGCACGGCGTGCGCCCGCCGGATGGTCTCCGCGCTCGCCTCGCTCAGCCCGATGTGCCGCACCTTGCCCTGCCCGACCAGTTCGGCCAGCGCGCCGACCGTCTCCTCGATGGGCACGTTGGGGTCGACCCGGTGCTGGTAGTACAGATCGATGTGGTCGGTGCCCAGCCGCTGCAGCGAGCCGTCGATGGAGCTGCGTACATGCTCGGCGGAGCCGTCCTGCCGGCCGATCGTGGTCATGTCGCCCGGTACGGCCTCGTCCATCCGGTAGTTGAACTTGGTGGCGATCACGTACTCGTCGCGGTGTCCCCGGATCGCCTCGCCGACCAGCGACTCATTGGTCAGCGGGCCGTACACCTGGGCCGTGTCGAGGAAGTTGATGCCGAGTTCCAGGGCCCGCCGGATGGTCGCGATGCCCTCCTCCTGGTCGGCGGAGCCGTAGAAGGCGGACATGCCCATGCATCCGAGGCCGATGGCCGATACCTGGAGGTTCCGCAGACTGCGCTTCTGCATGTGATGTGCCAGCCTTTCCTGCACACTCGATCGTCGTGGGTACGGCACGGGGCCGGACGTCTGCGACGCTACGAGTTGGAGCGCTCTCGAAGTCAAGGCGCGCTGCTCCGGTTGGCGGAGAGGGAGTTCCCCAACAGGGCTGTACAGGAGCCTGTATGGGAGGACGGATCCGCGGGGGCCGAGGTTGCCTCCCGGGCCCGGATTCCGTCGCCGCACACCTGTGGGTCTTCCCACACCCGTGTGCTTCCGCAATGGATCTTGACGCCCGCCTCCCGGCTCGCTGAACTGTCAGCGATCGGGCCTCACCACCACAGAGGCCCACACCGGGGGAGGGACCGGACGCATGACCGCAGGCGGGAAGGGCGGCTGAGGCGGGGCCGTCGCGCTCCGTACGCAGGGGTGCGGTGACGGGGCAAGATCCGTACATCTATACGATGACGTTTCAAACGGGCGGATGACCAAAAAACGCCCCGCCACCGGCATGCCGGGAGCGGGGTAAAAGGGGGCGATGGACGTGTCGGCGGAGCCGAAGGCGATGGGCTGCCGTGTCTCATGACGACTGAAGGGCGCATCCCATGGTGCCGGCCGTTACTCGCACGGCTCGTCCGGTTCACCGGGCGCACCCTGCGGGGCGAGTGGCACTCCATCGTCGTCGACCCGGTGCGACGCCTCATGCACCGCGGACTGTCCGGGCTGCTGCTGGGGTTCGTCGCCGCGTTCGGCGTCGTCTTCTTCCATGACATCGCCCAGCACCCACTGGGCGCCCAGTGGGTGGAGTGGCTCGGCGGCGTCAGGGCCGATCTGCCGCTGTGGCTCTCCCTGCTGCGCACGCCCGTGTCGCTGTACGTCCCCGCGCTGGACCTGCCCGTGTGGGCGGGCATCACCCAGCTGTTCCTCGCCTTCGCGCTCGCCGAGGTGGTCCTGGGCCGCGCCCGTACCCTGGCGATCGCCTACGCCACCACCGTGGCCGGCACGCTCACCGCCCGCGTGATGATCGCGCTGGGCCCCGGGTGGTGGGGCTTCGGACTGCCGCACGCGTACGGGCAGGTGCTGGACACCGGCCCCTCCGCGGCCGTGGTCGGCCTGTTCACCTATCTCGCCGTGGTCAAACGCGCGCCCGTGGTGTTCTCGATGACCGGCGGCTCGATGGTGTGGGAGTCCATCGCCGTCCCCAACCTGGCCGGCCGCGAGCATCTGATCGCCGTGGGCTCGGCGATCCTCCTCGGCCTCCTGCACGGCCACCGCCCTGGACTCCAGGCGCGCCTGCGGTCCCTGCTGCGCATCCGGGAGCGAGGGTTCGCGTCCGCCGAGCCGCCGGTGGAGCCCGTGCCCGCGTCGCAAGAGCCGTCGGCGAGCCCCGCGCCCGCGTCCCAGGAGGTGCCCGCGATCCCCGCGCCCGCCTCCGGGGAGCCGCCGGTCGTGCCCGCGCCCGCGCCGCCCCCGTCCGTGCCCGCTCAGGCGGCCGCCGAGCGTTCCCAGGACGCGGCGATGACCTCCCTGGAACGCTGAATTCCACCGCGCGCGTGTGGCGCCCCCCACCTCGTCAATGTGATGGTTTTCGCACGTCGACACGCGCGGGCACCCCCTAAGGTTGCCGCGAGGTACGGCAGGGCGTGGCTGACACCATGGTGTTCGTCGCCGGCAGGCAGCTGAAGGGAATCCAGAATGTTCCGCAAGGTGCTGGTCGCCAACCGTGGAGAGATCGCGATCCGCGCGTTCCGGGCGGGCTACGAACTCGGCGCGCGCACCGTCGCCGTCTTCCCGCACGAGGACCGCAACTCACTGCACCGGCTGAAGGCCGACGAGGCGTACGAGATCGGGGAGCCGGGGCACCCGGTGCGGGCCTATCTCTCCGTCGAGGAGATCGTGGGCGCCGCCCGCCGGGCCGGTGCCGACGCCGTCTACCCGGGCTACGGCTTCCTGTCCGAGAACCCCGAACTGGCCCGCGCCTGCGAGGAGGCGGGCATCACCTTCGTCGGCCCGAGCGCCGCCACCCTGGAGCTGACCGGCAACAAGGCCCGCGCGGTCGCCGCCGCCCGCGCCGCCGGCGTCCCCGTGCTCGGCTCCTCCCAGCCCTCCACGGATGTGGACGAACTGGTGCGCGCCGCCGAGGAGATCGGCTTCCCCGTCTTCGTCAAGGCCGTCGCGGGCGGCGGCGGGCGCGGCATGCGCCGCGTGGCGGAACCCGCCCAGCTGCGCGAGTCCATCGAGGCCGCCTCCCGCGAGGCCGCCTCCGCGTTCGGCGACCCGACCGTCTTCCTGGAGAAGGCCGTCGTCGACCCGCGCCACATCGAGGTGCAGATCCTCGCCGACGGCGAGGGCAACGTCATCCACCTCTATGAACGCGACTGCTCGCTCCAGCGCCGCCACCAGAAGGTCATCGAGCTGGCCCCCGCCCCCAACCTCGACCCCGAGGTGCGGGAGCGGATCTGCGACGACGCCGTCCGCTTCGCCCGTGAGATCGGCTACCGCAACGCGGGCACCGTCGAGTTCCTCCTGGACCGCGACGGCAACCACGTCTTCATCGAGATGAACCCGCGCATCCAGGTCGAGCACACCGTGACCGAGGAAGTCACGGACGTCGACCTGGTCCAGGCCCAGCTGCGGATCGCCTCCGGCGAGACCCTCGCCGGCCTCGGCCTCGCCCAGGACACCATCACCCTGCGCGGCGCCGCCCTCCAGTGCCGTATCACCACCGAGGACCCCGCCAACGGCTTCCGCCCGGACACCGGCCGGATCAGCGCCTACCGCTCCCCGGGAGGCTCCGGCATCCGCCTGGACGGCGGCACCACCCACGCCGGTACGGAGATCAGCGCGCACTTCGACTCGATGCTGGTCAAACTCACCTGCCGGGGCCGGGACTTCAGGGCCGCCGTCGGCCGGGCCCGGCGTGCCGTGGCCGAGTTCCGCATCCGCGGCGTGGCCACCAACATCCCGTTCCTTCAGGCCGTCCTGGACGACCCCGACTTCCAGGCGGGCCGCGTCACCACCTCCTTCATCGAGCAGCGCCCGCACCTGCTCACCGCCCGCTCCTCCGCCGACCGCGGCACCAAGCTGCTCACCTTCCTCGCCGACGTGACGGTCAACAAGCCGCACGGCGAACGCCCCGACCTGCTCGACCCGGTAACCAAGCTGCCACCGCTGCCGACCGGCGAACCTCCCGCCGGTTCCCGCCAGTTGCTGGTCGACCTCGGCCCCGAGGGCTTCGCCCGCCGGCTGCGCGAGTCGCCGACGATCGGCGTCACCGACACCACCTTCCGCGACGCCCACCAGTCCCTGCTCGCCACCCGCGTGCGCACCAAGGACCTCCTCGCCGTCGCCCCGGTCGTCGCCCGCACCCTGCCCGAGCTGCTGTCCCTGGAGTGCTGGGGCGGCGCGACGTACGACGTGGCGCTGCGCTTCCTCGCCGAGGACCCCTGGGAGCGGCTGGCCGCGCTGCGCGAGGCCGTGCCCAACATCTGCCTGCAGATGCTGCTGCGCGGCCGCAACACCGTCGGCTACACCCCGTACCCGACCGAGGTGACCGACGCCTTCGTCCAGGAGGCCGCCGCCACCGGCATCGACATCTTCCGCATCTTCGACGCCCTCAACGACGTCGGCCAGATGCGCCCCGCCATCGAGGCCGTACGCGAGACCGGCACCGCGATCGCCGAGGTCGCCCTCTGCTACACCGCCGACCTCAACGACCCGGGCGAGCGGCTCTACACCCTCGACTACTACCTGCGGCTGGCCGAGCAGATCGTCGAGGCGGGCGCGCACGTCCTCGCGGTCAAGGACATGGCCGGGCTGCTGCGCGCCCCGGCCGCCGCCAAGCTCGTCTCCGCGCTGCGCCGCGAGTTCGACCTGCCCGTGCACCTGCACACGCACGACACGGCGGGCGGGCAGCTCGCCACCTACCTCGCCGCGATCCAGGCGGGCGCCGACGCGGTGGACGGCGCGGTGGCCTCCATGGCCGGTACGACCTCGCAGCCGTCGCTGTCGGCGCTCGTCGCCGCCACCGACCACTCCGACCGCCCCACCGGCCTCGATCTGCAGGCGGTCGGCGATCTGGAGCCGTACTGGGAGGGGGTCCGCAGGATCTACGCCCCGTTCGAGGCGGGCCTCGCCTCCCCGACCGGCCGCGTCTACCACCACGAGATCCCCGGCGGCCAGTTGTCCAACCTGCGCACCCAGGCCGTGGCGCTCGGCCTCGGCGACCGCTTCGAGGACATCGAGGCGATGTACGCGGCCGCCGACCGCATCCTCGGCCGCCTGGTCAAGGTCACCCCGTCCTCGAAGGTGGTCGGTGACCTGGCCCTGCACCTGGTCGGCGCCGGCGTCTCCCCGGAGAACTTCGAGGAGACACCCGACAGGTTCGACATCCCGGACTCGGTGATCGGCTTCCTCCGCGGCGAACTGGGCACCCCGCCCGGCGGCTGGCCCGAGCCGTTCCGCACCAAGGCACTCCAGGGCCGGGCCGCGCCCAAGCCCGCGCCCGAACTCTCCGCCGAGGACCGGGAGGGGCTGGCCAAGGACCGCCGGGCCACCCTCAACCGGCTGCTGTTCCCCGCCCCGACACGGGAGTTCGACACTCACCGGCAGGCCTTCGGCGACACCAGCGTCCTGGACAGCAAGGCCTTCTTCTACGGCCTGCGCCCGGCCAAGGAGTACGCCGTCGATCTGGAGCCCGGCGTCCGGCTGCTGATCGAACTGCAGGCCATCGGCGAGGCCGACGAACGCGGTATGCGCACCGTGATGTCCACGCTCAACGGTCAACTGCGCCCCATCCAGGTCCGCGACCGCGCCGCGGCCTCGGACGTACCGGTGACGGAGAAGGCCGACCGCGCCAACACCGGCCATGTGGCAGCCCCGTTCGCCGGCGTGGTGACCCTCGCCGTGACCGAGGGCGACGAGGTGGCGGCCGGTGCCACCGTAGCCACCATCGAGGCGATGAAGATGGAGGCCACCATCACCGCCCCCAAGGCAGGCCGAATCTCCCGCCTGGCCATCAACCGCATCCAGCAGGTGGAGGGCGGCGACCTACTGGTCGAGCTGGCCTGACGGGCTCCGTCGGCCGCGCCCCGAAGGGGGCGCGGCCAACAGGGGCGCAGGGCTGTGTCTGATATGCGGCTACCGCCGCGTGGGCGCGACCAGCCACGACGCCGCCGCAGACGGCTGACGGCGTTTCACGGCAGACGTGACCCCGCACGGCCCTCCAAGCGGAGCGCCACCGCGGCGACGAGCAAGTTCGGATCCCGCTGCCTGAAGTACGCCGCCCCCGGCACATACACGGTGCGCCCGCGCACGGCCACCGACGTCGGGTTGGACAGTCCGTCCCGCGCGGAAAGCACGACGCTGGAGCTGCCGTCCGGACGGACAACGGCAAGGGCGTTGGCGCTGTCCAGCGCGGCCAGCACGGTCGTCCCGGGGCCGGTGAAGTCGAAGTCGTCGATGCCGTCGAGCCCGCGGGCCCGCGTCTCGACGGGCCCGGCGGAGCCGTCCGCGCGGACCGGGATACGCAGCAGTGTGCCGCGGTCGCTGTTGGACACCCATACGGCGTCGTCGTGGATCTTGACGCCGTTGACGCCGAAGCCGGGGGCGGGCGCGGGGAGCGGAGCGAGGGCCGTGCCCGTCGCCCAGGCCATGGCCGGGCCGCCCTGTTGCGGGACGAGCCAGACCGTGCCGCGGACCGAGTCGGTGGCGTACAGCACCCCGCGGTTCTCGTCGAGCGCCAGGCCGTTGGGGTACCCGTTCGGCGGCAACTCGGCGATCTGCTCGGGTTCCTCGCCGGGGGTGAGGCGCCAGATGCCGGTCCTTCTGGTGCCGGTGGCGAAGCCGACGTACAGCGTGCCGTCGTGCGCGCGGGCGATGCCCGTGACGAGGGCGCTGTGGACCAGAGGAGTGGCCGGGTGGGGCACGTCCGGCAGGGTCGCGCGGATCCGGGTGGTGCCGTCCGGGGCGACGCGGGCGACCTGCCGCGCGAAGGCGAAGGTCAGGTCGGCGGAGCCGTCGGGTTCGAGCGCGATGTTCTCGGGGGTCTGGCCGGCGGCCTGATCGAAGTGGGCGACGATGCGCGCACCGGTGACCAGGGGCTCGTCGCCGACGGCCGGAGCCGCCGCGGCCAGGCCGAGCGCGAGCACGGCCGTGGCGGCTCCGGCCAGGCGAGGGAGTCGGGGCATGTGACCTCTCTTCGGTCGGCGCACGGGGCGCCGCGGACAAGGTCACACCAACATGACGGGGCGAGGATCGCCGGTCGCACGGGACACGCCGGAGGCGGGGGCCGGGGCGTCAGTCCCAGAGCGGGTAGATCATGACCGGCTTGAAGCCTTCCGGCCGGGCACCGGTGTAGGTCAGGCTCATCAGCGTGTAGTGCTGCACCCGCGGCTGCTTCTTCCAGGGCCTCGGGTCGTCGAGCCGTACGGTCACCGGGTAAGCGTGGAAGTGGCCGGCCGCGCAGTACGGCTTGCAGTCGTTGACCATGTTCACACCTGTGGCCGTCGCTCCGTGCGGGCCCCACTGCGACCAGTGGAGCCCGTCGAGACGGCTGTTGCCGTCGCCGCAGGCCAGGATGAAGTCGGCGGGGCGGACGTTCTTGTGCCAGGTGCAGTCGACGAGGACGGGACGCGGGCGCTCGGGCCTGACTGCCACGGAGGCCGTGGTGGGCGGACTCGCCGAAGCCGGGGCCGTTGTCATGGCCGCCGTCACCAGGGCGCCTGCCGCGAGGATGACTGCCGTTCCTGTCACTGATCCGCGCATGGTCGCTCCCACCCGTCGTGCTGTGTCCGACCTCACACGACGCTACGGCCCTACGGCCGATTCCACCAGTCGCGCAGGTCGGGCCGCGTGTCAGCCATGTGTGACGGTCAGGCCGTAGAACGCGACACGGGCGCCGTTGGTGGTGCTGTCCGAGGAGGACTGGTTGTAGGAACCGGCCTTGAAGTACTGCTTGTACTGGTTGAAGGACGAAGGAATGGCGTAGTGGGTGGTGGTGCCGTCGACCGTCAGGTCGATGGTGTTCCCGCCCGAGACGGCGATGGCGTAGTTCCAGGTCTTGCCGATCGGCACATGTCCCACGGGGTGCGGGGTCTGCCCGCCGGACGGCGAGTTCTCCGTGCCGAGGACGATGTCGCCGTTGGAGTGGTAGTACAGCTCAAGCAGCGGCTTGGTGGAGGAGCCGCCACTGCCGAGGTGGATCTGCCCGACGCACACGTTCTTCGTCACGGACACCACGCGCAGGGTCGCGGTCATCTTGTGCGAACCGGACAGCGTCCAGTCGGCGGGGCTGCCGTCGCGGTTCATCTCGCGCAGCTCGGAGCGGGCGTAATGGGAGTTCGGCGTGGTGACGCCCTTCTCGGGCGCCCAGAAGGTCATCGCCCCGTCATGGGTGTCGGTGTAGAAGTACGCGTCCTGGTAGCCGTTCGCGCCCTGGAGCCGGGACGACGGGATGGTGGTCGGGCTGCCGGGGGAGCCTACGGGCTCCTGGAGCTCCCAGACCGACAGGTCGAAGTTGCCGCCGGGTGCGACATGCGGGTCGGCGGCGATGGCGCTGGGGCTGCCGAGCAGGAAGAGGGCGAGGGCGAGGCCCGCGGTGGTCGGCACCGCGAGGAGCCGGGTTCGGGTCATGGGGGGTCCCTTCGTCGGACCGGATGTCGAACCCAAGGATGCGTTCAGCATTCTGAACGCTGAACGCATCCTTGGTCGCCGGTGACCCGAGAAGCTAGAGGTCTGAACCAGACACGTCAAGAGGTTCAGCAGGCGCCCTCGTCCTGCCACGGCCCCCATTCCGAGGCGCCGGGCACCTCGTTCTGGGTCCACCACTTGGCCTTCCAGTTGTGCTTGCCGTACGAGACCTCGTCGCCGGCCGTGTACACCGCCGAAGCGCTCCAGGCGGTCTTGCAGGAGGCGGGAGTGGGTGTCGGCGTCGGTGTGGGGGTCGGGGTGATGCTCGGCGGGGTGGCTCCCGCGAACCTCACCGAGTACTTGGCGAAGTCCCAGTCGCTCTGTGCCACGCTGGAGCAAGTGCCGGACGTACGACCGCCGTTGTCCGGCGGGCTGCACTGCCGGTCGCGGTTCAGGGACCAGAACGTGAACCGGTCCATGTTGTGGCTCGTCGCGTAGTCCAGCACGGTCTGGAAGTCGGCCTGGGTGAAGATCTCGCCCGTGTCACTGCGGCCGTTCATGCCCGAGAAGCCCTCGTGGGCGTAGGCCGTGGCCTGGTCCCAGCCGAAGGTGGACTGCAGGATCGAGTTGAAGTTGGTCAGCGCGCTGGTCTGGCTCGCCGCCCCGTTGAAGCCGCCGTCGAACGGCATGATGGAGAAGTTGTTCGGGGTGAAGCCCTGGGACTTGGCCTCCAGCAGCATCTGCTTGCCGAACCAGCCGGTGCCGTCCGCGGTGCCGGCCGTCGTCACCGAGACGTACAGCCCCGGGTTGTTCTGCTGGAGGATCTTGGCGGCGCCGATCTCGTTGTGGATCGCGGCCGTGTTCTCGTACTCCGGCTCCTCCAGGTCGAAGTCGATAGCGTGCAGGCCGTACTTGGTGATGACCTGCTGGTACGCCGCCGCCGTGGACGCGGGGTCGGCGCAGGCCTGGCCGAGCTTCGTGCCGCCGTAGCCGCCGATGGATACGGACACGTCTCCGCCCTTGGCGCGGACCGTGCTGATCATCGACTGCACGGCCGTGTCCGAGGACACGGGTGCGGTGCCGCCCCAAGTGGGCGAGCAGCCACCGCCGTTGGGGGCGAGGATGAAGGCCAGCTGGAAGGCCTTGAGGCCGGTGGCGTCCATGATGGCGCCCGGGTCCGGCGGGTCGTTGTCCAGCGGCATCAGATAGGGGGCGGCGGCGTACCACCGGTTGCCGAGCGCGGTGGTCGCGCCCGAGGCGTTGCTCGCGACGAGCGCGGTGGCGCCCGCGGCGGCCAGCGTGACGGCCGCCGCCGCGCCCAGACATGCCCGAAGACGTCTCACTGCGTGCCTCCAGAGGGTGGGGGTGGGGAGGTCCCCAGAGCAGGGGAGCCCCACCCTCCGGGAGGTGTTGCGGGCACGTCAATAAGTTGGACTAGACCAGCGTGCTCTTTGGACTAGACCATACGATTCCTTTACCGCTCGTCGACCAGACGCACAGTGAAGCCCCGCTCCAGTGACAGACTCGGTGTGGTGATGGTCGTGACCTGTGTGCCGGGGTCGTACGACCAGGCGGAGGCGGGCAGTTGGCGGCCGTCGAGGAGGATCCGCCGGGGTGCCGAGTCGCCGTGCACGGTGAACCGGTAGGCACGGGCGTCCACCTTGCCGGCGTAGTCACCCTTGCTCGCGCCCACCGAGACGGTCGTCCCGTGGCCGTCGGCGTGCACGGACACCTGCTGACCGGCGGCCGCGCCCTTGGTGAAGTCACGGGTCACCCCGTCGTCCTCGTACAGGGTGTAGCGGCTCGTGCCGTGGGCCGCCGGATACAGATCCCAGTCCAGCTCGTGCCGGTCCCGGGTCTGCCAACTCGTCGTGCCCTTCGGCCACATCGGTACGATCGCGCCCTCGCGCACGAACAGCGGAAGCGTGTCGAGCGGGGCGTGATAGCCGTTGACCGTGGTCGGACCCTGGTAGGTGCGCCCGGTCCAGTAGTCGGTCCAGGTGCCCTTCGGCAGATAGATGCCGTCCCGGGTGTCGGAGTCCTGGTAGACGGGGGCGACGAGGAAGTCGGGTCCGGACAGGAACTCGTACTTCGCCTGGTCCGTCAGGGTGCCCGGATCGTCCGGGTACTCCAGCCACAGCGGACGCACCGCGCCCACCCCGGTCTTCGCGGCCTCGGCCGACAGCGTGTACATGTACGGCAGCAACTGCTCCTTCAGCTGCAGGTACTTGCGGTTGATCGAGGTGTACGGCTCCCCGTCCAGCCAGGGCTGCTGGTCGGCTGGCTTCTTGGTGGTGAGGTCGGTCGCCCAGCCGTCCATGGTCATGATGGCCGGAAGGAACGCCTTCCACTGCAGGTCACGGGCGTACATCTTGGCGTCGTGACGGTAGATGCTGCCGACGTCACCGGTGTTGTAGGCGATGCCGGACATGGTCGCCCCGGCGTACGTCGGGATCTGCCAGCGGATGTAGTCCCAGGACAGTTTCTGGTCGCCGCTCCACAGCACACCGCAGCGCTGGGCGCCCGCCCAGGACACCGGCAGCCAGACGAAACCGCGCGCGTCGCTGTTGTCCTCGATCCCCTTCTTCGCCGCGTCGCACGCATCCAGCGCGAACTTGTAGCCGTTGCCGACCCAGGCCACGTCCAGCTTGGCCACCCGCTGGCCCGCCTTGACCTGGTCGGCGAGCTTGCCGATGCCGTCCTGGGTCCACAGGCCGAGCTGGGCGTGGTGGTCCTGCAGGCCCTTGGCGGTCTGCTCCAGGTTCTCGTACCCGCAGCCGTAGCCGTCGTTGACCAGCATCCAGCCGAGCGGCATCTGGTGCCCGGTATACCCGTCGGCGATCTTCAGCGCGTCCAGGGTGTGCCGCTCGCCACGGTTGGCGTTGTGCAGATAGCAGTCGGAGTCACCGGGTTCCAGGCCGTACACCGGAGGCATGAACGGCTTGCCCACCAACTGCGTGTACTTGCCGATCACTTGCTTGGCGTCACCGAGGAAGTAGTAGGCGTCCAGGCGCCGTTCCTGCTGCCCGGTGGTGACCGGCGAGCCGAAGGTGTACACGCCCGGGGCGAAGGTGTTGCGGAAGACGCCGTAGCCCGCGCTGGAGAGGTAGAAGGGCTGGGAGTTGTTGTAGCCGCCCTCGTCCCAGTCGAAGCTGTTGGACACGTACATGGTCTGCCCGCGGTGCGAGAAGCTGCCGTTCTGCTCTCCGCCGCCGAAGAACTGCTCGTCCGCGCCTCGCGTGAGGCTCTGCCGCATCCCGCCGGTCGACCAGCGCAGCGGCTTGTCCTCCTGCCAGATCCGGGTGCGGTTGTCGGGCCTGTACAGCCCGAAGCGCAGCGGCTTCTTGTACACGCGCAGCACGGCCTGCGGGGAGCGGATGCCGTAGTACTCACCCGCGTCGAAGGACGAGGTGTGCCGCTCCACGGCGGGCTGTGTGCGCACGATCGCGGTGCCGGCCGGATCGCTCAGCGAGCCTGACGGGTCGGCCTGCAGGCGGAGTTGACCGCCTGTCAGAAAGTCGGCCTGCGCCGTGAGCTGCCCTGCCTTGACGGTGTAGCTGCCGTCGCGGCCGGAGAAGGACGTGAGGTCGCCGGCGTCCGTGGTGGCGGGCAGGTACGCGGTGCCCGTGAAGGAGTTGTCGTGCACGTCGTACGGCACGACCAGCACGTGGTACGTCCCCGACGCCCGCGGGATCACCGTGGCCTCCGGGTCGGCGGTGCCCGCGCTCGACGCCACCTGCTTGCCGTGGTCGTCGTACACATACAGGTCGAAGTCGTCCGAGGGCTTCTCCCACTTGACCGACAGCGGGACGCCGCCCTCGGGGTTGTCGTCCCAGTAGCCGTCCGGCACCGAGACCGTCAGGTCGAAGCGGTCGCAGACCTTGTTCTCGGGGTCGGCTGCCGCGTCGGGACAGCTCTCGGTGCCCCCGCCGGTGCCTTTGGGGTAGACCGGGCTCTGCCAGCTGACGTCGCCGTGAGCGGGGTCGAGTACGGCGCCGGAGGCGGTGGCGGCGTGGGCGGGCGCCGGGGCGGTGAGCACGGTGGCGGCCAGGGCGGCCGCCAGCCCCAGCGGTGCCCAGGCCGGCCACGGCACACGGTGGCGCAATCTTCGTGGTCTTTGCACGGCGGAACAGCTCCCCTCGCAGCACTGCGGACTGACTGTTCTTGCGGGCTATTGCTCGGATACGCTTGAAAAGAGCTTCAATCGAGCAACTTCACGCACGAAGCCTCGGGGTTGACGCAGGTTCATGTCAAGGGAGCGGGCGGGGGCGGGAAGAACGCCGTCCGTCTGCACTACGAGGAGCGTGCCGCCGAGGTGCAGCGGCCGGGCGGCGGCACGCACATGCCCGGCGGTGACCGCCCGCAGGAAGTTGGGGCCGTGCGGGGCAGGGGAGGACGCGGAGGACATGGGCTGCCGCCTGTCGGGATTTCGTACTCTCGTGCGGGGCAGACCGCACCGGTCGGTCGTCAATCCTCGGACGTCTGCCGGTGCTTGGCCAGGGTCGGTACATCGTTCTCGAACTGCTGTCGGTGATCGGCACACAGGATCTGAGCGCCATGGCGGGCGAGCCGGGGCGCTCGCCCCCTGAGGACACCCTTTACAAAGGGTTGGCCCCGATGTCCGCAGACCCGTGGCGGATCATCCGTCGCCTGGGGCACCCTTGACGGAGTGCGTACTGTTTCGCGAGCTTTGAGCGGTCGCGCACGGAGGGGATTTCCGCGCACATCGGAACCAGCGGCAGGACGCGCCCGGCGCGTCATGGGGGGAGCGGTCGCCATGCGATCCATGAGCCATGATCCACACGCCTCACCGGCCTGTGCCGTTTCCGGCACACCGCTCGCGGAGCCCGCGGAAGGGCGGTCGAACTGAGGTGGAGATCACCATCCACAGACCCGGCGAGCTGACACCCGAGCTGCGCGGGGCCTGGCACCGCGCGATGGACGAGTCACCCGAGTACGCCAACCCCTTCCTCGCCCCGGAGTTCGCGATCGGCGTCGGCCGGTACCGGGCCGGGGCGCGGGTGGCGGTCCTGCGCCAGGACGGGGCGCCCGCCGGCTTCTTTCCGTACGAGCGGGGGCCGTTCGGCACCGGACGCGCCATCGGGCTCGGACTGTCCGACTGCCAAGCCCTGGTGCACCGGCCCGGAGTCACCTGGGACGCCGGGGAACTGCTGCGAGCCTGCGGGCTCAGCATCTTCGAGTTCGACCATCTCGTCCAGGAGCAACGGCCGTTCGCGCCGCATGTCACCGGCACCTTCGCCTCACCGGTGATCGATGTGAAGCCCGGCGACGGTGGCTATCCGGAGTGGCTGCGCGGCACCTATCCGGGGCTGGCCAAGACGACCCTGAAGAAGGAACGGCGGCTCGGCCGGGACATCGGAGAGGTGCGGTTCGTGTTCGACGAGCGCGACCCGGACGTCCTGCGCACGCTCATGCGCTGGAAGTCCGCGCAGTACCGCAGGACGAGTCGTATGGACCGGTTCGCCCGGCCGTGGATCGTCGGTCTGGTCGACCATCTCTTCCGGGTCCGCGAGGAGCACTTCACCGGAGTGCTGTCCGTGCTCTACGCGGGCGACCGGCCGGTCGCCGCCCACTTCGGCCCCCGGTCGAGCACGGTGCTGGCGGCCTGGTTCACCGCCTACGACCCCGAACTGCACTACTACTCACCGGGGTTGATGATGCATCTGCGAACCGCCGAGGCGGCCGCCCGGGCCGGGGTGACCCTGGTGGACCTGGGCCGCGGTGACAAGGAGTACAAGGACTGGCTCAAGACCCGCGAACTGCGGGTCGCCGAGGGCTTCGCCGCCCGTGCCCATCCGGTGGCGCTGGCCCAGCGGCTGTGGCGCCGGCCGGTCCGCGGGCTGCGCAACACCGTGCTGGCCCACCCCGGGCTGCGCGATCCGGCCGACCAGCTGCTGAAAGCGGTCGGCAGGTTCCGCACCCAGGGCGCGGTGGCCTCCCCGGCGGTCCGGAAGAACCGCCTTCCGGACCGTAGCTACTGACAGGTTCTCGTCAAAATTTGGCCAAGCGGCGGATGTTTTCGCGCCGGAGTGGTCGGGTCTCCTGCGTCGGCAGTGTCGATGCATCCCGGGAGGTCCCTGGTGTCCCTACCAACCCGCAGAAGACGGTGGTTCACGCTCTGTGCGCTCACCGCATCCGCCGCACTCGTCGTGATACCCCCGTCCGCCGCCTCCGGGCGCTCGACGAGTCCCTTCGGCGTCCGCGTCCTCGGCCAACTCGCCAAGGAACGCGAGCAGTCGATGGGTGCCAAGTCCCCGCACCTGGCGGCGGACGACGCTGGCGGCAACGAAGCGGACGAGATCGCCGAGGGCGCGGACCAGTACACCGAGGCCCGCACCTCACCGGGTGTGGTCGCACCGGGCGCGTACGGCGCCGCGTGGCACGACCTCACCAACCTCAGGGAAACAGGCGGAAGTTGGCGCAATATCACCGACCTGCCGTACGACTCCGACGATCCGCGCTACCGCGACATCGACTCCAACTCCAGCGGCGGCGGCGGAAACGTCACCGGCCGGATGGCGGCGATCGCGGCCGACGACGACGGCTACGTGTACGCGGGCAGCGCCGGCGGCGGAGTCTGGCGCTCGCGCACCGGAGGCGGCCACTGGCAGCCCATCAGCGACGGGCTGCCCGCCCAGTCCACCGGTGCCCTCGCCCTCGACGGTGCGGGCCGGCTATGGCTGGGCACCGGTGAGGCCACCACCAGCTCCGACGCCTATCTCGGCAGCGGCGTCTACGTCCTCACCCACCCGCGCCACGGCACCTTCACCACGCGCAGCCGGGTCGGCGGCGACGAACTGGAGAGCACCACCATCCACGAGCTGCGCTTCGGCGGCGACACGGTGTGGGCGGCCACCAGCAAAGGCGTGTGGAGCCACTCCACCCAGCAGCTGGGCGGTCCCTGGAAGCTGGAGTTCGCACCCAACCCCGGCTATCTGCCGGGCGGTCCGAAGGCGGGCGACCCGAGCGCGCCGTACAAGAACATCGCCAACGACATCGCCATCGACCCCAAGGACCCCACCAAGGTGCTCCTCGCCGTCGGCTGGCGCAGCGGCGACGACTACAACGGCTTCTACACCAAGGCGGGCGGTGCCTGGACCCGGATCACCGGCGGCCTCGGTGACCTCCCGGCCGACGCGGCCGACGTCGGCAACGTCACCTTCGCCCGCTCCGCCGACGGCTCCCGCTACTACGCCATCGACCAGTCCCCGCAGCAGCTGAACACCAACCCGGACAGCGGCCTGGAGGGCATCTACGTCGCCAAGTCCGGCTCGCCGACCGGCCCCTGGACGAAGATCGCCGACTACAAGGGCCTCGCCGCCGACAACTCCGCGCTGACCACGGCCGGTTACATGCCCGGCGTCCAGGCCTGGTACAACCAGTTCCTCGCCGTCGACCCGAGCGACGCGCAGCACGTGTACGCCGGCCTGGAAGAGGTCTACGAGACCAAGGACGACGGCGCCAACTGGTCGACGGTCGGCCCGTACTGGAACTTCCCCTTTTCCTGCTGGAGCATCGACCCGGCCAAGCAGACCGGTGACTGCAACCCGACGACCCACTCCGACCAGCACGGCGTCGCCATCGGCCGCTACCACGGCAGGAGCTTCGTGTACGTCGGCAACGACGGCGGTGTCTACAGGCGCCCGGTGAGCGGCGCCCAGGACGCCTCCGGCCACGCCACCGACTGGACGTCCCTCAACGACGGCACCATCGACACCTTGCAGTACTACTCCGTAGGCATCGGCAAGGACCTCGACCACGGCGGCCTGTCCGTCACCGGCGGCCTCCAGGACAACGGCCAGTCCATCCTGCGCGGCAACGACACGGTCATGGGCTCCAACTTCGGCGGCGACGGCGGTGACACGCTCACCGATCCGGCCAACGGCTGCAACATCGCCCAGGAGTACGTCTACCTCGCCGTCCAGGTCACCCAGAACTGCGCCGTGAACGATGGCAGTTGGACCACGGACGCGTCCAAGGCCACCTCGTACGCCGTCGCCCCGCCCGACAACGCCACCAGCGAGGCCCGCTTCATCGCCCCGCTCGCGGCGGACATGAAGAACGGCGACACCTGGATCGCCGGCGGCCGCCACATCTGGGTCCAGACCCACGGCTACGCCATCCGCAGCGGCTCCGAGTGGACCAGCGTGCACGACCTCGGCGCCGGCCGCGCCGCGACCGCCGTCGCCGCGTCCGGCGGCAAGATCTACGCCGCCTGGTGCGGCCCCTGCAACAACCAGGGCTTCGCCCGCGGCATCGCCGTGGGCAACGCGGACGGCACCGGCTGGCACGACATCAGCCTGCCCGTCGACGGGACGGTGCCCAACCGCT
Organism: Streptomyces roseochromogenus subsp. oscitans DS 12.976; assembly: GCF_000497445.1. Lineage (NCBI taxonomy): Bacteria > Bacillati > Actinomycetota > Actinomycetes > Kitasatosporales > Streptomycetaceae > Streptomyces > Streptomyces roseochromogenus. Next base: position 755,664 of record NZ_CM002285.1, on the reverse strand, counting down.
ACCTGAGCGGCTTCGCCGTCGACCCGAAGAACGCCGACCATGTCTTCCTCGCCGTCAACGGCTTCTCCCGGCGCTGGACCGAGGGCCCCGGCGCCGGCGTCGGCCACGTCTTCGAGTCCACCGACGGCGGCACCACCTGGACGGACATCTCGGCCAACCTGCCCGACGTGCCCACCGACTCCGCCCTGGTCACGGCGGACGGCGGCCTCGCCGTCGCCACCGACCTCGGCGTGGTCTACCGCGCGCCGGGCCGCACCACCTGGCAGCGCATCGGCGGCCTGCCGGCCGTCGCGGTCCTCCAGCTCAAGACGAGCCCGGACGGCGGCACGCTGTACGCCGCGACGCACGGCCGGGGCATCTACACCGTGAAGGTGTGCGACCTGCGCTGACCGCCGGAGCGCACCGGAGGGGTGGCCCCTGAGCATCCGGGGTCACCCCTCCCGCGCGAACCGGCCGGCGCGGACGCGCGCCGCGAATCGTGGCACTCGCTCATCCGGGCCCTCCCAGCGGAGCGCCCCGCACCGCCCGTCCCACCTCCGTGCGCAGGGCCACGAAACCCGGCAGGCTCCGCGTGCTGATCTGGTCGCGCTCGCCCGGCAGGTCGACCGCCAAGTCCCGGACAATGCGGGAGCCGGGGCCGGGGGAGAGGACGACGACGCGGTCGCCGACGTACACGCTCTCGTCGATGTCGTGGGTGACGAACACGATGGTCGTGACATCGGAGCGATGGACCTCCAGGAGCAGGTTCTCCAGATCCTCCCGGGTGCCGGCGTCCAGTGAGCCGAACGGCTCGTCCATGAGCATCAGGGAGGGCCGGCAGACCAGCGCGCGGGCGATGGCGACCCTCCCCCAGTGCCTTAAGGGCCTGGGGGCACCCCCAGCTGCATGCCGCCGGACAGCTCGCGGGGATGGCGCCGGGCGACCCCGTGCAGTCCGACGCGTTCCAGGATCGTCTCGGCCTCGGCGCGGCGGGCGGCGCGCCCGAGGCCCCGGCGGCGCAGCGGCAGGGCCACGTTGTCGCGGACGGTGAGCCAGGGCAGCAGCGAGCGGCCGTACTCCTGGAAGACGACCGCGAGCCGCTCCGGCACCCCGGTGACCGGTGCCCCGTCGACCGTCACCGTGGCCTCCCGCACGGGCAGCAGCCCGGCGATGGTCCGCAGCAGCGTGGACTTGCCGCAGCCGGAGGGCCCGACCACGCTGAGGAGTTGCCCGTCGGGCACGGTGAGGCTGATGCCGTCCAGGACGTGCTGCTCACCGAAGTGCCGGCTGACGGAGTCGAGGCGCAGCATCCCTCACCCGGCCCAGGGTCCGTACAGGGTGCCCGCGCTGCCGGTGACGCGCAGGTGCAGCAGGAAGGGGCCCGCGTCGTCGCCGCGGCCGAGGGCGTGGTCCAGAGCGGCCGGCAGCTCCCCGGCGTGTTCGGCGCGGGCCGCCGGGCAGCCGAAGGACTCCGCGAGCGCCGCGAAGTCGATCCCGGTGATGTCCGTACCGGGTATGGACGTGATGCCGATCCGGCAGCCCAGCGCGCGGACGGCCGCGTAACCGCCGTTGTCCAGCAGGACGTAGGTGACCGGAGCCGTGTGCCGGGCCGCGCTCCACAGCGCCTGCACCGAGTACAGCGCCGAACCGTCGCCGACCACGCACACCACCCGGCGCCGGTCGGCGAGCGCCCTGCCCACCGCGAGCGGCAGGCCCCAGCCGAGCGCCCCGCTGCCCGTGGTCAGGAAGCCTCCGCTCAGCTGGACGGGCACGCGCGCGTGCAGCGTGTCACGGTGGCTCGGCGCCTCCTCGACGAGGACCCGGTCGTGCGGCAACCGGGCGCGCAGCAGGTCGAAGAACAGCTCCGGCGTGATATGCCCCCGCGCGCGGGCCGGGACGGGAGCCGGCCGGGGCGGCGGCGGATCGCGGTCGGGCTCCTTCAGCAGCCCGGTGAGCCGGGCCAGCGCGGGCCGCAGGGTGGTGACGAGGCTGGTCCCGGTGGGCAGCCAGGCGGCCTGGCCGGGATCGCAGTCCAGGTGGAACAACTCGGTGCCGGGCGCGAGCGGCGGCCCTTCGTCCGCCACGTGATAGGTGAACACCGGTGCGCCGAGGGCGACCACCACGTCGTACGGGGCGAGACGCGCGGCCAGTTGACGGGCGACCGGCGGCAGGAACCCCTGGAACAGCGGGTGGGACTCCGGGAAGCCGGAGCGGCCGGAGAGCGGGCTGATCCACACCCCGGCCCGGATCCGCTCGGCCAGCGCCCGCACCGGCTCCAGCGCGTCCTCGTCGTCCACGCCCGGGCCCACTACCAGCGCCGGGCGCGCACAGTCGGCCAGCCGGCCGGCGAGCGCGGCGAGGGCGTCGGGGTCGGCCGTGAACGCCGAGTGCACCGTGCGGGGCGCGACCGGCTCGGCGGGCCGGTCCCAGTCGTCCTCGGGCACGGACACGAACACAGGGCCGCGCGGATGCGTCATCGCGATCCGGTACGCCTCGGCGAGCGCGGCCGGCACGTCCTCGGCCCGCTCCGGCTGCCGGGCCGACTTCACATACGGGCGCGGGAACACGGCTGGTTCGTCGGCGCCCAGGAACGGCCGCAGCTGGATCAGCGAGCGCGCCTGCTGTCCGGCCACGATCACCAGCGGCACCCGGTCGCGGAAGGCGTTGAACACCGCGCCGAGCGCATGCCCCACCCCGCCGGCCGAGTGGAGGCTGACGAAGGCGGCACTCCGGGTGCCGAGGGCGTGTCCGGCCGCCATGCCGACGGCGACGGATTCCTGCAGGCCCAGCACGTAGGTGAAGTCGTCGGGCCAGTCCCGGAACATCCGCAGTTCCGTGGAGCCCGGATTGCCGAACACCGTGGTCATGCCGGTGTCGCGCAGCAGCCGCATGACCGCGTCCCGCACCGTGGTCGTCGTCATGCCGTCCTCCCAGCGGACGTCCGAGGGCCGGCGAGCCGTTTCTCGACCGCCAGCAGAACGGTGTTGAGGAGATACCCGAGTGCGCCGAGCAGCAGCAGTGCCGACCACACGGTGAGCAGGTCGGAGCGAGTCTGGGCGTCGGTGAGCGTGAAGCCGATACCGTTGTCGCTGCCCGGCAGCAGCTCCGAGAACACCATCAGGATCAGGGACAGCGACAGGCTGAGCCGGAGCCCCGCGAAGATCCGGGGCAGCGCCGAGGGCAGGATCAGGAACCACAGCCGTTCGGGCGCCGTCAGCCGCAGCACGGCCGCCACCTCAAGCCGCAGCGGATCGGTGGCCCGGGCGCCCTCGGCCGAGTTGACCAGCACCGGCCATACGGCGCTGAACGCGATCGACGCCACCTGCATGGGCGTACCGAAGTCGAAGACGACGACGAACACGGGCGCCAGCGCGGGCGGCGGCACGGCGCGCGCGAACTGCAGCACCGGGTTGCACAGCGCGTACGCCGCCCGGGAGCGGCCCATGGCCATCCCCAGAGTGATCCCGGCGACGGCGGCCAGCGCGAACCCGGCCGCCATCCGGCCCAGGCTCGGCAGGAGGGTCTCAACGGCGGCGGAGGTGAGGAACAGATGCCCGACAGGCCCCGAGAACCACAGGTCGCGGGCGTGCCGGGTGATGCGCAGCGGCGGCGGGAAGTAGACGCTGTCCTGCGCACGGGCGGCCAGCTCCCAGCAGACGACGGCGACGAGCAGCACCGACCAGCGCAGGAGGAAGGGAACGGCGGTGGCGCGGGGCGCACCGGGCCGCCCGTCGCCCTGTGTCCCGGTCATGGGCGGCCCCGCTCCGGCTTCCTGGTCTCCGGGCGCGGTTCCCGCGCCCAGGCGAACAACCGCCGCTCCACGCCGACCAGTACGCCGTTGATCACCAGTCCGAGACCGCCCGCCCACACCACCCCGGCCAGCACGTCCCGGGTGCCGTCCGTCGCCGTCTCGGCCTGGGCGATGGGTGAGTGAGGCCGGATGGTGACTGGGGATCGGATCGTGGCCGGTCCACGGTCGGACCGCGCGGCGGCTGATCCCTGACAGCGTCCCCGGCGCCCGTCTCACCGCCGCCGATCCCTGGTGCAACTCCTGCCGTGACTGCGTCACGGCGACAGGTCAGGACAGTGGGCTGGCGATGCGGAGAGGTGCTGTGGGGGTCGGTGGGGTGGAGTCGGCGGGATCTGTGACGTCCGTCCACCAGGCCGCGCCGTCCTCGATGTAGCGCAGTAGCACGCCCTCGCGGATCGCCCATGGACAGACGACGGCCCCGCGCAGCCCCATGAGCTTCAGCGCCGTGTGGCCGACGACCGCTCCGGCCAGGCTCTGCGCGGCGCGCGGCGCGGAGATGCCGGGCAGCAGGGCGCGCTCGGCGGCGGGCAGTGCGGCAAGGGTGCGGACCGCCTCATGCAGCTCCCGGCAGCGCAACTCCCGCTGCACGAACGGGCCGTACCGCCCGGGCGCCGCCCCGCACAGCCGGGCCAGCTGCTGGAAGGTACGGGAGCTGAGCGCGGCGGTGCGGGGTCCTTCCCAGCGGATCCGCGAGGCCACGTCCCGCAGCTCATGGCGGATCCGGCGGCGCAGTTCCTTCAGTTCCCCGGGCCCCGGCGGGTCCTGGACGCCGAGGTACTCCCGGGTGAGCCGGCTCGCGCCGAGCGGCAGGGACGCGGCGAAGTCGGGCAGCCTGCCCCGGCCGAAGGCCACGTCCAGCGAGCCGCCTCCGATGTCGAGCACCGCGAGCGGGCCGGCCTGCCAGCCCAGCCAACGCCGGGCCGCGAGGAAGGTCAGCTCGGCCTCGGTCTCACCCGGCAGGGTGCGCATGGGGACACCGGTCCCGGCAGCCACCCGGCGCAGCACCTCCTGCCGGTTCGGCGCGCCGCGCACCACCGCGGTCGCGAAGGCCAGCGGCCCTGGCGCGTGCCACCTCCGGGCGGTGGCCCCGGCCGCGGCCACCGCCTGCACCAACTGCTCCACCGCCTCGTCGGCGATGGTGCCGTCCGCACCGACGTGTTCGGACAGGCGCAGCTTCCACTTGACGGTGTGCACCGGCAACGGAACACCGTCCTCCACATCCGCGATCACCAACCGAACCGTGTTCGACCCCGCATCCACCACACTCACCCGCATGGCCGGGGACTACCCACTCCACCGATAAAAACCCGTCAGACAGGCGTCACTTCCGCGCACGGCGCGGGCCGGCGCGCCGCTCAGCCCTTCGGGCCACTCGATGTCCGGATCCCGGCCCCGAGCCACCGGTGAGCCCGCCACCTGCCTTTAGATGGTCACCACCACTGTCGGCGCGAGGAGTGGCACTTGAGCGGGACGGATGTGACGAGGGTACTGGTCATCGGTGGCGGGATCGCGGGGACCGCGGTGGCGCTCGGGCTGCGGAAAGCCGGATTCGACGTCGCCGTGTACGAGGCACACCCGGACACGGCCGAGGACATCGGGGCGTTCCTGACCCTGGCGAGCAACGGCATGCGCGCCCTGGCCCAGCTCGACGCGACGGACGCCGTCACGGCCGTCGGTTTTCCGCTGACTTCACTGCGGCTGCTCGACCACGAGGGCACCGAGCTGACGCACACACCGCTCGGCGAGATGGCCGACCCCGCACTGCGCTACCGCTGTCTGCGCCGCGGCGAGCTGAACGCGGCCCTGCAGGGCGAGGCGGACCGGCGCGGCATCCGCCTGCGCCACGGCGCCCGGCTGGTCGCCGTCACGGACGGCCCGCACGGCGTCACCGCCCGGTTCGCCGACGGCAGCGCGGCCCACGCGGACCTCGTCGTCGGCGCCGACGGGCTGAACTCCACCGTGCGCCGCCTCCTCACCCCCGGGGTGCGCCCCTCGTACGCGGGTCAGCGGGTCTTCTACGGCTACTCCGGCACCGCCCCCGGCGCGGACGGCACCGGCGTCATCACCATGGTCCGGGGCAGCGAGACCGCGTTCGGGTACGCGGTGTCGACGGCCGGACAGACGTACTGGTTCGCCCGGGTGACCATGGAACCCCTGCCCGCGAGCCGCTCCGCGCACCGCGCCCCGTGGCGCGAGGAACTGCTGCCGCTGCTCCGCAAGGACTCCACACCCGCCGCGGACATCGTGGCCGCCTCCGAGAGCCCCGTCATGGTCACCAACGCCTGGGAGATGCCGCTCGGCGCGGTGTGGCAGCAGGGCAGGGTCGTGCTCATCGGCGACGCGGCCCACGCGGCCTCCCCGGCGACCGGCCAGGGTGCCTCCATGGCCCTGGAGGACGCCGTGGTCCTCGCCAAGGCGCTGCGCGACCTGCCCGACCCAACGGCCGCGTTCACCGCCTACGAACGGCACCGCCGTCCCCGGACGGAACACAACATCACCGTCAGCGGAGGCATCTCCCGCGGCAGCCGCAACCCGTCCCGCCCGGGCCGCGTCGTGGCCCGTCCCATGGAGCCGGACGCGGCCCTGATCCGCCAACTGGCCTGGGACAGCCCGCTGTCCGCCGCCCCGCCCGAGGAGCCCTGACCGGCGCCCACGAGCGGACGCACGTACGCGTCAGCGCCACATGAGCGGTCGTACGCGCGCGAAAGTGCAAGAGGCGGAGCAGCGGAGTCCATTGCCGGGGAAACCGCCGGAGCCGGATCGTTCCGTGCAACCGGCCCTTCGGCAACAAGGAGCACAGTTGCGACTCTTGAGCAGAGCAGGCGGCGCCGTGGCGGTGTTGTCGACGACTGCCGCCCTGGTCCTGGGCGGCGGCCTCGCGTCCCCGGCGCCGGCCGCGCCGTCCGCCGACGCCAGCTACACCGTGACCGTGGGGACCCCGGTACCCTTCACCCACCCCACGGACACCCCCGCCGGCCCCTACCTCGACCGGGACGGCACCTTCCATTACCAGCAGTCCGCCGCCCTGTACGGCGCCAAGGACCCGCGCACCTGGGACTTCTACACCGGCAAGGACTTCGACACCGCGACCTTCGACAAGACCCTGAGCAAGGCCGTGAACCCGGCCAACCCCGCCGACCGCAACGACGACACCACCTGGCGCTGCAACAACAGCCCCACCGGCCGGGCGGCGACGTACGCACCGAGCGGCTCCGGCTACGCCCAGAAGAACTACTGCGACCTGTCCGGCGTGTGGGTCGACCCCGACACCGGCGACTGGTACGGCCTGGTCCACAACGAGTTCACCCCGCAGCCCTTCGGTGACGGACTGCACTACGACGCCATCGACTACGCCGTCTCCACCGACCGGGGCCGCACCTGGACCATCAAGGACCATGCGATCACATCGCCGTACAGCACCGAGCGGGGCGACACGACGGCCTTCCCGAACCAGACGTACTCCTACGGCGACGGCGACCAGCGCCTCTTCGTCGACACCGCCTCCGGCTACTTCTACGTCTATTACGGCTCCCGGATCATCGACAAGAACGGCGGCTGGAAGGCGTTCTACGAGCACGTCGCCCGCGCCCCGATCTCGGCCAAGATGGCCCCCGGCGCCTGGCGCAAGTGGTACGACGGCGCCTGGTCCCAGCCCGGCACCGGCGGCAAGGAGAGCGACATCGTCCCCGTCGACGCCGGTCACCCCACCGGCTACACTCCCGCCTCCGCCGAGTACGACCCGGCCAACACCGGCACGGCCGCCCAGCAGATCGCGGCCGGCACGATGCCCCCGACCTCGCCGCTCTTCGTCATGAACATCGCCTACGACGCCTATCTCGGGCTGTACATCGGCGAACCGCAGGCCGTCGACCAGAGCGGGAACTCACCGCAGTACCTCTACGCCACCGACGACCTGACGACCCAGAAGTGGCACCTCATCGGGGACACCGGCAGCTACACCAACGCCTCCTGGTACCGCTGGTTCCTCGACAGCTCCAACCGCACCAGCTCCACGATCGTCGGCAAGTCCTTCCGCTCCTACTGCGCCTTCGGCTGCTCGCACGACGCCTCCGGCGAGTACGTCGACCTCACCATCGACACCACCGCACACACGGCTGCGCCGGTGGACACGAGCCGTGCCTACCGCATCGCGAGCGGCGCGGGCCGGATCCTCGCCCAGGCGGCCGGCGGCAGCGCCACGACCTCGCTGGCGCGGCCCACCGGATCGGGCCGCGACGCCTGGGTCTTCACCCCGACCGGCGACGGCGCCTACACCCTCGCCAACGCCGCGAGCGGCCGGCTGCTCGGCGTCGACTCCGGCTCGACGGCGGGCCGCGCCTGGGGCGCCAAGCCCACGGTCACCAGGGCGCCGGCCGGCGGGCCGACCGCCGGACAGCAGTGGTTCGTGATCCCGAACGCCTCCGGAGGCGGCTACCGTCTGGTCAACCGCTACAGCGGACTCGTGCTCGGCCTCTCCGGCACCTCCGGCCGACTCGCCGAGACCACACCGGTGCGCAACTGGACGGATCACAGCGGGAGTTCCGTGGGCGCGGGGCGCTCCGCCGCGGAACAGAGCCTGTCCCTCACCGCAACCGCATACACACACCGCTGACCGCATCGGCGTCAGCCGGGGCCCAACCCCTCCAGCAGCCGGGGAACCTGCGACTATCCTGCCCTCCATGTCGATCATCAACGGGGAATCCGACGCCCGCCTGGCGCTGACCGCGGCCCAGGCGGGCGCCGCCGTGGTCCGTGATCTCTACGGCAGCCGGCTCGCACGCTACGACAAGTCCGCCGGCGACTTCGCGACCGAGGCGGACCTCGCCGCCGAGCGGGCCATCCTGGACGTGCTGCGCGCCGGCCGCCCCGACGACGCCGTGACCGGCGAGGAGAGCGGGCGCTCCGGCGCCGCCGACGCCCACCGCCGCTGGCTCGTCGACCCGCTGTGCGGCACCCTCAACTACGCCGTACGGAACATGCTCGTCGGAGTGAACGTGGCCCTGCGGGAGGGGCCCGACGTCAAGGCCGCCGCGACCGCCGACCCGTTCAGCGGCGAGGTGTTCTGGACCGACGGCGACACGGCATGGGTCCGCGGGGACGGCGCCGACGAGCGCCTCGCGCCCTCGTCCGGGTCCGCCCTGGTGGACGTCAACCTCGACCCGCCGTTCCCCAACGCGCCCGGATTCCACCCGGCCCGCCTGCTCGCCGACCCGGGCTTCGCCGACCGCTTCCGGCCCCGGGTGATCTCCAGCACGCTCGCCGTGGCCTGGGTCGCCGCCGGCCGCCGGGCCGCCTACGTCACCGACGGCGACCTGCGCGACAGCGTGCACTTCGCGGCCGGCATCGCACTGTGCCGGGCAGCCGGCTGCACCGTCACCGGTCTGCAGGGCGAGCCCGTGCTCACCGGCGCGGGCGGGCTCGTCGCGGCGGCCGACGCCCAGACGCACGCCGCCCTGCTGCACCTCATCAAGAAGCAGGCAGCAGAAGGCAGTTGACGGCGATCTCGACGCACACCGGGCCCGTCTGATGTGATTCCGGCATGACGACGGCCCACGACCTCGCCGCCCGCTTCGGCCCGGCCCTGGACACCCGCCCCGAGACCCTCCAGGAGGCCGCACAGGACTTCGGGCACCTCGTGCGGGCCGAGCCGCTCGGCGTGCTGCGCCCGGAGTCCGCCGCCGAGATCAAGGACCTGCTGGAGTTCGCCGGTCCCCGGGGCATCGCGGTGAGCGCGCGCGGCGGCGGACACTCGATGTACGGCCAGGGCCAGTCGGACGGCGGGATCGTCCTGGACCTGCGGGCGCTGAACCGGGTCGGTCCCGTGACGGACGGCCAAGTGACCGTTCAGGCCGGCGCGTTGTGGCGGGACGTGCTGGCCGCCACCCTCCCGCACGGCCGCACCCCGCCGGTCCTCACCGACTACCTCGGCGCGGGCGTCGGCGGCGTCCTGTCCGCGGGCGGACTCGGCGGCGCCGGCCACCGGCACGGCCTGGTCGCGGACCAGGTCCTGGAGCTGGAGGTGGTGACCGGAGCCGGGGAGCACCGGGTCTGCTCACCCGACCGGGACCCCGAGCTGTTCCACTCCGTGCTCGCCGGCCTCGGCCAGTGCGCCGTCATCGTGACCGCCACCCTGCGGCTGGTCCCCGCCCCCGACCGGGTCCGCCGCTACTGCCTGTACTACACCGACCTCACCCGCTACCTCGCCGACCAGCGGCGGCTCGCCGAGGAACAGCGCTTCACGTATCTGGAGGGCCAGGCCCGGCCGGCGGGCGAGCACGGCTGGCAGTACATGATCGAGGCCGTGGCCGCGCACACCGGCCCGTGCCCGCCCGACGACACCGCCCCGCTCGACGGACTCGCGCACGACCGCGCCGCCACGGAGGTCGAGGATCTCGGGTACGGCGAGTTCGCCCAGCGCGTGGACACCGACGAGGAGGTCCTGCGGGCGACGGGGGAGTGGCTGTATCCGCACCCGTGGCTCAACCTGCTGCTCCCGCACGACAGCGCCGAGTCCGTGGTCCGCGCCGTCCTCGCCGAGGCGGCCTTCGCCGACCTGCGCGACACCGGCCTCGTCCTGCTGTACCCGCTGCTCTCCGGCCGGCTGCGCGCACCCCTCTTCCGCTGTCCCCCCGGTCAAGTCCTCCACCTTTTCGCCCTGTTGCGCACGGCCCCGCCGGACAGTCCGGAGCCGGCGGCCGCGATGGTGGCCGCCAACCGCGCCGCCTACGAACTCGCCCGTGCCTACGGCGCCGTCGCCTATCCCGTCAACGCCCTGCCCCTGTCCGATGCCGACTGGCGGGACCACTACGGCAGCCGCTGGCCGGCCCTCGCCGACGCCAAACGGCGCTACGATCCCCATCTCGTCCTGACCCGGGGACACGGCATGCGGTTCTGAAGGTTTTGACTTCCGACGGCTTGCCGCCCGCTCGCCTCACCACTTAAATCAAAACATGAACTAAGCCTCGGGGTCAGCCGCTTGACCCCGCCTTCCGTAGGGAGCCGCCCAGACCTGCGACACGGCCAACGCCGCCCGAAACCGCTTGCGGCGAGGTGCAGCGCGTTACGGCCGGGGCCGCAGCCCAGGTCGAGGGCCCGGCCCGGCGCGATCAGACCGCGGTCCAGGGAGGACACCAGGTTCTCGTCCGGTTTCGCCGCGAAGAACGGCACCGGTCTGTCCCGTTCCGCGTAGAAACCGTCCCACCACCCGACCGCACCCTCCGTCCAGCGGTCGGCCTCCACCGTGCGGATGTTCCGGTCCATCCCGCCCCCCTTTTCCGATGCGCAGAACCTAGGGGTGGGGACGGCGGAACGCCAGGTCGCCGGGCTCGGCCCGAGGGCTTCGGCGGGTGTCTGAGCGGGCGGCGGAGGGGAAGCAGGGCGCCCCCCTCGGCGGGCGCCCGCAAGCCTTCCGGGGCTCATGGTGCCCCGGCACGAGGCCCTCCGCGATAGAGCCGAGGGCATTTTTCGTGCTGCCGGTCAAGGGCTCCGAAAGGCTCGGGAACCGGCTCAGTCCCGTGCCGCGGCCGGTGCCTCGTGAGGGGTACGGTCCGGATCCTGCCGGGGAGCCGGGCGGCGCCGCGGGCGCAGCAGCAGGCGTCTCCCCGGCTGCTCCACCATCTCGTACAGGAGCCAGGACAGCCCGAGCGACACGGCGAACGCGGTCGTCGTGACGGCCACCCCGGCCAGCAGTCCGAAGTGCGGCTTCGTCCCGAGCAGCTGCGTGGCGGCGCGCAGCACCAGCAGATGGATCATGTAGAACGCGAACGACAGTTCACCGAGCCGCACCAGCCGCCGGCGCCGCCACAGCGAGGGCAGCCCCTGCACGTCCGCGACCGCCGCGGCCGGGATCAGCAGCCCGAACCCGGCGATGGTGCACACCGTGGCGGAGTAGCCGGGGGTGACCTGCGGGACGAGGAAGTAGCCGATGACCGCCAGGGCCAGCGACGCCTCCAGGCCGGGCCCGCGCCACCGGCCGAGCAGCACCAGCCGCGCCGTGGCCGCGCCGAGGACGAACTCGGGGAGCCGGGCGGCGGGGAGCGCGTACAGCGTGTAGGTCCACCAGTCGTGGGCGTCCGTCCACGCCAGCACCAGCACCGCCACCACCGACAGACCGGCCAGCAGGGCCGAACCGCGCGCGCCGAGCCGGCGCAGCAGCAGGATCAGCAGCGGGAAGGAGGCATAGAAGAACGCCTCGCAGGCAAGGGACCAACTCACCGGGTTCAGTGTCTGCCACCAGGGATGCCACCAGGAGTGGAGCAGCAGCACATTGGACAGGGCCTGTTTGTGCGACGGCTTCGGCTGGTTCGCCAGCGTGTACGCCATGACCAGCGCCAGGGCCAGGGTGACCAGATGCACCGGGTAGATCCGTGCGATGCGGCGTCTCCAGAAGGCGAGCGCGCGGTCGCGAGGTCGAGCCGACCAGGTCAGGACGAAGCCGGACAGTACGAAGAAGAACGACACTCCGGTGGCACCGGCGCCGAATCCCCAGGAAACGAGGCGGCCACCAGTCCCTCCGAAATAGCCGAAATTGTTCACATGCAGTCCGAACACCAGCAGCGCCGCCATCCATCGCAAACCCGTCAAAGAGGGCAGCGAGGGCATGACGGCGGCTGGGGAATCCCGAGCGGTCGAATCACCGGTACGGGCGGGCGGCGTCGTCCGGAGCGTCCGGGTCGTCGCCGTGGTCATCGAATCACCTGCCGCAGAGGGTTGGCGTGGGGCCTAACGGGGAACCTTGCCCGTTTACCCCAGGCCCATCACAGTCACATGGCAAACATCACACTGCTGCCGAACGACACACCCCGCCATATGCCACGGACGGTCGGACCGGGTGTACCCGTACGAGTGACACTCCGCTCACCGCCCTGAACAACCCGCCCCGGCCCGGGGACGGCCTAGGCGGCCAGTTCCTTCGTGATCCGCTCCAGCATGAACGCCGAGGACTCCCGGGCTCTCTCCTCCCAGGCGAACACACAGGCTGTGGCCACGCCGTCGAACTTCAGCTCCCGCAGACTATCGAAGAACGCCGCCCAGTCCACTTCGCCCTGCCCGATGTCCAGGTGCTGGTGGATACGGGCCGGGGTGCCGGGCGGGCTGAGGATGTACCGCAGCCCGGAAGAACCCTTGTGGTGGAACATGTCCGCGATGTGCACGTGCTGCAGTTTGTCGCCCGCGTAACGCATCATCGCCCGATGTCCGCCGTCGGATCCGCCCCCGACAGGTGCGGGGCGCAGTACAGGGTAGTTCACCCAGGGCCTGTTGACCGCACGGACCAGGTCGACCGCGGGGGTGTTCTCCTCACAGAAGTCGTCGGGGTGCGCCTCCAGGTTCAGCGCGATGCTCTCCCGCTCGAACACGGGCAGCAGTGCCTCCAGCGAGCGCCAGAATGCGGCCTCGCCCTCCGCCGAACGCTCGGGGCGGCCGTTGAACTCCGAGTTCATCAGCGGGCATTCCAGGTCAGCGGTGATCTCGATCATCCGCTTCCATTAGCGGACGGCCGCCTGCCGCTCGGTCTCCTCGGGCGAGGACCACTTGTACAGCGGCAGCACGGAGGAGAGCTGGACCCCGTGGTCGCGCAGGGACTACTTCAGCTCCGCGATCCTCTCGTCGTCGGCGCGCGGATGCAGGAAGAACGGCATGAAGTCGTCGCGCGGGGACAACTCGACGTATTTGTGGCCGAGTTCCGCCCGAGGGGCCGGTCGGCTCGTCGCCCTCCGTGAGGTTCGTGATCCACTCATGGAACTCGGTGTCGAAGGCGTCCGCGAAGCGGCCCGCCCAGTCCGTCAGCACCTCGCTGCTGTGCGCTCCGGCGGTGCGGACGCCGACCGCGGCCGGGTCGGGCAGCCGGACCAGCCCCTCCTCGCCGACCGTCTCGCACTGGATGTCGTAGCCGTACTGGCAGTTGACGAAGACCTCCAGGTCGATGCGGATCCCTTTGGCGGTCTCGAAGAGCATGATCTGCGGGTCCTTCAGGTGCGGGAACCGCTTGCTGGTGGCGCGCGGGGTGACCACCTGCGTGGAGACGATCTCGTCGTACAGCAGCCAGCGCAGCACGTCCACCTCGTGCACCGCCGTGTCCAGGGCAGCCATGTCGGAGGTGTACGACAGCGGAACGGCCGGGTTGCGATGGGCGCAGTGCACGATCAGCGGCTCGCCGATCCGGCCGGAGTCGATGACCTGCTTCAGCTGCCGGTAGCCGGCGTCGTAGCGCCGCATGAAGCCGACCTGCACCAGGCGGCGGCCGTGCGCCTGCCCCGCCTCGACGATCTTCAGACCGTTCGCGACGGTGGTGGCGAGGGGCTTCTCGCAGAACACCGGCTTCCCTGCGGCTACCGCGGCCGGCACATGCTCGGCGTGGGTCCGGCCCCAGGACGTCACGAGGACGGCGTCCACGTCGTCCGCCGCGACCACGGCGGAGCACCCGGGCGCCGGATGTGCTCCTGGCCGATCCAGCCGGCGCCGATGACTCCTACACGTACGGCCACGGTCAGTCCTTACAAAGGGTTCGAATGGTTCGAAGGGTTCGAATGGTTCAGGAGAAGCGCGCCCGGAGTTCGGCTTCGAGGGTTTCGAGGTGCGGCCCTTGGACTCGGGGACGTAGCGCTTGACGAAGGTGCTCGGGGCGGATTCGTGACGCGCGGGGCGGGCTGCGCCGGCACGGGGTCGTGTACACCGTGGGTACGGGGGAAACGCCGGGCAAGGCCTTCAGCGCGGCCCGGATGCGCAAGGACATCCTGGAACACCTCGCCGAGACCGGCCGGTTCGCGGAGCGGCTGCGCAGGCACGGCGCTGCCGTGGATCTCAGCGTGGGCTGCGGGTTCTGGCTCTTCGTGCCCGGCATCGTCCCGGGAGCCGACGTCCTCGAACGCGTCCGGAACCTGCTCGACGGCAGGGTCGACCCCGTCGCGATGCAGCGCCGCCAGGACCGCTTCACGGCGAAGGCGGCGGCGGTCGGCCGGTCCGTCTTCCACGGCCGGCTCAGCTACGCCGCGGCCCAGGACGACGAGGTCGACTGGCGCCTCTTCGACATCGTCGGCATCGACCACTACTCGTACCTCCCCCACAAGGCCGACTGCGTACGGGAGTTGAGCCGCCATCTGCGGTGGGGCAAGCCGCTGGCCGTCACCGAGTTCGGCACCTGCGCGTACGTCGGGGCGCCCGAGACCGCGGGGATGGGCTGGGACATCGTCGACCACGACAAGGCGCCCCCGGAGATCAAGGGCGATCCGGTGCGCAGCGAGCGCACCCAGGCGACGTATCTCATGCAACTCCTCGACGCCTTCTCCTCGATGGACCTGTACGCGGCGATGGCCTTCCAGTTCGTGACCCCCGACGCCCCGAACCGCCCGGGCGGCCCGCGCCACGACCTCGACATGGCGAGCTACGCCCTCACCAAGACCATCAAGGACCGCCCGACGACCCCGCCTCCGGCTGGCACTGGGAACCGAAGGAGGCCTTCCACGCCCTGTCCCACCGCTACCGCCACCGGTCCGCCCGAAGCGGCCACCGCCACGCCGCCCACTGACCCGGCCACGGCCTTCCCCGCTACTACCACCGGGCCACGGTGATCCCGGCTC
>NZ_CM002285.1:734184-739216 GCF_000497445.1 Streptomyces roseochromogenus subsp. oscitans DS 12.976 | reverse complement strand
GTCCAGAGGCGGACCCGTACACCCGGCGGAGCCATGCGAAGGCAAAGGTGAATGCAAACCCACGGGAGGGTAAGGCAGCGGACGCCGAGGTGGACGGCGGGCGACGGGGCGCGACCAAAATTGCATTGCTCGTTTTCTTGAATCGCTCGTGTTTATGAGGGTAGGTTCGGCCTCATGACCGCCTCCCCGACCCCGACCACCGCCGAGGAGCTCCGCGGTGCCGGCCTGCGCGTGACGGCGGCCCGCGTCGCGCTGCTGGAGACCGTCCGGGACGGCGACCACCTCGGCGTCGAGGCGATCGCCTCCGGGGTCCGTGCCCGCGTGGGCCACATCTCCCTGCAAGCCGTCTACGAGGCCCTTCACGCCCTCACCGCGGCGGGTCTGGTCCGCCGGATCGAGCCGGCCGGACACCCGGCCCGGTTCGAGGGGCGCGTGGGGGACAACCATCACCACATCGTGTGCCGGTCGTGCGGTGCCGTCGCCGACGTCGACTGCGCCGTCGGCGACGCGCCCTGTCTGACCGCCTCCGACGACCGCGGCTTCTCCATCGACGAGGCCGAGGTCGTTTACTGGGGTATGTGCCCCGACTGTTCCACCGGCCGCAGTTCCTGAGCACCGAGTTCCGCACAGTTCGGAAGGAATGCCATGACTGAGAACATCGACGCCAACGTCGCAGACGCGAAGGCGGAGGGCGGCTGCCCTGTCGCCCATGGCCGCGCCGCGCACCCGACCCAGGGCGGTGGCAACCGCCAGTGGTGGCCGGAGCGGCTCAACCTGAAGATCCTTGCCAAGAACCCGGCCGTGGCCAACCCGCTCGGCGAGGACTTCGACTACCGCGAGGCCTTCAACGCCCTGGACCTCGCCGCGGTGAAGCGTGACATCGCCGAGGTGCTCACCACCTCACAGGACTGGTGGCCCGCCGACTTCGGCAACTACGGCCCGCTCATGATCCGTATGGCCTGGCACAGCGCCGGTACGTACCGCATCAGCGACGGCCGCGGCGGCGCCGGCGGTGGTCAGCAGCGCTTCGCGCCGATCAACAGCTGGCCGGACAACGCGAGCCTGGACAAGGCCCGCCGTCTGCTGTGGCCGGTGAAGAAAAAGTACGGCAAGTCCATTTCCTGGGCCGACCTGATGGTCCTCACGGGCAATGTTGCGCTGGAGACGATGGGCTTCAAGACCTTCGGCTTCGCCGGTGGCCGCGTGGACGAGTGGGAGCCCGACGAGGACGTCTACTGGGGCCCCGAGACCGTCTGGCTGGACGACCAGCGCTACACCGGTGACCGTGAGCTGGAGAACCCGCTCGCCGCGGTCCAGATGGGTCTCATCTACGTCAACCCCGAGGGCCCGAACGGCAACCCGGACCCGATCGCCGCGGCCCGCGACATCCGTGAGACCTTCCGCCGTATGGCGATGAACGACGAGGAGACCGTCGCCCTCATCGCCGGTGGCCACACCTTCGGCAAGACCCACGGCGCCGGCCCGGCGGACAACGTCGGTGCCGACCCGGAGGCCGCCCCGCTGGAGCAGATGGGCCTCGGCTGGAAGAGCAGCTACGGCACCGGCGTCGGCAAGGACGCCATCACCAGTGGCCTCGAGGTCATCTGGACCCAGTCGCCGACGAAATGGAGCAACGAGTTCTTCAAGAACCTCTTCGAATACGAGTACGAGCTGACCCAGAGCCCGGCCGGCGCCAACCAGTGGGTGGCCAAGGACGCCCCGGAGAACGTCCCGGACGCGTTCGACCCGGAGAAGAAGCACCGTCCGACGATGCTCACCACGGACCTCTCGCTGCGCTTCGACCCGATCTACGAGCCGATCTCGCGCCGCTTCTACGAGAACCCCGAGGAATTCGCGGACGCCTTCGCCCGCGCCTGGTACAAGCTGACGCACCGCGACATGGGCCCGGTCGTCCGCTACCTCGGCCCCGAGGTGCCCAGCGAGGAGCTGCTGTGGCAGGACCCGCTGCCGCAGCGCACCGGTGAGCCGATCGACGCCGCGGACATCGCCTCCCTCAAGGAGGAGATCCTCGGCACGGGCCTCACCGTCTCGCAGCTGGTCTCCGCCGCCTGGGCGGCCGCTTCGTCCTTCCGCGGCAGCGACAAGCGCGGCGGCGCCAACGGCGGCCGTATCCGTCTGGAGCCGCAGCGTAACTGGGAGGTCAACAACCCGGACGAGCTGGCCCAGGTGCTGCGTGCCCTGGAGGGCATCCAGGAGTCCTTCAACGCCAAGGGCGGCAAGCGGGTCTCGCTGGCCGACCTCGTGGTGCTCGCGGGATCCGCGGCCGTCGAGAAGGCGGCCAAGGACGGCGGTGTCGAGGTCGAGGTGCCGTTCACGGCGGGCCGTGTCGACGCCTCGCAGGAGCAGACGGACGTCGAGTCCTTCGCCAACCTCGAGCCGGCCGCCGACGGCTTCCGGAACTACGTCGGCAAGGGCAACCGCCTGCCGGCCGAGTTCCTGCTGGTCGACAAGGCGAACCTGCTCCGGCTGAGCGCGCCCGAGATGACCGTCCTCGTCGGTGGTCTGCGCGTCCTCGGCGCCAACCACAACGGCTCCAAGCACGGTGTCCTCACCGACCGGCCGGGCACGTTGACGAACGACTTCTTCGTCAACCTGCTCGACCTGGACACCGAGTGGAAGTCGACCTCCTCCGCGCAGGACGAGTTCGAGGGCCGTGACGCCTCCGGTGCGGTCAAGTGGACCGGCACCCGGGCCGACCTGGTCTTCGGCTCGAACTCCGAGCTGCGTGCCGTCGCCGAGGTGTACGCCAGTGACGACGCGAAGGAGAAGTTCGTGAAGGACTTCGTCGCCGCGTGGGTCAAGGTCATGAACGCGGACCGGTACGACCTCGTCTGATCACCGCTTCGAGGGCGTCCGGGCCGACCCGTACAGGTCGGCCCGGACGCCCTTGCCGTTGCGGGCGGACGCGGGGTCTCTCCCGCACTCTCCCCCACGGAACCGTCACAGGTGATCCACAACCGTCACAGGCGGGCCACAGGGGAAACCCTGAGCACCCCGGCTCTGTCTCCGTCTGTGAGCACCGGCACGGAGCCGGTCGAACGACGCACACCGGAATCGGGGGACCCCATGCAGCACCGCAACACCATCCGCCTCGCCGCGTCCGCGACAGCCGTGATCGCCGCCGCACTGTCGCTGACGGCATGCGATCCGGGCGATGACAGCGGGGCGGCCAAGACGTCCTCCCCGGCCCCGGCCTCCGCAGCCCCCTCGCGCACCGCCCCCGCCGCCACGAACCCCACCCCCACGGCCCCGTCGGCCTCGAGATCCTCCGGCGGCGGTACCTCGACCGCTCCGGGCGCCCCCGCCTCTCCCATATCCGGCACCGTGACCGGTACGAAGCCGACATGCTCGGTGTCGGCCGTGAACGCGACGGCCTACCAGGCGGCCAACCGTCCCGACGGCACCGGCACGGGCGCAGCGATCGTCGAGTTCACGAACGTCTCCGGACACGCGTGCGTCCTGCGAGGCCACCCGTCGGTGGCCGGAGCGGGCAACGGTTCCCCCGAGCACAACAGCCCGCTGAAGGTGACCCCCACGGGCACCGCGTCGGCCGTGCCCCTCGCGCCGGGCGGCAAGGCATGGGTGAAGCTGACCTTCCACCAGGTCCAGGGCGAGGCCGACGGCTACTGCGTGTCCGGCGCGAAGCCCGCCGTCTACCCGACGCTCGTGATCGGACTGCCCGGCTCGGGCGCACACCAAGTCGCCCTCTCGGACGGTGAGTTCGCCGAGTGCGACAACACCGTCACCGCCACCGCGGTCTCGGCGGCGAAGCCTTCCTGACCGGCACTCGACCAGCGGGCGGCCCCGGCGAAGACGGCGGCCGGGGCCGTCCGCTGACGGAACTCACAAACACCGAGCGGGGCAGTATGCCAAGGGGCGCGGGGAACTGCGCGACCAGCCACCACGCACCCGTAGCCGCCCGACAGCCAAACGCCCGACGGCGCTGATGCGAACGGCACACTCAACTCCGCAGCACCTCGAACGCCTCCCGCCCCGCCACCCCGATCGCGAGGTCGATATCCGGCGCAAGCCCCGCGCAGCGGTCCGCACGGGTCAGCGCAGCAATGGCCACCCGATCCCCGGACTCCGCCTCGACCACACCGATCTCGTGCCGCAGATGCAAGAAGGTGCCCGTCTTACCGCTCCACCGCAGCGTGTCCGCCCGCAGCTCACTCGCCAGCCGCTGCGTGAAGACCTGCAGCCCCATCAGCCGCCGCAGCTCCGCCGTGGCCGAGGGGACGGACACCTGGTCGCACCACACCCGCCGCAGCAGTTCGACGAGCGCCGCAGCCGAGCCGACGTTGGCGTACGCCGGATCCAGGGTCTCGATGGTGTGCCGGCCCGCCCGCTCGTCCCGGAGGGCCAGTTCCAGCGCGAGCGAGAAATCGTTGCCGGCGGCACCGGCGGCGCACTCGTACATGTGGTTCAGCCGGTGCCGCATCCGGATCTCTCCGCACCCCCAGGCGCGCAACCGCTCGTCCACGTCCGCCACCGGCACCAGATCGAGCAGGGTGTCCGCCGCGGCGTTGTCGCTCACCGACAGCATCAGCACAAGCAGATCGCCGACGGCCACGGTGGCCGGGTGACGGAACGCCGCGAGCCCGGTAGGACCGACGCTGCTCCTCGCCGGGTCGACCTCCACCGGGGTCCCCGGGTCGAGTTCCCCGGCCGCGATCCGGTCCAGTACGACGAGGGCCAGCGGCACCTTCACCACCGACGCAAGCGGTGTCAACTCACCAATAGCGAAGCCGAGTTGTTCGCCCGTGTCGAGGTTCCGGGCGAGGAATGAGCCGCGCACGCCGAGGGCCGCCCAGTCCGCTGCGATCGCCTCGGCGGCGTCCCGGAGGGCGCCGTCGTCCCCGACGTACACCGGATGGCGCACAGGTGCCGCGCTCATCCGCGTGCCGCCAGCCGCGCCGGTACGTCCTCGGCGCCGGTCCTGGTGCCCGGCGGCGTGCCCGGCTCGCGGACGGCTCCCACGGCGGACGCAAGCAGCGGCACCAGCCAGTCC
>NZ_CM002285.1:648618-733247 GCF_000497445.1 Streptomyces roseochromogenus subsp. oscitans DS 12.976 | reverse complement strand
CCCGCAGCCGCGCCCGCCCGGCCGCACCGGCGACCTGCCGCAGCCGCTGCGTCCGGTCCAGCACGTCCCGCGCGTACGGCAGCAGCAGCACCCCCAGCTCCGTGGTCGTGATCTGCCGCCGCGAACGGTCGAACAACGGGCCGCCGAAGTGCTCCTCCAGCGTCTTGATACGGCGGCTGAGCAGCGGCTGCGCGATGCCGAGCCGGTCGGCCGCCCGGGAGAAGCTCACTTCGTCGGCCGTCGCGACGTAGGCCTCTAGGTGCGCCAGGAGATCCATCCAGCACTCATATCAATAAGGCATGGGATATTCAAACTTCACTCTTGGACATGAGTGCACAGGTGGTGCTTCGCTGTCCGCGTCGAAGATCCAGGAAGCCGACCGACGGCGGACGACCGGAAGGGCTGCGCCCATGACCAGCGACCACCACCCCACCCCCATGGCCCGGCGCCGCCTGCTCAGGGCGGGCCTCGCCGCCACCACCGCGGCCCTCGCCGCAGGCGCCGTCTCCGAGTCCGCCGCATCGGCGGTCCCGGACCCCGAACGGCACGGTGCCGGGGCCGAGTTGACCGATCTGGAGCGGCGGCACGGCGCCCGGCTCGGCGTGTACGCGCGCAATGTCCGCACCGGGCGGACCGTGTCCCATCGGGCGGGGGAGCGGTTCGCGATGTGTTCGACGTTCAAGGCGTTCGCCGCGGCGGCGGTGCTGCGCGACCATGGCCGCTGCGCACCGTTGGACACGGTGATCCACTACCCGCCGCACGACATCCTGCCCCACTCGCCGCGCACCGAGGAGCACGTGGACACCGGTATGACGGTGGCCGACCTGTGCGCGGCGGCGATCCAGTACAGCGACAACGCGGCGGGCAATCTGCTGCTGCGTCAGATCGGCGGTCCCGACGGACTCACCCGCTTCTTCCGTTCGCTCGGCGACGGAACGAGCAGGCTCGACCGGTGGGAGCCGGAGCTGAACACGGCGATCCCCGGCGACCGGCGCGACACCACGACTCCCGAGGCCCTCGGCCGCGGCTTCGAGCGGCTGACCCTGGGCCGGGCGCTCGCCCGCGCCGACCGGGCGCAGCTCGTCACCTGGCTGAAAGGCAACACCACCAGCGCCGCGCGGTTCGGCGCGGGGCTGCCGCGCGACTGGGTGCTGGCGGACAAGACCGGCACCGGCGACTACGGGACCGCCAACGACATCGGCGTGGCCTGGACGACCCGGGGGACACCGGTCCTGCTGACCGTGCTGTCGAGCAAGACCGCCCAGGACGCGGCGGCTGACGACGCGCTCGTCGCGGAGGCGGCCCGGATCGCGGCCCGCGTCCTCGCGCCGGGGGAGTGAGCGTCCCTGTGCTGGGCGTCCCGTACGGCCGGGCCCGCGTGACGGTGTACTCGACGGGCGTCACCCACATCACCCGGGCCATGACCCGGCACGGCGTCCGGCGCCTGGTGTGTGACCTCCACCGTGCTGTTCGACGCGAGTGGGGTGAGCGACTACTGGTTGGCCCCGCACGGGCTGCCCGGACGGTTCACCTCCCGCGCCGGCCTCGCGCACGCGCTCGTGCGCGAGGCCGTAAGTGAGGGGCCTGTGCGCACCTGCCTCGACATGATCAGAAAGGAGGCGTTCGGCAGGTGAGGAGTGAGCCGGTCACGACGGCCAGCCGCCGTAGGGGACCGTGAGCAACTCCATGGCGTGGCCCGCCGGGTCCAGGAAGTACACGCCGCGGCCGCCGTCGTTGTGGTTGATCGTGCCGGGCTGCTTCCGGTGCGGGTCCGCCCAGTGCTCCATGCCGCGTTCGACGATCCGCTTGTACGCGGCGTCGAACTCCTCCTCGGAGACCAGGAACGCGTAGTGCTGTGGCGTGATCTGGTCCTCGGGGGCGGTGGCGTAGTCCAGCGTGACCCCGTTGCTGAGGGTGACCGCGACGAACGGGCCCCACGCCTTGGCGGTCTCGAGACCGAGCAGCTCGGTGAAGAAGTCGGCGGACTCCCGGTTGTTCCGGGCGTGGACGATGGTGTGGTTCAACTCGACTGACAAGGAATCCTCCCAGTCGTGTCCTGGCACCTCCATGCCTCACCCAGCCGGTGACCGACACGCGATGCCATCCTCGATCTTAGCCCGGCGTACCACGAACGGCTCAACCGACCGTGTCATCTTCGGCCACGCGGAAACGGTGGGTCGGCCCCTCCCCGGGATGCTCGTCCCAGACCCCGGGCAGGCCGTACGCGCAGGCGTTGACATGTGCTGCTCGAAGCCGCCTTCGACCGCGCCGGGATCATGCCGCTGATCATCGCGCCGGAGAACCTGGTGCTGGGCCCTGCTCTCGACCTCGCCGCATCCCTGGACCACACCCCTGCGCTTCTCGGTAAAGCGGACACTTTCCGACCTACATCCGCTCTACGGTGGTGTCATGGTCACTTCACCGGAGACCACGCGTCCCTGCCGTCCGACGAGTCCGCCGAGCTGCTCCAGGCCCTCGCCGAACAGCGGGACATCATCCGGGAGACGCTCGACGGGGCGAACACCACGGCGCAGCGGTGAGGGACGGTACGGGTTTCCCAGTACCGCCAGTAACATGATCACCTTGGCTCCGGGTGTACCAGTCAGTCAACTAGGCGCTGTCCCAGGACGCGCCCGGCCCGGAGATGTCCCAGATGTCCATGCATTCTCTCAACGACGCGTTGGAAAACGCGCGCCTCACCTATGAGCAGCACGTGCGGACGTGCCGCCAGTGTCACGCCGACGGCGCGGCCTGCGCCGTGGCCAAGCATCTCCTGCGGATCTACAACAACGCCCGCAGGGACCGTATGCGCTCGGGAGGGCAGCACACCACGATGGACCATCAGGGCTGACATCACGTCAGATCCCGTACACCGCACCCACATTGGCGCGGGGCGGCGGGGCGTGCCGGGCCGCGGGCCCCTTCGCGAACGTACGCAGGAGGTTCTCGGTGGTGCGGGTGACGAAGACGCGGGTGCGGGCGTCCATGCCGTGGTCGCGCCCCAGCGTGTCCGTCCCGGCCACCAGGCCCTCCACCCAGCGCATGATGCCGGTCGCGAACACGCCCGCACCGCCGGAAGCCGTGTAGTACGCCGAGTCGCTGTGGCTCGGCCGCCCGCCGCAGACCAGCGGGGAGTGCGCGATGATCTCCAGCGGTCCCGGGGTGGGGGCCCCGGGGGTGATCCGGTCGTACTCGACGCCGACGAGATGGGCGAAGGCGTCGCCGGAGCGTGCGCCGGTGCCTTCGTACAGCCAGTGATCGGCGGCCCGGACGACATAGGGGGCATCGACCGGATAGCCCTCGTAGAGCACGCCGGTCAGGGAGGACTCCGGGTCGGGCGCGGGCGCCAGACGGTAATCGGTGGTGACCAGCGCGGGGTGGGAGTCGTAGCAGGGATCGGTGCGGTAGGAGCTCTTGTAGCAGACCACCGTACGGTCGGCCGCGGCCTCTCCGGCCTCGAGCCGGACCCGGCGGAAGCACGTGTTCGCGCCCAGGAAGGCGATGTTCGTCCCCGCGTCCCGGGCGGCCGTCACATGGGCGCGTTGCTCAGGCGTCCAGTACTCGTCGTGGCCCAGGCAGACGACGGCGTGCGCGCCGCGCAGCACCCCGGGATCGCGGTGGACGTCGACGCCGGTGGTGTAGGCGAGCGGTATGCCGAGGCGTTCGGCCAGCACCACCAGCGCTCGCTCGTACACCAGGAACTTCTCGGCGCCCGTGCCGTCGTAGGGGCGGTCGAAGCTGACCGCGAGGGAGCGGGTGGCGTAGGCGCCGGACGCGCCGTTGTAGAGGCTGCTGCCGCCCCAGCGGTTGTACGCCTGCCAGGTGGCCGGGGCGTGCAGCAGGACCGTGCGGCCGGCGCCCACGGTGGAGCGGACGATCAGCGGAACGTACCGCTGGTGACCGCTGTCCGCCTCCAGCCGCAGCAGATAGGCACCCTCCGGCCAGCCGGCGGTGTCCACCGGCAGCGTGACCGGCCAGTCGGCGCGCACGGTGCGGGTGGCGGGCAACAGCCGCGGAGCCGGCCGGGTACGGCCGGGTATACGTCCGGACGCCCAGATCCGGCGGGCCTGACGCCCGCCGTACCAGCCGATCCGGAACGCGGACACCCGGAACGCCGCTGCGGTGGTGGACACATGCAGCCCGAACTCCTCGCCCGGGGTCACGCTCACCCGGTCCGTGTAGCCGGCCACCGCGTCCGGCGAGCCGGTGGAGGCGAGACGCCAGCCGGCGGTGCCCGGCGCGTCCTGCTCCGCCTCGGGCCGCAGCCGCCCGTCAGGGGCCGCGGTGGAGTGCGGATGCGGTGGTGCCGCCGTGCATGCGGCCGCCGTGCCGAGGCCGACGCCTGCGCACAGGGTGAGGAAGCGCCGGCGGCCGAAGCCGTCCGGCGGCGTGGTGTCGTGTGCCGGAGCCACTTCACCTCCCGGGGTGTGTCGGCTCCAGCGTCACGACGCCCGCGCGGCCGGCGCAACCCGCGGAGTCGGGCGAAGGCCGGTGCGAGGGCGACGCCGGCATGCCTGACCGGGCCATCGGCGATACGGCCGAACGGGTGACGGGTCTGATGCTGTCGGGCGCCGTCAGGTGCCGTCAGGTGCGGAAGCCGATGTGCACGTGGTCGTGATGGGTGGCGTCGCTGAAGAACTGTCCGGGGCCGCCGCCCGGCAGCAGCATGGGACCGCCCACGTTGTACGACCCGGCGGCCGCCGCGTCTCGCATGAACCGCTCGATCAGGCCACGTGACGTCGCCGGGTCGACGACCGCGTGGCCGTCGATCCGCCACACGTCGAAGGCCCGGCCGCGCGGATGGTCGCTGGGCCGGCTGGTGCCGAACACGTCCAGGGGATGCCCGGAGCGTACGACGCTCACCTCCAGCCGGTACGTCCGCGCCAGCGCGAGCATCGCCCCGGCCACGCTGGAGTGCACCTGACCACTGCGCAGATCCGCCACGGCGGCAGGCGGCAGCACGATCCGGTCGTCGGACAGCACGGTCCGGACGTCGGACGCCAACGACCGGGCGGCCGGCCCGGGTTCCGCCGGATGCAACGCGTCGACCGTCCAGTCCGGCCCCGACCGTGACAGGCGCACGTCGACCGTCGTCCCGCCCGCACTCACCGTGCCGCCGCGCCGGGTCCACTGCCGGCACACCACCAGCACGCTGGCGGACCGGGACAGAATCCCGCCGTACTGTGCGTCCACCACCTGCAGCGCCGCCGTGTCGGCCAGCGGCAGCAGCGGTCCGGCCTGGCCCACGAGGCCCGTCGGCAGCCCGAGCGCCGCGACCTTCGCCCGCGCCGCCGCCGCGCCACCGTGCCCGGCCGCCCACGCACCGATCGCCTCCACCAGCTGCACGGCGCGCAACTTCGCCGCCGGCTGGACTTCGGCGGACGTCGGCCGCCAGGGAGTGGTGTGCGGCAGGCCGGGCGAGGGCGACGGCGAACCGCTGCGGCTCGGGGCCCTCTCGGTCGGTGACCCTTGGCGTGGGTGTCCGGCCGGTGCCGTACGACCGGAGCAGCCGGCCGCGCCGAGCGCGACTCCGGCGAGGGCGGCCAGCACGACCCGGCGACCGGGCGGGGGAGCGGCGGGCGCACGCGCGCGGGTGACAGGGCCCAGTGTGGTCATAGGGCCCAGTGTCCGCCCGGTGGCGGGGTGCGGGCGACCGCGCACGGCGGATCGACCGGCGGGGTGTGGACCGCGGGGACGGCTCGGTGCTCCCGTCGGCGGCCGCCGACCGTGCTCGACGCGGCCCGCTCTCCCGCAGGTCCCTGTCCAGAAGGCATACCCTGGCCCACAGCCCTGATCAACACCGCTGTACCCATGCTCCCCACCACCGAACTCCCTCAGAACGGCGGTTCGTTGAGGAGTTCCAACAGGGACTCGGAGCTGTGCTCGTCGCCCGAGGCCGGCGCCGACGGGTCGGGGAACGTGCGGCCCCAGGCCGCCGCGCGGCCGAGGGCGCTCAGCCGCCAGGCGAGGTGTGCGGCGCGGCGAAGGTCCGCCGCCGTGCGGCCGGGAGCCGTCCAGGGTTCCAGATAGGC
Organism: Streptomyces roseochromogenus subsp. oscitans DS 12.976; assembly: GCF_000497445.1. NCBI lineage: Bacteria > Bacillati > Actinomycetota > Actinomycetes > Kitasatosporales > Streptomycetaceae > Streptomyces > Streptomyces roseochromogenus. The sequence goes on along the minus strand of NZ_CM002285.1, from coordinate 727,215 downwards.
GTCCAGCAGGCGGGGCAGGACCTGCGGTCCGTACCGTGCGCGGGCCTTTTCGACCGGGATCCGCAGGCTGCAGAACGGGTGCGAGACGGCCGCGTCGCCCCAGTCGAAGAAGGTGCACCGGCCCGGTGCCGGACGGAACAGCTGGCCGTCGTGCAGGTCGGCGTGGTCCAGGGTGTCCTCGATGCCGGCGGACGCGAGTTCGGCGGACCAGTCCGCAAGGCGGGGCAACAGCCGTTCCAGCCGGGCACGGGCCTCCGGGCGCAGCGCGGTGTTCTGGGCCAGCAGATTGTCGAATGCCGCGGGCAGGTCCGGGGTCCGGGCGGAGGGCACCCCGAGCCGCTCGATCTCGCGGGCGTGCGGACTCACGGCCCGCTGCATGCTCCCGTACTGGCGCAGCAGGTCCTCCCAGGCCCGCGGCCCGACCGGCGCGCGGGAGAGCACGGAGCGGAACAGTTCTCCTCCGTCGGGCAGCAGGACCCATGCGCGCTGGGCGTCGACGGCCAGCGGCTCCAGCACATGCCCCGGCACCCAGCGGGCCAGCGCGGCGGTCAGCGGGCCCTCGAAGGCGCTGGCCGGCGGATTCGCCTTGAACCAGACGACGTCCCGCCCCTCGACGGGCACCCGCACCAGCACGGACCACGGACGCAACCGCACAGCCAGGTCACCGCCCATCCGCAGGCCGCGTTCGGCGAGCCGGTCCGCCACCCAGGCGAGGGCCGCGTCCCGCCAGGACTCCCGCTCCCACGGAGTCGGCGCGTACTGGTAGGTGCTCCGGTCCACGACGATCGAACACGCACGGTGCATCGCGCCATCTCACCATCGCCGCCGGGAACCGGCCACCCGATTTCCCCGGCGGTGCGGCCGAGCGCTCATGCGCCGGGGTGCGCGGACCGGACGATCAGGGTGCGCAGTTCTTCCACGGCACGTGTGCGTGCCCCCGTCAGTTCGGGCGCGGGCACGCATCCGGCCGCGATGCGGACCGGTCGTGGACCGCGGGCGGCGTTCGCCTCGATCGCGGCGATCAGGCGTGGGTGCCGGCCCCATTCGCCGCCGATGACGATCAGCTCGGGGTCGGTGAGGCAGACGGCCGCGGACACGACGCCGTCGACGGCGCGGGCGAGGGTCTCCCGGACCCGGTGGGCCCGCTCGTCGTCGCCCGCCACGGCCGCCTCCAGCGCCGCGACGTCGATGGCCGTCGAGTCGGCCCGGCGTAGCCCGAGCACGGCGAACACCTCGATCAGCGGCATCGCCGTGCCGTCCGGTCCGGCCGTGGGGACGTGGGCGATCTCGCCGCTGAGGCCGCGGTGGCCGCGCCGTACCGCGCCGTCGGTGACCACGGCGCAGCCCAGCCCCTCGCCGAGGTGGACGTAGACGAAGTCGTCGACACCGGCGGCGCATCCGGTGGAACGCTCCGCGCGGGCGGCCCAGTTGATGTCGTTGTCCACCAGCACGGGTCCGTCGACGTACCGGGCGAGGACGGTGGTGGGGTCGAGGTCGCCGACCAGGAACGGAGAGTCGGGCAGCCGTACGAGCCGGCCGGTCGCGCGGTCCACGGGATCGGCGGCGCTGACGACCGCGGTGCGCAGTCCGCCCGGTGCCGTCCTGCGCAGCCGGCGAGCGGCCTGGGCCAGGGCCTTGGCCGCGAGGTGTTCGCTCGCGTTGCGGCCGAGCTCGACCCGGGTCTCGGCGACGGCGGTGCCGTGGGCGTCCACCGCCTGAGCCGTCACGCCGTACGGGGAGATGCTCGCGACCAGGGCGAGACCGAGCTGTGGTGCCAGGGCGTAGTAGGAGCCCGCGCGTCCGCGGCCTGTCGTGCGCTCGCCGGTGTCCACCAGCAGGCCCGCCTCGGCCAGGCGCTGCACGCCGTCGGAGATGGTCGGCTTCGAGATGCCGGTCAGGGCCGCGATCTCCGCCCTGGTCAGGCGCGGACGGTCCATGAGGGTGCGCAGCACGTGCTCGTCCGTGAGGGCGCGCAGCATGTCCAGCGAGGGCTTGGCCGGGGTCATGCGCACCATTCTAGTAAGGACTGTTGCCTGAAACTCGGGAGCGGGGCTAACTTGGATTTGGTAAGGAGTCCTGACCAAAGGAGCCGGACCATGACGAGCGTCGCTGACCCGCGGCCATCGACCGTGGAGCTGCCGCACTGGGAGACGGTGCCCGAGGACCTGCCCGCCGCGATCCGCGCGATCAAGCGGGCACTGCGGGCCCGGATCGAGGCCTCCGGGCGGACCGTCGCGGAGGTGTACGCCGCCGCCGAGCGGCGCGTCGCCGCCCGGGTCACCGAGATCAAGGCGGCGAAGGAGGCCGGCGAGAGTGTCTGGCCGGCGATCGACTACGCCGACATCGAGAACGGCACCGTGCGCCCCGCGCAGGCCGACCTGGTGAGGAAGCGCGGATGTCTCGTCGTACGCGGTCACTTCCCGAGGGAGCGAGCCCTCGCCTGGGACGTGTCGATCGTCGACTACGTCGAACGCAACCACTTCTTCGAGAACTACACCAGCCCCGGCGACGACTTCTTCGGCAGCGTCGGCTCCGAGCCCGAGATCTATCCGATCTACTGGTCCGAGGCCCAGATGGAGGCCCGGCAGAGTGACCGCATGGCCCGCGTGCAGTCGTTCCTGAACTCCTTCTGGACGCATACCTCCGACGGTGTGCGCTGGTTCGACCCCGACCGCGACGCGCTCTACCCCGACCGCATCCGCCGCCGCCCGCCGGGCACCGACTCCCGCGGCCTCGGCGCCCACTGCGACCCCGGCACCCTCGACCTGTGGATGACCGAGGCCTATCAACGGGCGTTCCGGCACCTCTTCGACGGAAGCGTCGAGAGTTACGACCCCTGGGACGCCGCGCACCGCACCGCCGGCCCCCAGTACCCGGGCTCCACCATGTGCTCGGCGTTCCGCACCTTCCAGGGCTGGACCGCGCTGTCCGACATGGACCACGACCAGGGCGTACTGCACACCGTGCCGATCCCCGAGGCGATGGCCTGTCTGCTGCTGCGCCCGCTGCTGCCGGACGTCCCCGGCGACGACATGTGCGGCGTCACCCTCAACCAGGTCTTCCCCGCGAGCGAGAAGTGGCACCCGCTGCTGCTGGAGGCGCTCACCGGCATCCCGGACGTGCGCGCCGGTGACTCCGTCTGGTGGCACTGCGACATGATTCACAGCGTGGCACCGGTGACCGGCCAGCGGGGCTGGGGCAACGTCATGTACATCCCCGCCGCGCCCTGGTGCCCGCGCAACGAGCGGTACGCCGCCTCCGTGTGCGAGGCCCTCCTCTCCGGCTCCAGCCCGGGTGACTTCCCCGAGGAGCACTACGAGCGTTCCTGGACCGGGCGCTTCACCGCCGACCGGCTGGGCACCACCGGCCGCCGGGGCCTCGGACTCGACTGAGCGCGGCCCGCACACGAACGCGCCCCCGGTCGGTGAACGGGGGCGCGTTCGTGTGCGGGGAAGGTCAGGCGCGCTGCCTGCGGCGCATCGTCAGATACGTGCCGGTCGCGCCCGCGGCCACCAGGGCGCCCACGCCGAGGCCGACCGGCAGGGCCGGGAAGCCGGAGGCGTCGGTCGTCGCGGCCGTGTTCTGCATGGCCGGACCCGGAGTGATGCTGGTGGACACCGGGGCGACGTGCTGGATCGGGCCGACGTGCTTGACGGAGCCGTCGGAGTTCAGCAGCACCTGCTTGTTGTTCGGGTGCCGGAAGTCGAACATGCCCGACAGCGAACCGGCCGTCGCGTCGAAGGAGTGGTCACCGATCTGGCCGGTGCTCCAGTTGTCCTCGATGAACCGGGTGATCGACGCCTGGTTCGTCAGGGTGTGGTCGACCTTGTTCACCTTGCTGTACGGCGAGATGACCAGCAGCGGCTGGCGGGTTCCCGGGCCACAGCGGTCCGCGTAACCACCGGACGCCTTCGGGCCCTTCTGGCAGGCCGGGCTGTCCGTGGCCTTGCCGTTAGAGGCGACCGTGGAGTCCGTCGAGCCGTTCTTCGGGACGACGTAGGCGTGGTCGTACCAGCCGTCGGAGTCGTCGTAGGCGACCACGACCGCGGTGGACTTCCACTGCGGCGAGCTCTGGATCGCGTTGATCTGGTTGATCAGGAAGTGCTGCTCGTCGGTGGGGTCGGAGTAGCCGGCGTGGCCGTCCTGGTACTCACCGGCCTTGACGAAGCTGACGGCCGGCAGCTTGCCCGCCTTGAGCGCGGCGGAGAAGTCGGTCAGGTCGTAGTTGTGGTTGGCCTGACCGTCGTGGCCGATCTCCGAGACGGACTTCGGCGCCAGGTGGTGCGGGTTCGCCGTCGACTTGTAGTACGAGAACGGGTTGTGGTGCGGGCTGTAGTCCACTACGGACGCGCCGCCCACGTTGGTGTGCGCGGTGTCGCACTTGGCGTACGAGCCGGACGTGCCGTTCCACGCGGTCGACGGACGGAAACCGCCCTGGAACCAGCCCCAGGAGACCTTCTTGGTGTTGAGCAGGTCACCGATGTTCTTGCCCTGCAGCGACGCCAGCGCGTTGGTGCTGGTGTGGTCCTTGCCGGAGCAGTCGTCGTAGGCCGGGTCGGGGTCGTTGATGACCGTGCCGACACCCTTGGCGTCGGGCGACGCGATCGCGTACGAGTCCGGCTTCGGCGTCTGCTTGCCGGTGGCCGGGTCCACGGAGATGGCGCCGTGCGTGTTGCCGGAGATGAGGTTCAGGGCGCCGGGCGTGGACGGGCCGTAGTTCGAGCTGTAGGAGCGGTCGCCCAGCGAGTAGTTCTGGGCGTAGTTCCACAGCCCGGTGACGGTGTTGCCGTCGTAGTAGTCCATCGCCAGGCCCGGCTCGCCGAACAGGCCGCCGCTGCACTTGTCGACCTCGGTGTTCTGCACGAACTGGTCGGCCTTGCCGCCGTTGTAGGCGTACTGCTCCGCACCGTAGGAGTGGTTCTGGTCGCAGGTCATCGCCTGCGAGGGGGACAAACGTTTCGGCGCGTACTGGTTCGGGTTGTTCTTCAGCAGCCCGGCGTGCGCGAGGGTGTCGATGTCCTTCGGGGTGTTCTTCGACGCGGTGAACTTCGTGCCGTCGGTGTTCGCGGCCTTCGGGTACGTGGCGAAGTAGTGGTCGAAGGAGATGTTCTCGTCGAAGAGCACGACGACGTGCTTGATCGGCGTCGCGGTCGAGGAGTGCCCGCCGAGCGCCGCGGCGGGCGCCGCCGCCCAGCCGGGCGCGTTACTGCCGAGCACGGTGAGCGCCGCGGCTCCCGCGAGCGCGCCCAGGCTCCGCATAGCGGCTTGTCTTCCCCTGCTTGCCATGGTGGTCTACCCCTTTGGACAGAACGTCTGTACGTCGTACGAGCACGGATGCTGCGCTCGCTGCGCAGCGCGTCGGCGGAGCCATGATGACGTGCAGGTGAACACCAAGTCAGGGATGTCAGGGCAAAACTTGACTGTGTGTTGACCCAGCCGGCTGATGAGTTGTCCGGACAGGTTCAGCCGAACAGGGCGCGCCCGTACCAGTCCGAGGCGTCTTTGACACCGGGCAGCGCGAAGAAGTAGCCGCCGCCGAACGGGCTGATGTAGTCCGTCAGCGGCTCGCCCGCCAGCCGGTGCTGCACCGTCTCGAACTGCCGCTTCAGGTCCTGCTGGTAGCAGCAGAACAACAGGCCCATGTCCAGGTTGCCGTTGGCGTCCATGCCCCGGTCGTAGTTGTACGCGCGGCGCAGCAGGCGTTGGTCGGCGGTCGCGGGCGTACGCGGGTTGGCGAGCCGCATGTGCGCGTCCAGCGGGATGACGTCGCCCTTGGGGTCGTCGGCGTACTTCGGGGTGTCGTGCTCGTGGTCGCCGTCCAGCGGCGCCCCGGAGGAGCGGGCGCGGCCGAACATCCGCTCCTGCTCGCTGAGCGAGACCCGGTCCCAGAACTCCACCAGCATCCGGATCAGCCGTACGACTTGATAGCTGCCGCCGACCGCCCAGTCCGGCTCGCCCATGCCCTTGCCCACCCACACCAGACGGTCCATCTCGCGCGCGCTGGCGGTGTCCGGGTTGGCGATGCCGTCCTTGAAGCCCAGGAGATTGCGCGGGGTGCCCGAGGGCCGGGGCGGACTGGAGAAGCCGTCCAGCCGCCAGCGCACCTGCAGGGCGCCCCGGGTGTGCCGGGCGATGTCACGCAGCGCGTGCAGAGTGGTGTCCGGCTCGTCGGCGTGCAGGTGGAGGCTGAGGTCGCCGTGGCACCACTCCGCCTGGAGGTCGTCGTCCGGGAACTCGGGCATGGCGGTCAGCCGCCGGGGCCTCTGCGCGGCCAGCCCGAACCGGTCGTCGAACAGCGAGGCGCCGACGCCCACGGTGACGGCGAGTTGACCGGAGGGCGGTTCGTCGCCGAGGACGCCCGAGTCGGCGGGCGGTGCGGTGATGCCGGCCGGGGACGGCGTCCCGCCGGAGGTGAGGAAGCGGGCCCGGTCGGTGAGCGTGCGCAGCAGCTCGGTGAGGTCCGCACGGCTCTCGGCGGTCACGTCGAGGGAGGCGAACACACTCGTGCGGCGCGGAGCCGCGATCGCCGAGGCCTGGTGGGCGCCGTGGAAGGGGGCTATGGAGTCCGTCGTGGCGGCCGGCGCGGAGGCGGGGGCGGCGGCGCTCGTGGCGAGGCCGGCGCCCGCCAGGGCGGCACCGCGCAGAAAGCCGCGCCGGGCCAGACCGTCGGAACGCTCGGAACTGCTCACACGGTCCTCCGCGGGTCGCACAGGGTGGCCACCGAGGCCAGCCGCTCCACCAGGTCGCCGAGCACGGAGTCGGCCCGCTCCCGCTGGGCGCGGGTCAGTGCGTCGAGCGAGGTCCAGTCGTCGCCGTGCCGGAACCCGTCGAGGCTGTGCTGGGCGCGGTCCAACTCCTTGTCCAGGCCCGGCAGATCGGCGTACCGGGTGGCGAGCAGCGGGCGAAGCCGGGAGAGCACCTCGCGGGTGCCGTCCAGATTGGCGCGGGAGGTGGCGAGGTTGCTGCCACTGCCGTAGTCGGTACGGCCGGTCAGCTCGAACTGCACGGTGTTCTCCAGGATCTCGTGCGCGCGCAGACCCAGCTGGGCGGGGTCCATACGCGTCTGCGACCAGCTGTCCCGCAGCCCCGTCACCGCCTTCACCAGCGCCGCGGCCGGGGCGCGCAGACCGGCTGCCGCCTCGCCGTGCCACAGCCCGTACTCGATGCGGTGGAACCCGGCGAAGTCCTTGTCGCGCACCCCGCCGGCCAGGCCGGCGTCGGTGCCGTTGATCGCTCGGTCCGCGTCCCCGAAGGCGTCGTACGCCGCGCCCAGCCGCTCGTACTCCAGATGCGCCGGCAGCCAGGCCGACCGGGCGGCCGCGAGGTCACCCCGGTCGATCGCGTCCTTGAGCGTCGCCGTCAGCCGGACGACGTCGTCCAGGCCGCCGCCGACCCACTTCTGATAGGAGAGGGCGGGCGGGATCAGGTCGTGCTGGGTGACGGGTGCGGCACCCGGGCCGCGGCTGCCGCTGGTGATGTGCACGGTGGGCCCGGTGACGGCGTCGGCGTCGTCGGGCACGCACTTGAAGGCGTACGCGCCCTTGCCCAGCCGCACCGTCAACTGCCGTGTCGTACCGGGACCGATGCCCTCCACCTCGCCGTACACCGCCTGGCTGGCCGGGTCCTCCAGGTAGACCTCGGCGGCGCCGTCGGAGGAGTTGTGCAGATCGAAGGTGCGCACCCCGGGCTCGGGACGGGTCCAGCCGCGGCCGCAGTGACTCTCCGAGACGTCGACGACGACGTGCCCCGACGGCGCGCCGGCGGACCGGCCGTGCCGCGGCCCGCCCAGCGAGTACGCCAGCAGCGTGCCGCCGAGGACCACGGCGAGGACGACGAACACCGCGGGCGCCGTCCGGAGACGAACGGACCGCGTGCCGAGGCGAGGCAACGGCATGGCGAGCCTTTCCGGAACGACGTACGCAACGGCCTCATGGTAGGCGCCGTTCCGAATCCGAACACCCGTCCCAAGGTTTCGATGACCAAGAATTCCCCCCGGGTTAACCGGCAGGTGGTCTGCGGCGAGCCGCCTGACCAGGCCCGGCGCCCCCGGAAGGGCCGGTTCAGCGCACCGGGAAGCCGAAGGAGTAGCCCTGCTGCTTGAGCCACGGAAGCAGGGTGCGCAGCGCCGCCACGGTCTGCGAGCGGTCGCCGCCCGCGTCATGGAAGAGGATCGTCGGGCCGTTGGCCAGCTCACGCTTGACGGTGGCGACGATGGCGGCGCTGCCCGGCCGCTCGAAGTCCTTGGAGTCCACGTTCCAGCCGAGGGGACGCATCCCGTGCGAGGCCGCCAGCCGTCGGCTGTACGGGGTGAAGGCACCGCCCGGAGCCCGGTAGTACATCGGCTTCACGCCACCGGACGCCTGGGTGATCTGCCGCTCGGCCTCCAGGATCTGCTGCGACTGGTAGGCCTCGGGCTTCTTGTCCATCGTGGTGTCGTGCGACACCGTGTGGTCGCACAGCCGGTGCCCGGCCGCCACCACCTGCCGGACCAGGTCGGGGTGCGCCTGGGCCTGCGGGCCGATCATGCAGAACGTCGCCTTCACGCCGTTCTCGCGCAGGATCTGGAGCACCTGCGGGGTCCAGACCGGGTTCGGTCCGTCGTCGATGGTGATGTTGACCGCGTGCGCGCCGCCGTCCGAGGCATGGGCGATGTCGGCGGAGACGGGTGTCTCCTGCTTCGGCGCGGCGGGCTGCTGCGCCGAGATGTCCGGTGCCGCCGGACCGCCGCCGGACTGGCCGGCCTGCGCGGTCCACACCGAGGTGGCGGCCGCCACCGCCGTGACCCCGACCGCCGCAGCGACCATCCGGCCGTACCATCCCCGCCCGTTGTGCTGCGCCATGTCCCGCCCCGATTCGTTCCGTGTCCGTTTGGTCCCGTGCACCCGTGTTCTGTGCACCTGTCAGGACGGTGGGGGTTGAGTGGAGGTTCAAAGGAGGATCTGGTTGTTACCGATCACGGACAATTCCAGGGCGCTTCCACGACAGACGCCTCCGCGACAGAGGACACGAAAACGCGTGGGCGGTCGGCCGACGCAGTCGGTACGGTGCCCGGATGGCCCTCTATCCGGAGCTCGAACCGTACGCGCACGGCATGCTCGATGTGGGCGACGGCAACCACGTCTACTGGGAGACCTGCGGCAATCCGCACGGCAAGCCCGCCGTCGTCCTGCACGGCGGGCCGGGATCCGGGTGCACCCCCCACCTCCGGCGTCTGTTCGACCCGGCCGCCTATCGGATCGTCCTGCTCGACCAGCGCGGTTGCGGCCGGTCCAGACCGCACGCGAGCCGCCACGACACCGACATGAGCGTCAACACCACGGCGCACCTCATGGCCGACCTGGAACTGCTGCGCCGGCACCTGGGCGTCGAACGGTGGCTGGTGTGGGGCGTGTCCTGGGGGTCGGTGCTCGCGCTGCGCTACGCGCAGACCCACCCGGGCGTCGTCTCCGAGCTGGTACTCACGGGCGTCGCCACCGGTTCGAACGCCGAAGTCGAGTTGCTGACCAGGGGACTGGGCCGGATCTTCCCGGACGCCTTCGAACGGTTCCGGTCCGCGTTGCCGGCCGGCGAACGCGACGGGAACCTCGCCGCCGCCTGCAACCGGCTGCTGGAATCACCCGACCCGGAGGTGCGGGAGCGAGCCGCACGGGCCTGGACCGACTGGGAGACGGCCATGATCCCGGCGCCTCCGCGCTCCGTGGCTCGCTACGAAGACCCGGTCTTCCGCATGGGCTTCGCCCGCACTGTGACGCATTACTGGGGCAACGGCCACTTCCTCGGCGAGGGCAACGACGACGGTGTGGTCCTGCGTGACGCACACGTGCTCAAGGGGGTCCCGGGCACTCTGGTCCAGGGAAGCCTCGACTTCGGCAACCTCCTCGGGATCGTCTGGCGGCTCCAACAGGCATGGCTTGACAGCGAGTTGGTTATCGTGGGCGACGCCGGACACAACAGCGGGACGCCGGGCATGGCGGAGGCGCTGGTGGCGGCCACCGACCGGTACGCGGCCGGTGCCGGCCCAAGCGCCCGATGACGATCAGGAGCCCCGATGGCACCAGGAGAGCCGGATGGCGACCAGGACAGCCGGATGACGGCAGCACCGCCCCGACTCCGCCCGCTGCTGGACCAGTTCGACTTCGCGTGCGAGCGCCTCCTCGGTCGGCTGACCGGGCCCGTCATGGACAGCGGCGACGGTGCGGACACCGAGGTCGAGCCGCTGACCGACGACGAGTACCGCTGGGAACCGGTCCCCGGCTGCTGGTCGGTGCGACGGCGCGCGGACGGGCCGGGGCCGCGGGCGGCCTTCCTGGCCGGCGGCGGCTCGTGGGGGCGGGACACCGCGCCGTACCCGCACCCGTGGCCACCGCCCGTCACGACCCTCGCCTGGCGCCTGAGCCACCTCACCGAGATGTTGTCCCTGCGCGCCGACCACACCGCGGGCAGCCGCGAGGCGACGCGGGAGGAACACCCCGTCAGCGGGGACGCCGCCGGTGCCATCGCGGCCTTCGAGGCCGGCGCCGCCGCCTGGCGGCAGGCACTGCTGAGCGCCGACGACACGGCGCTGGACACCGTGGGGTACTGCGCCTACCCGTACGGCAGCGATCCGGAGGAACCCTTTCTCGACATCGTGTGGTGGGTCAACCAGGAAGTGCTGCACCACGGAGCCGAGATCGCCCTGCTCCGCGACCTCTACCGAGCGAGCCGGGCGAACCCGCAGACCTGACGGCCGCGGCCGGCTTCCTCACTCCCCGGCCAGTGCCGCCCGTACGATCGCCGCGGCCGCCGTGCCCGCCGCCCGCACCGGCCCGGAGCTGCGCGCGGCCCGGCCGAGCATGAAGGCGCCCTCCAGCAGGGCGATGACCGAGCTCGCTGTCTCCCGGGCGGCGGGCTCGGGGATGCCGCCCTGGGCGTAATAGGCGGCCAGATGGTCGATCCAGCTGTCGAACACCTCCGAAGTGGCCTGCCGCAGCGTCTCGTTGGTGCTCGCCACCTCCATCGCGACGGTCGCGATCGGGCACGGGTCGGCGAAGTCCAGCTCGGCGAGGGTGCCGGCCGCGGCGGCGAAGGCGTCGGCGGTGGCCGCCACCCGGTCCTCGTACGGCGTCATCAGCGTGGTGATGAGCTCCAGATAGACGGCGCCCGCGGTACGGATCACCTCCTCGCCCAACTGGGCCTTGCCGCCCGGAAAGAAGTGGTAGATCGAGCCGAAGGGAGCACCGGCCGCCTCGGCGATCTGCTTCATACCGGTGCCGGTGTAGCCCGAACGCCGGAACAGCTCGGTGCCGGCGTCCACGATGCGCCGCCGGGTCTCATGGGTGCTGATGGCCTTGCCGTCGCTCACGGGTGGCACCTCCGGTAAGCCGCTGTTGCCAAAGGGCGGTCGGCGCCTATTCTGTCACTAGAACGATCTATCAAGTGACGGCCTGGACGGGCGACCGGGGGCGGAGGCAGGGGCATGCCGGAGATCGAGCTGAGTGCGGGAACCATCGACTACCAGGACACCGGAGGCGACGGTCCCGTCGTGGTCCTCGCCCACGGCCTCGGCTTCGACGAGTCGGTCTGGGCCGATGTCGTATCCGCCCTGCACCCGGACTTCCGCGTCGTGGTCCCCGTACTGCCCCTCGGCAGCCACCGGCGCCCGATGCGACCGGACGCGGACCTCTCCGCGCACGGCGTCGCCCGCCTGCTGGCCGAGTTCATGGACCGCCTGGACCTGCGCGACGTCACCCTCGTCCAGAACGACACCGGTACGGCCCAACTCCTCGTCGGCGTCCAGGACGAGCGCATCGCCCGGCTCGTCCTGACCTCCTGCGAGGCCCTGGACAACTACCCGCCCGGCGTCCAGGGCCGGATCCTCTCCGTGGCCTGCAAGGTCCCCGGCGGAATCTTCCTCCTCCTGCAGTCCTTCCGCTTCCCCTTCCTGGCCCGTATGCAGACCTCGCTCGGCGGAATGGCGAAGAAGCGGCTGCCCACGGAGCTCATCGCGCGCTGGTACGGCCCTCTGCTGAGGAACCGTCACATCCGCCGTGACTTCACCCGGTTCCTCCGTACGACCCGGAAGGACTGCTATCTGCAAGCGGCCCGGAACCTCCCGGAGTTCACCCGCCCCGCCCTGGTCGCCTGGGGCGCCGAGGACCGCATGATGCCGCCCGCGACGGGCCGTCGCCTGGCCGAACTGCTGCCGGACGCCCGCTATGTGGAGATCCCCGACGCCCGCACCCTGGTCCAGCTGGACAATCCGGGCGCCCTCACCGAGGAGATCCACCGCTTCGTCAAGGACCACCCCGTGCCCGGAGAACGGTGACACCCGGCGAGCGGTCCCGGCCGGCGTCGAGGCGACCGCGGCCGCGATGCCACGCCCCCGGTACGCGGGCAGGGTGCCCACACCCGCCAGCTCGGCCGTGCCCTCGGCGGGCGCCGAGCAGAGCGCGCCGCCGGCACAGCCGCCGGGCGCGCGGACGAACCGGACGGCCCCGCCGTTCTCCTCGGTCCGCCGCAGCCGTGCCGCGCCTTCCGGGGACGGCTCCCATGCGCCGCCGAAGGCCTCGGCCAGGGCGATGTCGAGCGCGGTGAAGCCGGCGTCCGTGGCCGGGGCCGCCACCTCGACCGGGGCCGCCGAGTCAGGGACGGAGCCGGGCAGGGCCGGCGTGGCGGGGGTGCGGACCAGGTACTCGTGCACCGCCTCCGTGCGCGTGGCCAGACATGCGGGAACGGTCTCTGCGAGGAGGCGGGCGGTGTGCCGGACACCGCGTCGTCGGACCTCTGTGAGAAAACGCGAAAGGTACCGGAGAACGCTGCGTCGGAGCAGACGGCTCAGTACCGAAGGCGGCGTGTCGAAGTGCGGGTGGCTCGTTCGACGCTTGGGTGAAGGCGGGGTCCGCCTCGGAAGAACAGAGCAGAAGAAGACGGCCCGAAGAAGACAGGCCCAAGGAGACATCATGAAGATCCGTGCCCGCGTGAGCATGAGCGCCGACGGCTATGTGACCACACCGTCCGGATGGCCGGCGCTGACGGCCGACCCCGCTTTCGTGTCCGGCGAGAGCCATGGCATCCGGGAGTTCCTCGAAGGATGCGAGGCGGCGGTGATGGGCCGTACCACCTTCGAGCCCGCGCTGACCAACAACCGCTGGCCCTGGCCGAACCTCGATGTGTTCGTGCTCGGCTCGCACCGCCCGGCCGGCACCCCGGACCACGTCGTCACCGACAGCGATCCGGCGCGGCTGCTGGAGAGGATCCGCGCGGCCAACCGCGGTGGCGACGTCCACCTCGTCGGCGGCGCGCGCACGATCCAGACCTTTCACGCCCTCGGCGCCCTCGACACGCTGGAACTGGTCATCGTGCCGCTGCTGTTCGGCGGCGGGACACGGCTGACGCCCGCGCTCGACCCGTCCGCCGGGCTCACCTTCCAGCGTGAACGCGCCCTGCCCGGCGGGTCCGTGGAGATCGTCTACTCCTGCAAGGGCAGCCGGCCGCCCCTGCCGGGCGCTCCCGCGAGCCAGCGCTGAATCACGGAGAGCGAAGAGGGTGCCAGAGGAGTCTCAGCGGCTGGAGCGCTGCGCATCCACGATCGCGTGCACGGTCGGCTCCGCTCCCGCCAGCCGCTGCACCCGCTCTGCGAAGCCCGGGAACTGCGACGCGACCTTGGTGAGGAAGCGCAGCTCGGGCGGTGCCACATTGATCTCGGCGACATCGCGTTCAATGGCTCGTATCACGCCCCTGCAGACCTGCTCGGGCGAGACGGTGCGGACACCGCCGGGCGTCGAAGAACCCGTCTTGGCGAACATGCCCAGCTCACGTACGAAACCCGGCTGGACGATCGAGACGCCGACACCCGTGCCGTGCAGATCCTGGCGGAAGGCCAGCGAGAAGCCGCGCAGCCCGAACTTCGTCGCGGTGTACAGGGACGACGACTTGGTGGCCGCCATGCCGGACAGCGACCCGACGAAGCAGAAGTGGCCGCGTCCGGCGGCCACCATGGCGGGAGCCAGCAGCCGGGCGAGCATGGCGGGGGCGCGTAGATTCACCGCGAGGGCCCGGTCGATCTGGTCCGGTGTGTAGTCGAGGACGTCACCGCTGGAGGGCAGGGCCGCGTTGGCGATCAGGATGTCCGTGCCGGCGGCCTCTGCGGCCAGCCGCCGCACGTCGTCGGCGTCGGCCAGATCGGCCGTGATCATCCGGGCGCCGTAACGCTCGGCGAGGGGTTCGAGCGCCTCGGCCCGCCGGCCGGTGAGCACGAGACGGACGCCACGAGCGGACAGTTCGGCGGCCAGCGCGCCGCCGATGCCGCCGGTGACACCGGTGAGCAGAACGGTTGACCCGGCAATGTGCACGGCTACCCTCCAGTCCGGTCCTGTTCGTTCGAACGAACACTAGGGAGCCGGCACGGCCCTGTCCACCGGTGCCGCAAGGCGGGATGAGAAGTCGGCGCTGGAACGCAGTGCTGGAAACCGGTGATGGAAGAATGCACGCCATGCCGCACGCCGCCCGCCCTGCCCCGATGCGCCAGCGCATCATCACCGCCGTCCTGCGGATCATCGGCGAGGACGGAGTCGCGGCGGTCACGAACCGGCGGATCGCCAAGGAGGCGGGCGTGTCCCTCGGGTCGGTCACCTACCACTTCGAGACCCAGCACGATCTGCTGCGGGAGAGCCTGCTGTACTTCGTGCGCGAGGAGGCGCGGCACTTCACCGAACTGGCCGAGCAGTGCCAGACGGAAGGCCTCGCCGTCGAGGACGCGGCGTCACTGGCCGGCCAGGTCGCCTGTGGCACGGCGCTGGACAGCGCCCATCTCGCGCCGTTCGAGCTGTACCTGCACGCCGGGCGGGACGCACGGCTGCGGGAGGCGGCGGCCGAGGCGTTCGGCGCCTACGACCTGCTCGCCGCCCGGATCCTGACCGCGTTGGGCGTCCCGGACGCGGAACGCCTGGCCGCCACGACCGTCGCCCTCGTGATGGGCCTGCAACTGCGCCGGCTGGCCACGGGCAGCCCCGTGGACGACCTGGCGGACGACCTGGTCGACGCCCTCCTGCTGCTGGTGCGCGGGGCCGCCGACCGGTCGTCCGGGGCCGCTTCAGAGGAGCCGGCGGCACAGTAGGGCGTCGGGCCCGGGGCGGCTGCCCACCCGGGTGGTGTAGGCGATTCCGGCGGCGTATTCGTCCTCGCCGCACTGGCCCTTGTAGTCGCCGTACGCGAAGTCGCCGCCGGCGGCGCCGCTGGGACGGTTGTCGGACCGGTCGAACCACACCGTGCGGCCCGCTCCCGCCAGCGAGTTCCGGGCGGGCACGCACAGGGCCGCCGACACCCGCTCGCCACGGGCGCTGTATCCGATGAGGAAACCGCCCTCGGGGCACTGCAGTTTGGTGTATCCCGACGCCCAGTCGCCGCCGGCCGGGACATAGCGCTCGTCCGTGACCACCGTCTGGCCGCCGCCCGTCGCACGCAGATCGCCCGGGCCACCGCCGGTGCTGTCGGTGCACAGGCCCCGCCCAGTGGTGTGGCCGAGCCCGATGAGCCGCAGCCCGTCGGGGCAGGCGGCCTTGTAGGCCCCCGGATCCCAGTCCCCGGTGGCCCGCACCCGTACCGACTCCACCGCGTCGCCATGGTCGATGGAGAGCATCCGCCAGACCGGAACCGCCGCCACCGGACCGGTGTCGCTCGGCGCGGTCATGAGGTGCTGCCAGGCCGCAGCACGCCAGTCGCCCGCGTCGAGGATGCCGGAGCGGTGCCCGCTCTCGTCGTACTGGAGCAGCGCCCAGTCGTCGTGGCCCGTGAAGCCGACCAGAGGCCAGAAGGCGAAGTCGGTGTCGTGGTCGGCGAAGTAGTCGGTGATGCTGCCGAACCAGGTGCGGGCGGCCGGACTCGTCTCGCCCGCGCCGATGCCGAACTCGCTGACCCAGACGGGTGCGGTGTAGTGCCGCTCCGGCTCCTCCACGAAGAACGCCTCGTCGTGGAGCGCTGTGTACAGGTCGTTGCGGCTCAGGTCCTGGTAGCGGGGGTCATGGGTCTCGCCGATACCGGTCGCGCCGCTGTGGTGGGGGCCGGTGTAGCCGTAGAAGTGCGCGGAGTAGACCAGCTTGTGGGCGTCGACGAGGGTGTGGGACAGGGTCCCGGCGGGGGTCAGCACAGGGCGGCCGTGGGGGAGTCCGTCCGCGGGTATCCCCGTCCAGTTGATGCCCTCGACGACGATGAGGAGCCGTGGGTTGGCCTCCGTGAGGATGCGGTCGGCGGTGAGCCGGGCCGCGGCGTACCAGTCGTGGTCGTCGCCCAGGCCCCAGTTGGGGTCGTCCAGGACGTCGCGCCGCACCTCGTTGTACAGGTCCGCGCCGACCACCCGGGGGACGGAGGCGTAGCGGCGGGCCATGAAGACCCAGTCGTCGGCCCAGGCCCGCGTCGACTGCGAGCTGTTCCAGCGCTCGTTGCCGTCGATGCCGCAGCACCAGCGGGAGGTGTTGGTGTGGTTGTTGAGGATCACGGCGAACCCGCCGGCGCTGAGCGCGTCGACCACGGCGTCGTAGATCTCCAGCGGTGTCCTGCCTCGCAGTTGGGGATTGGCGGTCACGGCGCTGTCGGGCACCGGGGTCGTGCTGTGGATCATCGCGTTCGAGAACGGCAGCCGGATGGTGTTGATGCCCAGCTGATGGAAATCGCCGAGGAGTTGGTCCAGCGGTACGCGGTCCAGGCCGAGGGGGATGCCGTGGGAGTCCTGGCCGGCGTGGTGGTTGGCGGGATCATCGGCGCTGCCGCTGCCCGTCCACGAGCCTTGTGCGCCGTCCCAGTTGGCGCCCTTCAGGCGGAAACGGTTGCCCTGGCTGTCGACGATGGAGCGGCCTTGCGTGGACAGCGGCGGGGACCAGGTGGCCGGGGCTGCGGCTTCAACTGCGCCCGAAACACGGTGTGTTGGCTCCTTCGGGGCGGCGGAGGACGTGGTGGACGTGGTGGTGACGAGCAGGAAGCCCGCGACTGCGACGGCCAGGCGCAGGGCGGCAGGTGCGATCGGCATCTGGGGAGCCCTTGACGGTAGGGGGTGGGGGAGAGGGCGGCGACCGGGGTGACGACGTCGGCCCGGTGCGCGGAGTGTCCACCACGCGACACGGTTCAGGGAAGGGTCTCGTGCTACCGGGCGGCCTACAGGGTGCGGGCGACGAGCAGGGCCACGTCGTCGTGGTCGTCGGGGTTGCGCAGTCCGTACAGCAGGGCGTCGCAGGTCTCCTCCAGCGGCCGGTGCGCTTCGCCGAGGAGGTCCAGCAAGGCGTTCAGCCGGTCGTCGATGGCGTGCTGACGGGTCTCCACGAGGCCGTCGGTGTAGAGGACCAGCAGATCACCGGGGCGCAGCGTGACCGTGGTGGTCTCGAAGCTCACGCCGCCGACGCCGAGCGGCGCCCCGGCCGGCAGCTCCAGGAGTCTCGGCGGCCGGCCAGGGCGCGCCAGCGCGGGCGGCATGTGTCCGGCGTTGGCGATGCTGCACCGCCCGGTGCGCGGGTCGTACACCGCGTACAGGCAGGTGACGATGTAGTGCTCCAGATCGCAGGTGATCTTGTCCAGGTGCTGGAGTACCGCGCCGGGGGCGAGGTCGACATCGGCGTAGGCGCAGGTGGCCGTGCGCAGTCGGCCCATGGTGGCGGCCGCGTCGATGCCGTTGCCCATGACGTCGCCGACCACCAGGGCGGTCTTGTCGTCGGCCAGCGGGATGACGTCGTACCAGTCGCCGCCGACCTCGCTGGTGGCTTGCGCGGGCTGGTAGCGGGAGGCGAGTTCCAGGCCCGTGTGGTGCGGCGAGTGATCGGGCAGCAGACTGCGCTGCAGGGTGAGCGCGGTGTTGCGGACGCTCTGGAACCAGCGGGCGTTGTCGATGGCCACCGCGGCCCGGCCGGCGAGTTCGGCGGCCAGTACGACGTCGTCCTCGTCGAACGGCGCCGGATTGAGGGTTCGCTTGAGGTCCAGGGCGCCGAGCACCTCGCCGTGCGCGATCAGCGGCACCGCGAGATACGAGTGGACACCGGCCTCCGCCAACAGGGCGCCGGCCGTCGCGTCCCGGGCGATGCGCGGCAGATCGCGCGGCCCCACCCGGGGCACCAGGACCGGCCGCCCGGTGTGGACGCACAGGGTGACCAGACGGTCACCCGCGTAGGCGGCTAGGTCACCGGGAGCGTCGGCGGCGCGCAGCGCGACCGTGGGATGGGCCGCCTTCAGGGCGAGGGCCCGGAACAGCTCCGGGCCGTTGTCCGGTCTGCGTATCCGACGGCAGGACAGCGCGGAGTCGAGGACGTCCACGGCGACCACGTCGGCCAGCGCCGGCGCGGCGATCTCGGCCAGCTCATGGGCGGTCTGATCCACGTCCAGCGTGGTGCCGACCCGCGCGGAGGCGTCCGCGATCAGGGCCAGGCGCCGCCGCGCCCGGTCGGCCTCGGCCGCCGCGCGGTGCCGCTCGGTGACGTCGACGACCGAGGCGGCCGCGCCCAGGACCCGCCCTCCGGGATCCTCCAGACGGTAGAAGGACAGCGACCAGGCGTGCTCCTGGCCGGGATCGGAGGGGGGACGGCCGACGTGGTACTGGTCCAGCAGCGGCGTACCGGTGGTGAGCACCTGACGCAGGGCCGACTCGACGGTGTCGACCTCCGGCAAGGGCAGCGTCTCCCGCAGGTGGCGGCCGATGTGATCCTCGGCGGGAATGCCGTCGATCCGCTCCAGTGCCGGGTTGACCAGGAGATAGCGCAGCTCGGGATCGAGGAGGGCCAGTCCGATCGGGGACTGGTTGATCAACTGCTCGCACAGCGCCAGATCGGTCTCGACGCGCTGGAGCAGCGTGTGGTCCGCCGCGATACCCAGGGCATAGACGTCCCCGAGATCGTCCAGCAGCCGCATGGTCCGGAACTCGGTCAGCCGGCTGCCGCCGTCCTTGTGCCGGACCGGAAACGCGCCGGCCCAGCCCCTGCCGGTCTCCAGGACCTCCGTGAACAGACCCACCACGGCCTGGAGATGTTCCGGGTGGATGAGCAGGCGCGCCGCGTGCTTGCCGAGCGCCTCCTCGGAGGAGTATCCGAAGAGTTCTTCGGCCTGCGGGGTCCAGAAGACGATGCGGCCACGGGTGTCCAGGGCCACGGCGGCCACGCTCAGCACATCCAGCAGCCCGGTCGGCCGGGGCAGCTCGGCGTGCTGCTCGTTGTGGCCGGCTTCGAAGGAGTCCACTGCCATGCCGGGTTCACCTCCACCGGCCGGACGGGCCCGTGGGCGCTGACGGCCGGTCCTTCCATGGTCGCTCCGGCCACGGCCCGGCCCAACCGCACGGCGCCGCGTCGGGCAGACCCGTCAACATTCCGCAGTATCTATGCATATCACCTTACAAACAGGCTCATAGTGGTATATGGGTGTGACTCATGGAATCAGCGCGAGAGGGCTTCGCCGCGGGCCCGCCCGGGGGACCGGGTGATCTCTTCGACGCGTCCACCGACGCGGCCGCGGTGATATCGGAACACGGCGTCGTGGTCGGCTGGACCCGCAGCGCCGAAGTGCTCCTCGGCTACGAGGCACCGGACGTCGTCGGTGCCTCCGCCGCGCGCCTGCTCGCCATGCCCGAGGACCCGGCACGGCTCGCCGGTGTCGTGGCGCGGTGCCGCGCCGGAAACGGCTGGAGCGGCCAGATCGCCCTACGGCACCGGGACGGCCGCCGCCTCGACGTCCAGCTACGGGTATCGGCGTCGTTCCGGATGGGCACCGCCGAGTGCTTCCTGGCGTCGGCTCGCGCACAGCTGTCGCGGTGGACCATGGGCCAGTCGGTCCTGGACGGGTTCCTGACCCGCTCGCCGGTCGGCCTGGCCGTCCTGGACACCGAGCTGCGGTACGTCTGGGTGAACGACACCCTGGAACACATCAGCGGGGTCCCCCGTGACGAGCGGCTCGGGAAGCGGCTGGGCGAGCTGCTGCCCGGGCTGCAGGCGGCGGGCCTGGAAGGCCTGATGCGCGAGGTGCTCGCCACCGGCGTCCCGGTGACCGACTACGAGTACGTGGGCTGGAGCTGGGCCGACCCGCACCGCCAGCACGCCTACGCGACCTCGTTCTTCCCGCTGGTGGACGCCGAGGACGCCGTCACCGGCGTGTGCTACATGGTCCAGGACGTCACCGAGCGCTGGAACGCCCGCCAGCTGCTGACCATGGTCAACGAAGCCGGCACCAGCATCGGCCGGACCCTCGACGTGATGCGGACCGCCCAGGAACTCGCCGACTTCGCGGTCCCCCGCTTCGCGGACTTCGTCTTCGTCGATCTGCTGGAACCCGTGCTCAGCACCGAAGGTCACGGAGCGTGGCTGAGCGACGCCGGACCTGCGCCCGCCGGGCTGGCGATGCGCCGTGCCGCACTGCGCTCGGTGCGCGAGGGCACCCCCGAGGCCGTCGCACAGGTCGGCGACCGGGTCGACTTCCTCCCGCCGCCCCACGACACCCACCTGCTCATCGACGGTGAGCCGCTGCTCATCCCGGTCCTCGACCCGGCCGACGAACTGTGGACCGCCAAGGAACCCCTGCGCGTGGCACGCATCCGCGAGTTCGGCCTGCACTCGGTCATCTTCGCGCCGATGCGGGCGCGGAACACCGTACTCGGCCTCACCATGTTCGCCCGGTCGCTCAATCCCGTCTCCTTCGGGACCGACGACGTCATGCTGGCCCGGGAACTCGTGGCACGCGCGGCGGTGTGCGTGGACAACGCCCGCCGCTACACCAGGGAACACACGGCGGCGGTCACCCTCCAGCGCAGCCTGCTGCCACCCGCCCTGACCGGCGGCACCGCGCTGGAGGTGGCCTCCTCCTACCGGCCGGCGGATCCCTGCGGCGGCGTCGGCGGCGACTGGTTCGATGTGATCCCGCTGTCCGGTGCCCGCGTGGGCCTCGTCGTCGGTGACGTCGTGGGCCACGGCATCACCGCGGCGGCCGGCATGGGCCGGCTGCGCACGGCCGTCCAGACGCTCGCCGCCATGGAGATGCCCCCCGACGACCTGCTCGCCCACCTCGACGACCTCGTGTTCCGGCTGAGCGACGAGGAGGCCGCCGCGGGCACAGCCGCCCGGAGCACCTTCATCGGCGCGACCTGCCTCTACGCCGTCTACGACCCGGTCACCCAGCGGTGCGCGATGGCTCGGGCCGGACACCCGCCGCCCGTCGTCGTGGCACCGGACGGACCGGCGTACTTCCCGGAGATCCCCGCCGGACCCCCGCTCGGGCTCGGCGGAATGGCCTTCGAGGCCACCGAGATCGCACTTCCCGAGAACAGCCTCTTCGGCCTCTACACCAACGGCCTCATCGAGGGCTGCGACCACGACGTGGAGCGCGGCATGTCCCTGCTCGCACAGGCCCTCACCCACACCGACGAGGCCCTGGACGCGCTGTGCACCTCCGCCGTGCGCACGCTCGTGCCCGTGCCGCAGTCCGACGACATCGCGCTGCTCCTGACCCGCACCCATGTGCTCAGCGCCGACCGGGTCGCCTCCTGGGACCGTACCCCCCGACCCGGCCGCCGTCGCCACCCTGCGCGCCCGGGCCACCCACCAGGTCGAGGACTGGGGCCTCGGTGCGGAGGCAGCCATGACGACGGAACTCATCGTGAGCGAACTCGTCACCAACGCCCTCCGCTACGCGGCCCCGCCCATCCGGCTACGCCTCCTCCACGACACCCGCCTCACCTGCGAGGTCTCCGACGCCAGCAGTACGGCCCCCCGGCTCAGGCACGCCAGGAGCACGGACGAGGGCGGCCGCGGGCTCTTCCTGGTCGCCCAGCTGGCCCAGCGCTGGGGCGCCCGGTACACCGCCGAAGGGAAGATCATCTGGGCCGAACAGGAGATCCCCTGAGCCGCGATTTGCCTTCGAGTGGACTCCAGCGGCCAGACTGTCGGCGACGGAATCCGTGCCGAGAACCAGAACAGGATGGCGGCGGCCGATGGCAGCGACACACGAGGCGGGGCATCCCCTGCCGTACGACACCTACCGCGAGGCCATCGCCCGCGAGACCCTGCGCTTCGCCGAGGCGGTCCGGGGCGCCGACCCGGCGAGCGCCGTACCGTCCTGCCCCGACTGGACCCTGGCTGACCTCAGCCGGCACGTGGGAGCGCTGCAGCGCTGGTTCTCCACCCTGCTGACCGGGCTGGTGCAGGAGCCGCCCCGCAGCCGTGACGTCGAGCTGGAGCTGCCGGAGAACGCCCGCGACTATCCCGACTGGGTGGCGGCAGGCGTGCCCGGTGTGGCGGCCGTCCTGCGGGACACCGATCCCGACGCGCCGATGTGGGTCTGGGGCGAGGACCGGCACGCCCGGTTCTGGGCTCGCCGGATGCTCTTCGAGACGCTGGTGCACCGGGTGGACGCGGAGCACGCCGTCGGCCTGACCTCGGACATCGACCCCGTGCTCGCGGCGGACGGCGTGGACGAGTTCCTCGTCAACCTGCCCTACGCGGGTCTCTTCGCCCCCGGCGTGACCAAGCTGCGCGGCGACGGAGAGACCCTCGCGTTCCGGTGCGCGGGCCCCGACGGCGGATCCGCCGAGGAGTGGCGGGTGCGGCTGGACCCGGACGGCTTCCGCCCGGTGGCGGGGCCGGACCGCGAGTCCGACGCGTCCGCGCCGGTCACGGCGGCGGTGCTCGGCCGGGCGGCGGATCTCCTGCTCCTGCTCTACGGCCGGCGGTCGTACGAGGACCCGGCCTTCGAGATCTCGGGAGAGCGCGCGGTCCTCGACAACTGGTTCGCCCGCACGGCCTTCTGACCCGCTTCCGGCACGGGGCCGGGCTCACTCGGCCGGTGACGTCGCCGACGGCGCCTCGGGAGCCAGACAGACCGCGAGCGCCGCGGTGTCGTCCTGCGTTCTGTTGTGGCTGTACGCCAGCAGATCGTCGTGGAGTCGTTCGAGCAGATCCTTCGGCGGCAGGGGACCCCAGGCGCGCAGCCGCTGCAACAGCGGATAGAAGGTGCCCGTCGCGTCCCGCGTCTCCGTCACGCCGTCCGTGTACAGCAGCAGCTGATCGCCGGGCCGGAAAGGGTACTCGTCGACGTGGTACGGGTCCGCGACCAGCTTGCCGAGGGTCAGGGGCGGCGCCGGCCGCCCGCTGTCCAGTTCGCACACCTCGCCGGCCCGCAGGGAGATCGGCGGCGGATGGCCGCAGTTGACGATGCGGACGATGTGGCCGTCGGCGGGGATCTCGGCGAACACCGCGGTGACGAACCGCTCGCCCGTCTCGGTTCCGCCGAGCTGCGTCGCCCTGCGGTTCATGCTCGTGTCCGCCCGGCCGGCCAGCGCGGGCAGATCGGGTTCGTCGTAAGCCGCCTCGCGGAACGCACCGAGCAGCGTGGCGGCGGTCTCGACCGCCAGCAGTCCCTTGCCGCGGACGTCGCCGATGAGCAGGCGGACCCCGAACCGGGTGGGGACCGCCTCGTAGAGATCACCGCCGATGCGTGCCTCCGCGCTCGCGGACAGATAGAGGCTCTCCAGACGGAGGTTGCCGATGCGGTGCGGTACGGGGCGCAGCAGGACGCGCTGCGCGGTCTCGGCCACGAACCGGACGTCGGCGAGCGTGCGTTCCCGCCGGATCCGGTGGGCGGCCAGGATCGTGCCGAGGCCGCCCACCAGCGCCGTACAGATGTAGGACGCCACGTAGTGACGGTCCCACAGATAGCCGACGGAGCGGCCCGCACAGCACGGCGTACCGGCCAGCACCCCTTCGAGGACGACGGAGAACACCGTGGCGGCGGCGACGCCCACCGGCCCGTGCGCGAACGCGGCCAGCACCGGCACGGAGATCAGCGCGAAGCTCACCGGCCAGTCCACGGGCGTGGCCGGCTCCAGCAGCAGGACGGCGGCGACGTAGAGGACCGGAAGCCAGCGCAGCCACAGCGGCGGCGCCGGCAGCCGGGGCGCGGCGGCGTCCTCCGGCTCCCGGCCGGTCCGTTCGTCCTTCACCCGACCAGCCTGGTGCGCCGCGCCGCCGTACCCCGGTCATTGCTCCACTCAACGGCATGTTCCCCGGTCAGCTGCGCCCCGGCGCCGAGGCCGCGCCGCCGAAGCCGATCGCGAAGACATGCAGGCCCCCGGACGCGACGTCGGACGGCAGACGCACGCTGCTGACCGTCTTGCCCGGACTCAGCGCCACGGGCGTCGTGGCGAACACATATGTCGTGGTGCTGTCGGACGCGGTGCCCGCGTGATTGCGGTACGGCATGGTGAGCGCGATGGTGTTGTCGGCGCGCGGTGAGGCGGCGCCCGCGCTCAGCGTCCAGTCGGACAGACCCAGCGGGACCGACTGGGTCGTGCCGTCCGTGTAGGTGACGGTGGCGGTGCCGGAGACCGGGCCGTTGTTGGCGGCACCCAGGAAGGAGATGCTGCCGGAGCCGGAGGCCGGTACCGTCTGCCCGTTCGCCTCGTAGTTGTCCCGCGCTCCGGGCGCCACGTCCGGCCAGGTGAACGTCACCCCGCCCACGGTGACCTTGGCGCCAGGAGTGACCCCCGCGGTGGCCAGGGCGTGCGTGGAGTAACTGAAGCCGGCGCCGTCGAAGTCGGCCGTGGCCGCGGCGGTGTCGCCGGACGTGCCGACGTCGCTGTAGGCGGGCGCGCCCGGGTAGGAGGGCGGGGCGGCGGAAGGTGCCGACGCCCAGGACGTGTTCGGCGTGGCGCCGAGGACGTAGGTCAGGGTGCCACCGCCGGTCAGGGCACCCCCGGGAGCGCGGGCCGCGTTCCATGCGGCGCCGTTCCAGGTGGCCGACTGGACGTACGGAGCGTCGTCCGCGGCGCCCGTGCCGTTGATCGTGAGGGTGCGGCCGGACGGCAGCGTGATCACCGCCTGGGGGAAGAGCGGGCTGCCCAGCGCCAGATCGGCGGTGCCGGGGGTCTCGGGATACATGCCGAGGGCGGACCACACGTACCACGAGCTCATCTCGCCCAGGTCGTCGTTGCCGGCCAGCCCGGAGGGGCTGTCGGTCCAGATCTGGTCCTGGACCTGCCGGACGACCTTCTGCGTCTCGTACGGGCGGCCGATGTAGTCGTACTCCCAGGGAATGTTGAGGCTGGGCTCGTTCCCCAGATTGGTGTAGCCGCCGGCGCCGGTCAGCGAGGACAGGTCCGTGTCCAGGTACTTGGCCATGGCCGCGTCGCCGCCCATGGCGGTGGCCAGCCCGTGCAGGTTGAACGGCACCATCGGCGTGTACTGCCAGGAGTCGCCCTCGACGAAGTTCTTGCCCGAGGTGGGGGAGAACCCGCCCGTCCACGTGCCGGAGGTGTCGCGCGGCCGGATGAATCCGCTGTCGTGGTGGAAGAGGTTCTGCCAGTCCTGTGCCCGGTCCGCGAACCGGTGCTGATCGGCGGCGTGGCCGAGGGCGCCGGCGAAGGCGGAGATCGCGAAGTCCGCCGAGTTGTACTCGAGCGTCGTGGAGGCCGGGCCGTAGAAGTTGCAGCAGCCGTACTTGCCGTTGCTGGGCAGCCAGCCCAGCTGCTCCAGGTAGGTGAGCCCCGGCCGGTTGTTGTTGGGGACGGTGGCTTCCGCGATCATGCCCTTGAGGGCGGTCGCGGTGTCGAAGTTCCGGGCCCCGAAGGCGTGGTAGTCGGCGATGATCTCGTCGGCCGGATCGCCCACCATGACATAGGTCTCGCCGTTGTTCTCCGACCACTTCGGGAACAGTCCGGTCTGGCGGTAGTCGTCGACCATCGACTGCGCGGTGTCGGAGGCGATCTTCGGGGCCACGAGGCCTTCGAGCTGGGCCTGCGAGCGGTAGACGTCCCAGCCCGAGTAGTTGGCGTAGGCGGCGCCATGGCCCTTGTCGACGGTGTGGGTCTTGCCGTCGAACCCCGGATAGCGGCCGTTGGTGTCACTGATCACGTTGGGATGCAGCAGCGCGTGGTAGAGCGCGGTGTAGAAGACGGTCTGCCGGTCGGGCGTCCCGCCGGTGATCCGCACCCGTCCGAGGAGGGACTTCCAGGCGTCGTGCGCCGCGCCGCGCACCTTGGCCAGATTCCAACCGGGGTTCTCCGCCTGCCGGTTGCCCACGGCGTCGGCGGCCGAGACATAGGAGATGCCGACCTTGGCCTGCACGGCCCGATGGGTGGTGGTGTCGAAGGTGACATAGCCGTCGGAGCCGCTCGCCCGGGGAGCGAAGGTGTTCGGCGTACCGGGCACGTCACCGTGCAGCACCGGCTTGTTCGGTGCCTCGGGGGCGTTGGGGGAGGCGTGGGTCCTGGGCGTGGAGGGCGTTGCGGCGGCCACCGCGGTACCGCTGTGGCGGAACGGCTGGTCGAACACCATGTCGTAGTAGACGGTGTAGGAGTTGCCCTCGCCACAGAAGTTGCCGCTGGTGACCTTGCCTCTGAGCTCTCTGTCGTTCACCACGCCGAACTCGGCGGCCGTGTCGCCGTTCGCGCTGGCCGTCAGCTTGAAGAGGAGGTTCGCCCGGCTGGTGGACGGGAAGGTGAAGCGCGCCATGCCGCTGCGGGTGGTGGCGGTCAGCTCCGTCTTGACGCCGTTGTCCAGGGAGACGGTGTACGAGCCGGGCGTGGCCGACTCGTTGGCGTGCGAGAAGCTGTCCGTCGCGGCCGAGTCGACGGCGCCGACGGTCGGCAGCACCGGGATGTCGCCGGCGGCCCGGCAGCCCGGTCCGGCGATGTGCGTCAGGCCGAAACCGGTGAGGGCCGAGTCCTTGTACTCGTAGCCGCCGCCGTCCGGCCGGTGGGGGCTGGTGTCGGGACTCCACTGGACCATCCCGAACGGGGTGTCGGCCCCGGGGAAGTCGTCGGCGGCGTTCGAGGTCCCGATGAACGGATCGACGAGAGAGGCCGGATCGGAGACCGGCGCCGGTGAGACGGGAACGGCGTGGACGGGAACGGAGGCGGCGCCCACAGCCAGGGCGCCCGCGGCCAGCACGGACAGAAGTCGGAACGGCACCATCGTGACCAGGTCCCTTCGATGTCCTTTAGACAACGTTGTCCCGAAAGCTGGACCCATTGGCCCCTGCTGTCAAGAAGGCGCGGTACAGAAACAGCCGATCGCCTGACGAAACGTCATATCCGGTACGCGGTCAAGGGCTTGGTTCAGACACAAAGCCGGGGTGGACCGGGGCGCAGGTCTCGCCGGGTTCGGCTACCGGTACACCGGAGCCGTCTCGGGTGTCGCGGTGAGGGTGTCGCTGTGAAAGGACAGATCTCAGGAACCCGTGCCGGTGTCCACGGGCAGGCTCAGCCGGAACAGGGCGCCGCCGCCCGGCGCCTGGTGGGCGGTGAGTTCGGCGTGGTGGGTGTGGGCGATCTGCCGGGCCATGGCCAGACCGAGGCCCGAGCCGGGAAGCGCACGAGCGGCTCGGGCCCGGTAGAAGCGGTCGAAGACATGGGGCAGGTCTGCCACGTCGATGCCGGGGCCGTGGTCGCGGACGGTGATCTCCACACGCGCGCCGTCCGGTGACCGGTGCGCCGCCACCTCGACGCGGCCGCCGGGCGGGGAGAACTTCGCCGCGTTGTCCAGCAGGTTGGAGAACAGCCGCGTCAGCCGGCTCGGCACCGCAGCCGCCAGGGCGGTCGCGGCTGCGGGATCGGTGTCGAGGACGAACGGGACGTGCGGCCAGTGATCGCGGGCGGCCGCCACCGCGTGCTCCAGCAGGGCGGCCGGCTGCACCGACTCCAGGGCCTGCTGCGGCTCTTCGTCGCGGGCCAGGTCGATCAGGTCGTTGACCAGCGTGGTCACTTCCCGCAGCTGCCGGCCGAGCGCGCCGGTCGCCCGCTCCCGCTGGCGTGGCGTCAGCTGGTCCGCGCGCAGCAGGATCTCGGCGTTGGCGCGCAACGCCGTCAGCGGGGTGCGCAGCTCGTGCGAGGCGTCGGCGACCAGCCGCCGTTGCGCGGCGAGCGACTCCTCCAGGGCGTCGAGCATAGTGTTGAAGGTGACGGCGAGCCGGGTGATCTCGTCCTCGCTGCCCCGGGGCTCCGCGGGCAGCTCGATACGGAGCCCGGCGTCCCGCGTCGCGGTGATGCGTTCCGCGGTCGAGGTCAGCCGGGTCACGGGAGCAAGGCCCGAGCGAGACACCCAGTAGCCCAGCAGCGCCGCGACCGGCACGCCCGCCCCGCCGATCACGGCCAGCAGCCCGGCCGCCTGCCGCTCGGCCCGCTGTACCCCGTCCGAGCGGAGCGCCACCTGTATGGCCAGCCCTCGACGGGCCGGAGTGGTCAGCACCCGCACCGGATCGCCGTCCACCGAGGCCGTGCTGTAGTACGGCGCCCGCCGGCGGCCGGCGACCTCGCGGACCGCGTCGGTGACGGGCAGCAGATAGGGCTGGCGCGGGTCGTCCGCGGCGGACTCGGGCACCAGTTGGGCGCAGGCGGGTGCGGCCAGGTACCGGCACTCGCCGGCCTGCACACCGGGACCGTTCTGCTGGTGCTGCTGGATGGCGAGGGTGGCCGCCTGTGTCAGCTGCAGGTCGAACTGCCGGTGCAGGGTGTAGACGGTGACGGCGTACGCGCCCGCGCACACCGCCAGCGCCACGCCCGCCACCGCGGCCGACGCGGTCAGCGCGAGCCGACGGCGCAGCGGAGGACGCCGGTGCCGGCGGGGCCGGGGCACCGCGCGTCCCACCGACAGCCGACGCCGGATCGCCGTACGCCCAGCCCCTGGCCGATGCCAAGGCGCTGCTCGCCCGGTCGACGACCGACGCCGGGTCACCGCTCGTCCAGCCGGTAGCCGACGCCGTGCACGGTGTGGACGAGCCGCGAGCCTCCGCCGGTCTCCAGCTTCCGGCGCAGATACCCGATGTAAACGGCCAGGGAATTGGAGTCAGGGCCGAGGTCCCGGCCCCACACCCAGCGCATGATGGTCTCCCGTTCCAGCACCTGCCCGGGGTGGCGCAGCAGCAGATCCAGCAGGCTCCACTCGGTGCGGGTGAACTCCAGCCGCCGCCCGCCCCGCCGCGCCGTGCGGGTCTGCGGATCCACCACCAGATCGGCGAAGCGCAGCTGCGCGGACGGGGCCGGTTCGCCGGAGCCGGTGCGGCGCAGCAGGGCGCGCAGCCGGGCCGCCAGCTCGTCCAGCGCGAACGGCTTGACCAGGTAGTCGTCCGCTCCCGCGTCCAGTCCGTCCACTCGGTCGCTGACCGCGTCGAGCGCGGTCAGCACCAGGATCGGCGTACGGTCGCCCAGGGCACGCAACTGCCGGCACACCGCGAGCCCGTCCACCACCGGCATCATCACGTCCAGCACCAGCGCGTCCGGCTCCCAGTCCGCCACGGCCGCCAGCGCCGCGAGTCCGTCCGCCGCGCCCCGGACGGTGAAGCCCTCCAGGGCCAGCCCGTCCTCCAGGGCGGCGCGTACCTCGGGGTCGTCGTCCACGGCCAGCACGCGTGCGGCACCGGCGAGGGATAGGTCCTGACCTGCGTCGTTCATGGGACCCAGCCTGCCAAACGACGCTCTTAAAGACCTCTTAGAACGGACCGGGACCGTGCCGGGCATGGACATTTCCCTCTCCGTCGTGATCGGTGCCGGGGGCACCGGCGGCCATATCTACCCCGGGCTGGCGCTCGCCGACGCGCTGCGCCGCCGGGTGCCCGACGCGGTGATCTCGTTCGTCGGCACCGAGCGCGGCCTGGAAACCCGGCTCATCCCCGACGCCGGCTACCGCCTGCACACGGTCGACATGATCCCCTACGACCGCTCCCTCGGCGTCCGGCGTTTCACCCTGCCCGCCGCCCTGCTGAAGTCCGCCGGCCAGTGCCGGACCATCCTGCGCGACCAGCGTGCGCACATCGCCGTCGGCATGGGCGGCTACCCGAGCGCCCCCGTCATCCTCGGCGCCCGCCTCGCCGGGCTGCCCAGTCTCATCCACGAGTCCAACGCCGTGCCCGGCCGGGCGAACGCCTTCGCGGCCCGGCTCAGCCCGCATGTCGCGCTCGCCTTCGAGGCCGGCAGTACCCACCTGCCCGCGTCCTGCCGGCCCGAGCTCGTCGGCATGCCGCTGTCCGGGCCGCTCGCCGCCCTCGACCGCGACGCCGAGCGCGCGGACGCCCGCCGGGCACTGGGCGTACCGCCGCACACCCGGCTGCTGCTCGTCAACGGCGGCAGCCTGGGTGCGGCCCGGCTCACCGAGGCCGCCTTGGGCCTCGCCGAACGCTGGCGGGACCGCACCGGCGTACGGCTCCTGATCAAGACCGGCCCGGCGGGTCTGGACGCGGCCCGCGCCCGGCTCACCGCCACCGGCGCCGACCGTGTCGCCGACGCGGTCGCCTACCTGGACCGCATCGACCTCACCTATGCCGCCGCCGATCTGGTGGTGTGCCGCGCGGGCTCGGCGACCGTCGCCGAGCTGGCCACCATCGGGCTGCCCGCCGTACTGGTGCCGTATCCGCATGCCCCGGGCGACCACCAGACGCACAACGCCCGCGCCCTCACCGGGATCGGGGCGGGTGTCCTGCTGCGCGACGAGGACACCACCGCCGGGTCCCTCGAAGCCGTGGCCGGCTCCCTGCTCGACGACCCGGTCCGGCTGCACACGATGTCCCGGGCCGCCGCGACGGCGGGCGCCGGCACGCACCACCGCACCGCCGCGGACCGGCTGGCCGCCAAGGTGCTCCACCTGACCGGAAACCCCCTGCCCACGCCCCTGTCCGCGGCGCCCTGACCGTCACCGGAACCAGCTCACCCACCTCTGACCGACACCGAGAACAGCTCACCCCCTTCGAGAAAGGCCCCACCATGCAGGCATCCGGCTTCTTCCACGGCCGTACCGTCCTTGTCACCGGAGCCGAGGGGTTCATCGGCTCCACGCTCGTGGACCTCCTCGTCCAGCAGGGCGCCACGGTTCGCGCCCTGGTCCACTACAAGCCCTATGCGGAGAAGGGCAACCTCGCCCACCTCCAGGACCACCCCAGGGTGGATGTCATCGCGGGTGACGTGCGCGATCCGGGCCGGGTGATGGACGCGGTGGCCGGCTGCGACACCGTCTTCCATCTCGCCGCCCTCATCGGCATCCCCTACAGCTACGACTCACCGGGCGCCTACGTCGCCGTCAACGTCACCGGCACCGAGAACATCGCCGAGGCCTGCCGCCGTCACCACGTCCGCCGCCTCGTGCACACCTCCACCAGCGAGGTCTACGGCACCGCCCTGACCGTCCCGATCGCCGAGGACCATCCGCTCCAGCCGCAGTCGCCGTACTCCGCGTCGAAGATCGGCGCCGATGTGATGGTGCTCTCCCACCATCACGCCTTCGAGCTGCCCGTGACGGTCGTCCGCCCCTTCAACACCTACGGCCCCCGCCAGTCCGCCCGCGCTGTGATCCCCACCATCCTCGCCCAACTGCACTCCGGCGCCCGCGAGATACGCCTCGGCTCGCTGACCCCGACCCGTGACTTCACCTACGCCACCGACACCGCCCGGGGTTTCCTCGCCGTGGCCCAGTGCGACCGTGCGCTCGGCGAGGTCGTCAATCTCGGCACCGGCGAGGAGATCACCATCGGCGACCTGGCCCGCAAGCTGATCGGGGTCTCGGGACGGGACGCGGAGATCGTCGTCGACGAGGCGCGGCTGCGTCCGGCCGGCAGCGAGGTGCACCGACTGCTGTCGGACAACTCCCGCGCCCGTACCTGGGCGTCCTGGAAGCCTGAGGTCTCCCTGGACGAAGGTCTGCGCAACACCTCGGACTGGATCCGCGCCAACCTCCACCTGTTCGCGCCCGGCCGCTACGCCGTCTGAGCCGATACACCGCACCGACAGACCGCCTGACCAGGTGTCAGAGGATGTCCCCCTCCTCCGGAACGACGACCTGGTCGATCAGATGCTGGATCCGTTCGGTGGGCAGGGCGACCGCCATGGCCCAGTAGTAGACGACGAGGCTGAAGGCGGCCACGACCCCGATGTCCCACCACAGCGGGAACCAGGGGTGCTTGAGCGGCCCGAAGTCGCTGAGGTAGACGATGAGTCCCATGCCCACCAGGTAGACCGGCAGCCACTGGGCGGCGCGCAGGTCGAGCTGGGGGGTGATGGGGTTCATCTTGAACAACCGGTTGGCGACCAGGATGACGTAGCCGATCAGGATCGCGACGCCCAGCTTCCAGTCGGTGGTCCAACCCGACCACAGGATCAGCAGGTTGGCGACGATGAAGGCGAGCGGCGACAGCCAGCCGCCACCGGGCAGCCGGTAGGGGCGGTGGGCGTCGGGCAGCCGGTTGCGGAACACTCCGAAGGACAGCGGCGCGCCCGCGTACATCAGCACGCTGGCACTGGTGATCAGACCGACGAGGGAACGCCAGCTGGGGAACGGCAGGAAGCAGACGCAGCCGATGACGAAGGCGGTGATCAGACCGACCCAGGGCACCCCGCGCCGGTTGGTGGACTCGAACGCGGACGGCACATAGCCGTTGCGGCTCAGGCCGTAGGAGACCCGGGAGGAGCCGGTGATGTAGATCAGTCCGGTGCCGGCGGGGGAGATCACGGCGTCGAGATAGAGGACCGTTGCCAGCCAGCCCAGGCTGATGAGCGTGGCGACCTGGGCGAAGGGCCCGCTCAGCGCGGTGAACGCCGAGTTCGCCCAGTGGCTGCCGATCTGGGAGGCGGGCAGCGCGGCGAGGAAGGCGACCTGCAGCAGGATGTAGATCAGGATGCCGAGGATGATCGAGCCGATGACCGCGCGCGGGATGTCCCGCCTGGGGTTGGCGCTCTCGCCGGCGAGCTGGTCCGCCTGCTCGAAACCCAGCAGCGCGAAGATGATGCCGCTGGTGGAGACGGCGGACAGAATGCCCTTGGCCCCGTACGGGTCGAATCCGTCGGCCGCTGTGAAGTTGCTGCCGTGGAACTGGGCGATGGCGAACACGAAGATCGTCAGCAGCGGGATGCCGACCTTCCACCAGGTCGCGGCGCTGTTGGTGCGGGCCAGCAGCCGGATGCTGAGGAAGTTGATGGCCGTGATGACGGCCATCAGCCCTACGGCGACGGCGATACCGGGCGGGGTCAGGACGTGCTCGCCGCCCTTGACCTTCTCCCAGCCGCTCGCCCAGGAGTAGTGCTGGCCGTACGTGATCATCGCCAGCACCTCGATCGGCGCCACCGTGGCCGCCTGCAGCCAGGAGAACCAGCCGAACGACGCCCCGGCGGCGCCGCCGAAGGCATAGTGCGGGAAGCGCGCGGTGCCGCCCGAGACCGGATACATGCCACCGAGTTCGGCGTGCACCAGCGCCAGGATGAGGATGGCGATGCCGCCGACGGCCCAGGAGATGATCGCCGCCGGCCCCGCGGCGGCCAGGGCGCCCTGTGCGCCGAAGAGCCAGCCGGATCCGATGATCGACCCTTCCGAGGCCCAGATGAGCCCGATGAATCCGATCTCACGGCGAAGCCCGGGTTTCTGGGTCTTCGGACCGGGCGCAGCCTCTGACACGGCCATAGCCGACACCCCTTCAGTAGGGTGATGTGCATCACTATCGTGCCACGGTGACGCGGTCATGGCACCGGACGTGCAGGCACCGGTTCCGGGGCGGCTGTGCTCGCCTACGAGCCGGCGGCGACACGCGGTCCGGCCGGTGGGTCTCCCGCGACCGCGGCGCGATACAGGGCCTGGGTGGCGCTGCCGAAGTAGGCGCTGTAGGAGATCTGCGGGGTGTTGCCGCCGGTGTGGTAGCCGCCGATGACTCCGACGACCGCCCATCCGCCCGGCCAGGGTACGAGCATGGGGCCGCCACTGGTTCCGCCCACGAAGGCGTCGCAGGCGATGCGCGGGAACGTACCCGGGTCGGCCGGGTCGTCACTGTCCCACCGGGTGGTCCAGCTCCAGCACTCCAGGGGCTTCTCCGCCCCCGCCGGATAGCCGATCATCCGCACCGGGATGTGGTAGTAACCCGTCCCGGTGAGCAGCCGCACCCCACCGACCGCGTCTTCCAGGAGCGTTCCGTCCTCATTGGGCTCGGTGACCGCGAACGCGAAGTCGTACGCGGCGCCCGCGTGCTCACCCAGGTCGTAGTACTGCTGCGAGACATAGACGCCGTCGGTCGCCACTGGAAAGATGCCGAACGGTTTGAGGGTGTCGTGGTACTGCGGGACGAAGGCCAGATGGCGCTTGGGCGAGGTGCCCGCGTAGCCCTTCAGGCAATGTCCGGCGCTCAGCACCAGGTCGCGGCCCGGGCTGTGCACGACGGAGCCGCTGCAGGTGCGGCCGGTGCCCGTGGCGTCCGTCCAGAAGAAGGTCCCGGCCTGGGGGATGCCGTCGAAGCTCCGGCTGGGCGGGATGTATTCGCCCGGCTGCGGTCCGTCCACCTCAGGGGACGCGGTGGGCGCAGGCGTGCCGGTCTCGGTGCCTTTGCGGGGGTCGCCGGGCAGCGCGGCCGCCATACGGGCCGGGGTCCAGTAGGCGTTGAGCCGGCCGGCGAGCGGGTTCGGGTTGGCCTTGCCGCTGTCGGCGGATGCCGCGGTGGTCAGGCCGGCACAGAGCAAAAGGGCTGCCGCGCAGACAGCGGCGTATCTCACGATCCTGGTCCTGGGCTCCATCGGTTCCCCTCAGAACGGACGCAAGTGACGGCCCACCATAAGCCGACGACCGCGACCAGCACAGCGCACGCGGCCGTAGCGGGTCTACGACCGACCGGCAAACTCCCGCCGACATTTGGTGGCATGATGTCCCGTCAGGCCGTCGGGAGGGACGCAGTGAACGCAGCGGGGCTACGGCCGGCACTTTGCCTGCGGTGACGAGGTCGGCCTCGGCCGGCCGGAAGCAGCCCCGGCTGACCGGTGGCGGCGCCGGGAGCCGGCCGTACATCACAGCCCGGTGGGGCACAGCCGGTGCCTGGCACCGCCCTTGATCACCGCGTCGACACACCCGGCGGGCAGTCCGTCGTGGGAGGTGGCGGAGAAGTTGGCCGTCACGGTCAGCACACCCCGGCCGAACGTGGTCCGCTGCACGAGATGGTCGTCCGTCAACCAGTGGAAGTCGGTCATCGGCTGCGTGGCCGCCACCTTGTGCAGTGGCTCGAAGTATCGCTGCACCTGGGCGAGCTGCTTGCCGTGCCGGTCCAGTTCGTCCTGGTCGAGGACCAGGTTGAGGGGCACGTTGTACAGCATCGCGAGAAGGGCGCGGGTGCGGCTCTGGTCCGGCAGCTTCGACCAGGGCAGCTCCCAGCGTTCGGTGCTGATCACCGAGTCGTGCAGGACCGTCTGATAGAGCGGCACCCGGTATCGCGGGTCGTACATCGTCTTGGCGAGGTCGGCCGGGAGACGGACGGGCTTGAAGTAGACCGCCGGTGCGTTGGCGGGCTGGTAACCGCCCCATGTCCGGCGGTCCTTCTCCAGCTTCCACAGCCGGTCGTCGACCGGTGTGCCCGAGCCATGGCTGAAGGACAGAACGCCGTTCGCCCACGAGCCCGCGCTCTCCGAACCGAGCACCAGGTGACGGTCGCCGGACAGCCAGGCCATCCGCGCGAGCCGGTTGCGCCGGTCCTGAGCCTTGGTCATCGGATGCGCCGGAGAGTGATCGGTGAACAGTTCACCGGCGGCGTCGACGTCCAGGAAGTAGCTCGTGGCGCCGTTGGCGGTCATCTGCCTGGTGCGGTCGGCCAGATAGTGCCGGGACGGCTCGGCGCGCCGGAGCGCCTCGGAGCTCACGTAACAGCCGCGGCCGCGGAAACCGGTGACGATCGTGCCGTCCGCCCGGCGCACACAGGCGTCCTGCCACACCGGGGCGGGCCAGGCGGAGACAGGAGTGTCGGCCGACGCCGGATCCTGCGCGTTGGCCCAGGAGTCGTAGGGCCCGATGAGATAACCGGCCTGCCGGGCGAGGCGGGTCGTCTTACCGTCCATGGGGTTGCCGTCGGCGTCGTATCCCAGCCACATCCGGTCGATCCCCAGCCCCCGCAGGCGGCGGACGCCCTCGGCGCTACGAGCCTGGCCCCATGTGTAGGCGTGGAAGGCGCCCACCAGTTTGGCGACTTCGGGATTGCGGGCGATCTTCTGCCGCAGCGTGGTGATGCCACCGTGACCCTGCAGCCAAGCGCGGTAGTCGCGTGCCGCGGCGACGGGCGATCCGTCCGTGAGCGCGAACGTCACGGTGTAGTTCCCCGTGGCCTGCTGCGGCGCGAACTCGTGCTCGGCCTCCGTGTGCAGGCGCCCGTCGGCGGAGACGAACTTGAGGGTCGTGCCGATGTCGGACTCGACGATGTAGCTCGCCCCGTGCCGTCCGGACTGACTGGTGCCCCAGAACGGCATGGTCAGGCCCTCGGCCATATCGGACCCGGTGCCCGCCAGGCCCGCCGAAGCGGAGTTCCACCACCGGTCGGCGACCGGAATGGACAAGCCTTCACCGCGCGGGACTTGCAGCTCCTCGGTCGTTCCGTCCGTGCCGGAGACCGGCCAGGTCAGGCTGGACTGCCGGGCCGAGCGCACGGTGACGGCCAGGCGCCCTTCCTGCGCGGACGCGGTGACGTTCAGCCCCCCGTCGCCGTACGCCCAACTGGCCTTCCCATCACGGATGGTGACCTTCCCCGGCGCGCCCAGATCACCGGCGGCCGGCGCCGAGAGCTGCCATGTACGGCCGTCGTCCGCTCGGGCCCGCACCACCAGGGAGGTGAGGTCCACCATGGCGCGGCCCCCGTCGACCGGTACCGAGAGCTGCGTTCCGTGCGCTTCGATGCGCCGGGGCTCCCCCGTGCCGGTACCGAACGCGGTGGCCGTACCGACCACGCCGATCATCAGGAGCGCACCGCTCACTGCGATGACCTTCGTCTGTGTCTTCGTCTTCTTGAGCTTCCTCGCCTTCACGGGCGTGGACTCTGACGAGCGAATCTAAGAAAGATGTGAGAGCCCAGGTGTGTCAGGCGAGAGATGAGAGCCGATCAGACCGGGCGTTGTCAGTGGCGGTTGCCAGGACGTGGCCCGTGGTGGCGGAGCGGTGCCGGTCTGGCGGCCCGACGGCTACAACACCGACGAGGCACTGTGTCTGTACGACATGGTCAACGCATCGGCCTTCGACGCTCTGGACGATGCGTGTGAGCTGCATGTCAATGGAGTGGTGGGAGCGATTCGACGAGGATGTCGAGCCGTTCATCGCCTCTGTACGCAAGGACAATCCGGTGGCGGCCCTGTTCCACGGCCTGGGTCCGCAGCGCGCCCGGGTGCTGCCGGGCTGGGCGGGCGACACGGTACTGACCGCTGCAGAGGTGCGCGGCCGCCTGGAAGCCGTCGAGTCCGTGCTCGCACTGTCGGGGCCGAGCGGGAGCAGGTGCTCGGCCGTATCGACGACTGGCCCGGGGACGAGGAGGCCGCCGACATCCTCGACCAACCGCTGCGGGTATGGAGACAGACCGCGGCAGCGGGCCTGGGACTGCTGTCGTGCCGGATCTGGTTCTGACTCCGGCTTCCCGCCGGTCCTTCGCTCAGTTCCGGCTGCCGGCCCGATGGTCGGTGTGGTCGGCGCGCAGTCTCCTGATCAGGAGCTGGACCAGTCGACGTGCGTCGTAGCGGGGATCGCTCTCTGCTCCCGGACCGCGCGGACTTCGAGCCCTGCCGGCCGGTGCTGCGCCGCTGTTTCGGCGAGATCCGGCCGGCCGCGACCATGGTGGGGTGCGGCCTGGCCGACCCTCGCATGAAGATCGAGATCGAGGTGTACGCCCGCCGCGGCGCGGGACCCGCCTCGACGTAGGCCGATCCTGCCCACAGCCCGGCTCACGGCATCAAGCCCGACGCCCGGGCCTGCCGTTCCACGAGGCCGCCGCGTCGCAGGATCCGTGCCTCCCGTGGTAGCAGCCGAGGGCCCGCCACGACCAGGACCCCGCATGCGGCCCGGGCCGGGATGTGCCGGTGCACCGGCCTGCGGTGCAGCCGGGCCGCCAGGCCGCGGGGTCTGGCCATGCCGATGACCAGCAGGTCGTCCGGGGAGGACGCGATCGCGCACAGGACCGGCCCAGCGGGACCTCGGACGACCCGTCGTACGATCCGCAGGTCGGCCGGAGGCCCGCCGGCCGCCAGCTCGAAGGCCCGGTCCAGCCGCCGCTGCGCCTCGCCCGCCCATAGCCGGGCCCACGAAGGCTCGGGCCAGCGCCGGTAGAGCGCGTCGCCCTCCGGCGGCTCCCAGGCCCGGACGGCCACCAGAGTGCGGCCGGCCCTGCGGGCCTCGAGGATGCCTCGGCGCAATGCGGCCAACCCGGCGAGCGAGTCACTCACTCCCACGACCACATCCCCGACCGGCGCGTCACCTGTCGTTCCATGCGATGCCATGCCACCCACGCTAGAAAGGCCAATCCCACCCGGACAAAGTCCAACCGAAGGAAAGTGGCCTTGATTTGGCAGGGGCCGGGTGCAGCGGGTTGTGACGGTGGCTGCACCCGGCCAGGATGTCGGCGTTATGCCGGAGCCTGCTTAACGTGCGCCTTCCGAGGGCTGGAACACCCCGTCGGTGCCGGCTTGGGTGTCGAACGGGCTGCCTGTGCTGCCGTCGTACTGGGGGAGGCCGTTGATTTCGGATCCGAGTATGGAGCTTGGGAGGTTGGAGCCGACCCCGGCCCCTACACCGAGCCCGACTTCCTGGCGTTCCGTTATTCTCCCTTGCTGCTGGAGTGTGCTCAGGTCATTGGTGAAATTCCTGTTCGCATCGTTCATGCTGTCCGCGTTCCACAGGCCGTTCTGCTGGAGGGTGCGGAAGGCGACGTCGTGCCGCTCGCAGGCGATACGCGCGTCACCGCCCCCGAACAGGCCGGTGGGGTCGGAGCAGCCGTCAGTGTCCCAGCGGATGCCGTTGTTGTCGACGATGGGATCGTTCGACCCGGTGGGGTTGTTCGCCCGCTCCTCCTTGGCGAAGTCGTCCAGGGGTTCGTGGATGATGCGGTTGAAGGCCTCGGTGTTGAGGGAATCGGCGGGGAAGCTGACGCTGCCGGAAGAAGAACCGTCGTCCGCGTGGGCGGTGGACGCGAGCCCGAGCAGGGCGGTGATGCCGAGAACGGCGACGGTGGCACTGGCCGAAACCCGCCGAGTTGCCCGTGCGGCGGGCGCACGATGCTTTCGCATGATGTGTCTCCTTGGTGGACCGCCGGTCGGCACACTTGCCGGCCGACTCGCCGAAGTGGCGTAGAAGCATGAGAGATCGCAGGTCAGCGCCGGGACAAGGGATGTCGTCCGGTCCTGTGGTCGATCCTGTGCGGTCGCTGTCCCAGACCTGCGGACTCTCGTCCGGACGACTACGGATCGGCCTGCGGAAGTCCGGCGTGGCGGCGACCATCGGATGCAGTCCAGGGCTGTCGTCGGGTGTTGCGTCGGCGTGGGGCTCCGGGGCTGGTCAACGCGGCCGAATGCGGCAGGCGACGTCAGGCGGAAAGTGGGCTCAATGGCCTGCGGGAAGGGACTGTTCGGTCCAGATCGTCTTGCCGGACGTGGTGTGACGGGTGCCCCAGCGTTGCGTCAGCTGGGCGATCAGGAGCAGACCACGTCCGCCCTCGTCGTCGGCGCGAGCCCGCCGCATATGGGGTGAGGTGCTGCTGGCGTCGGACACCTCGCAGATGAGACTGATGTCCTTGATCAGACGTAGCTGAACGGGCGGTTGGCCGTAGCGGATGGCGTTGGTGACGAGTTCGCTCACCACGAGTTCGGTGATGAAGGCCGTCTCGTCCAGCCCCCAGGAGGCGAGTTGGCCTGCCGCCAGTTGACGTGCACGGGCTACGACGGCGGGGTCCGAAGGCAGGTCCCAGGTGGCGACATGAGAGGCGTCGAGGGTCTGAGGGCGGGCGAGGAGCAGGGCCGCGTCATCGGAGGGGTTGCCGGAGAGCAGTGCCTGCAACACCTTGTCGCAGGTGGCTTTCAGGGATGATGGCGCGTTTGCCAGAGCGTCACGCAGCCGCATCAGCCCGATGTCCACGTCCCGGTCGGCGGTCTCGATGAGGCCGTTGGTGAACAGAGCGATCAGGCTGCCTTCGGGCAGTACGAGTTCGGCCGACTCGAAGGGCAGGCCGCCCAGGCC
Organism: Streptomyces roseochromogenus subsp. oscitans DS 12.976; assembly: GCF_000497445.1. Classification (NCBI taxonomy): domain Bacteria; kingdom Bacillati; phylum Actinomycetota; class Actinomycetes; order Kitasatosporales; family Streptomycetaceae; genus Streptomyces; species Streptomyces roseochromogenus. The sequence continues at coordinate 687,307 of NZ_CM002285.1, read as the reverse complement.
CAGCGGCGGGCCGATGGGCAGGTCGGGGAAGTCGACCGTGCCGTCCGGGTACACGATGGCGGGGGCCGGGTGCCCGGCACGGGCAAGGGTGCAGAGGCGGGAGATCGGGTCGTAGACGGCGTACAGGCACGTGGCGCCGGCGACCTCGTCCTCGGGCTCCGTGACCTCCCGGGAGGACGCTCCCGCCTCGCGATCGAGACGCAGGACGAGGTCGTCGAGCTGCGTGAGCAGTTCGTCGGGTGGGATGTCGATCTCGGCGAGTGTGAGGACGGCTGTGCGGAGGCGTCCCATGGTGGCCGAGGCCTGGATGCCGTGGCCGACGACGTCGCCCACGACGAGAGCGACCCTGGCACCGGACAGGGGGATGACGTCGAACCAGTCGCCGCCGATGCCTGCCTTGGAGTCGGCCGGTACGTAGCGGGAGGCCACCTGCACAGCACTCTGCCGGGGAGGCTGCCGGGGGAGCATGCTGCGCTGCAGCGCAACAGCGGTGTTTCGCTCATGGGTGTAGCGGCGGGCGTTGTCGATGGCGAGGGAGGCTCTGGTGGTGATCTCCTCGGCGAGGAGAAGATCGTTCACGTCAAATGCTTCCGGCATACGGTGCCGGAGGAACACGGCGAGTCCCAGGGGGGTGCCGCGGGCGCGTAGCGGCACCACGATGAGGGAGTGGATCCCGTATGCGCGGACGGTATGGGAGCGCGACGCATCGTGCGCCAGCCACCGCTGGATGTCCGGTTCCTCGACCCAGTGCCATGCCGGCTCTCCCGTGGCCAGGGCACGGCCCATGGGGGAGTCGTCGGGGTAGCGGTCCGTATTGCCGGGGGTGACCACGGATTCCGGGCAGCCGTCCAGGACGGACTGCTGTGCCGCACGGCGGAGGACGACAGGTCGGGTGGCCGGATCGAACTCCGGCTCCATGCCGTGGAAGACGGACTCGAACAGGTCGACGCTGACGAAGTCCGCGAAGTGTTCGGTGGCCAGGTCTGCAAGTTCCTGAGCAGTCCGTGTCACGTCGAGCGTGCTGCCGATGCGGACGCTGGCCGCGTTCACGATGGACAGCCGTTGTCTGCTCCGGTACTGCCCCGTGATGTCGACGGCGGCCGTCGACATGCCCCGCACGCGTGTCACCGCCGGGGCAGGACTGTTCGTGAGCCGGGACAGAGCCGTCGGCAGTCCGGTCAGTGAGGTGATCACCGCGTCGGGTTCCGCGAGCTGGCTACGCGTCGGCGCCGGCGGGGCCTCGCCGCGCAGCATCCACACGGTGCGCATGCCGAGCCGCGCTGTGGGCCGGATGTCGGTGTCCAGCCAGTTGCCGACATAGGCGGCGCAGGCGGGGGGCACTCCCATCTGCTTCAGTGCGGCAAGGAAAGAGCGGGGATCCGGCTTCTCGAAGGGCTCGCCCCCGAGCACAATCGCGTCGAAGAGCTCCTCCAGGCCGTCACGGCGCAGTGCTTCCCGCACCCGTGGCGGGGACAGGGAGACGATGCCGAGCCGGTACTGGTGCACCAGCGCGTGCAGGGTGGGCCTGACGTCCGTGTAGAGGGCCTCGACCGGGTACTCCCAGTGCTGAACGATGTGCCGGTGCAGCAGCGCCGTGTCTCCGCCGGGGACGAATCGTCGGGCGAACGCGGTGTGCAGCAATCGGCTGCCGCCTTCGCGTTCGGCCTCGTACAGCCCCCAGAATTCGGATTCCTCGACGCCTCCGGCCAGTTCTACGACCGCCTGGTGCAGTGCCTGGACGTAGCGGGCGTCGTCGTAGATCGTCCCACCGATGTCGAACAGAACCGCGTCGATGCGCTCGGCCGGCCGCTCCTGCCTGGACAGGGAACGACCTGTGTGCCTGGCCTCGGTCACGGTTCCCCCTTGGTTCGGAGGACATGGATCAGTCCGACATCTCATCATTGCAGCGAGAACATGACCTGTCGCATTGCGTGAAGCCCCTCGGTCGGCCACGGGCGGCCTCTGTTCGGGTGACGGGGGGAGACGCGAGGCCTTCGGGACCGGGGCGGCTCCGCAGGTATTTCAGTCGCCCTCCGCAGCACGACCATCCTCGTACACCGGAGACACCGCAGCATCGCGTGAGAGTCCTTGTCGCGGGATGACCTGCGGGTTCGAATCTGGGCGACGCCGATTCCAGCCAAGGACGAGTCGGCGATCCCCGAGGGAAGTCGCCTGCGGGCCTCTCCCCCTACCAAGGAGTGCCTCATGCGGCTCACCATGCGCCGGCGCCGCGAACACGCCGATCCGCCGTGCCGTCGGCCGGCCAAGATCCTTTCGGTCATAGCCAGGGCGGGCCTCGCCGCGACCGTGCCGACGGTTGCCCATGCCGACGGCGACTGCGGCGTCTTCGAGGGATGCAGCCCGAAGCCATCCACAACCTTCGCCATGGCGGACAACGCCATGGCGAACCCTGACACCTTCATCGGAGGGGCGCTCGTCCTGGAAGAGGCGCACTGCCCCGACAGACTGTCGCGGGCGTTCTCATGAGGCTCCGAAACGGCTACGGCACTCGCCGTCTCCGGCGGAGCCCGACAGCCAGATCCGTCGCAGACGCGCAGCCCACGAGGGAAGCAGCGGTCCTGGTCATTCGGCCGAATGGGTTATCGTGCCTCGTCGGACTCTCCCCATGTGCGAATGGGAAGGACAGCTAGCAAGGAGACACGGTGTCCGATCTTGGGCGGCTCGTCGCCGGCCGGTACCTGCTGGTCGAGCGGGTGGGTAGCGGCGGCATGGGCACCGTGTGGCGTGCCGAGGACAAGCTGCTCGGCCGCCACGTGGCCGTGAAGAAGCTGCGCATCCCGCCCCACCTGCACGACGACGAGGCCCAGACCCTGCACGAGCGCACTCGGCGTGAGGCCCGCAGCGCCGCCCGGATCGCGCACCCCAACGTGATCGTGGTGCACGACGTCGTCGATGACGAGGGCCTGCCGTGCATCGTCATGGAGTACATACCCTCGGTCACATTGAGTGACGTACTGAAGCAGCGGGGTTCGTTGCCACCCGGAGAAGCCGCCCGGATAGGCCGTGCCATGGCCGCCGCACTGCGCGCCGCCCACGATGCCGGGGTCCTGCACCGGGATGTCAAACCCGCCAACGTTCTGCTGGGCGACGACGGGCGGATCGTCCTCACCGACTTCGGGATCGCCATGGAGTCGGGAACGTCCTCACTGACCAAGTCCGGCGAACTGATCGGCTCCATCCGCTACCTGGCACCCGAACGCCTCAGGAGTGCGAGCACCGGACCCGGTCCCGCCAGCGACCTGTGGGCCCTGGGCGCAACGCTGTACCAGGCGGTCGAGGGGCGGCACCCGTTCCACCGTGACACCCCCATCGAGATCGCGTACGCCATCGCCACCGACTCGTACGAGCCACTGCGCAGCGCCGGGGAGCTGGCCCCGGTGATCGAGGGCCTGCTCGTCAAAGAACCGGAACGGCGCATGGACGTACACGAGGTCGAGCGCCGCCTGGGCGATGTGACCGGGACACGAACTGCTCCCGTCGATGCCCCCACACGGCCGGAAGGTGCCGGCGACCTCGTGCCTCCCGGACGCAAGGGCCGCGGAAAGCGCCGCCGTACGGTGGTGGGAGCGATCGTGGCGGTGACAGTCGCCGCCTGTGTGGCGGGCGGCGCGCTGTGGTGGGTCAAGGCCGGTGCCGATGGGCCGAGTTCGCACGCGGCCAGGGCCGATTCCTCCGCCCCCTCCCCGAGTGGCGGCGCTTCCCTCCCGCCGCTTCCCACCGGATACCACCTCGCAACGGACAGCGGCTTCTCCGTACCCGTACAGGACGGCTGGACCAGCAAGACGCTGCCCGGTGGTGAAGTCGCCTACATAGACCCGTCCGGCTTGGTGGGTCTGAGGGTCAATGTCGTCCATTTCGCGGGTACCGACCCTCTGCAGCACTGGCGTGAGACGGAAGAAGACCAGACCCGCCGCGACAATCCCGGCTATGAACGAGTGAGGATGTCCGCGACAACCTTCCGCGGACGACCCGCCGGATACTGGGAGTTCACCTTCGCCGGCAGGGCACGGAAGTACCGGGCGGCGGAGCTGGCCTTCGCCAGCGCCGACGGCACCCAGTACGTGGTCTACCTCTCCGCGCCGGACGCGCAATGGCACAAGTACCGGCCGGCTTTCGACACCGCTGTCAACGGAGTCCACCTGAGCAACAGCGCCTGACAGCAGCGTGACCGCCGCGTGCGTGGCGGGCCACCCTTCTGAACAGGACCAACGCCACCCGTCTGCGTCCCGGCAGTACGGCAGATCTGCTTCTCTACTGGCAGGTCAGGTCCTGCTATTGGGGGCAATTGCGTCCTGGGTCGGTGGGGGGCCGGGGCAGGATCCCCAGCCGTCTGGGGCGACCGTGGCGCACCAATTCTCCTCCAATGCCGACGAGCGCGGCGACCGACGACAACGCCGCAGATGGGCGTGCCGACCCTCGCGTCCGCGACAGGATCCGCCGACAAACCCTAAGACTTGTCCCGCAAACTGCCTGCTCAGGGCTTGATGGCATGATCGAGGCGTGATCAGTGAACCCGGCCGCCCTGCCGCGATGAGGTATGTCCTGTTCGACGTCGATGGCACACGTTGATCGATGCCTTGGATAATCAGCGCCTGGTCTGGCGAACGTGGGCAGAGTGATACGGACTGGACCCCGACGAAGTCCACCGGGTGGCGCTCCGGACGAGGCCGTTGGAGACCTTCGCGCAGGTCGCTCCGGACCAGGATCCCCGAGAGTGCCTGGCCGCGCTGCACGAGCTTGAGGACGAGGACGTTCGCTCCGGCACCTATGCGGCCTTCGACGGAGCCGCGGAGTTGCTGAACGCTCTGCGGCCCGGGACCTGGGCAGTGGTGACCTCGAACTACGAGCACCGGGTACGTGGACGCTTCGCGCGGACGGGTTTGCCGGTGCCGGAGGTCCTCGTGGATGCGGCTGCCGTGGAGGAGGGCAAGCCGTCGCCGGTGCCGTATCTGCAGGCCGCCGCGCGACTTGGTGCCAAACCCGAGCAGTGCCTGGTCATCGAGGACGCCCCCTCTGGGGTGCAGTCCGGCCTATACGCCGGGATGACTGTGTGGGGCGTCAACACCCCTGCGGCTGTGAAGGGGGTTCACCAACACTTCGGCAGCCTGCGCGAAGCGGCCCGCGACATCCTCGCCTTCGTGTCCGGCCTCCACCCTCACCGACTGGAGGGATCAGCCACAGTGGAATGATCTTGTTGTGGCTAGTGTGATCTCGGCGTCTGAGCCGTCCTGGATAGCCCCGTTCACCGGGTTGAGCCCACACCAGTTCACGAAACTGGTGACGGCGCTGCGTCGCGCGGGGGTTGATGCCACCCGCCGGTGCAGGCCGTGGAGCCTGCCGCTGGCAGACAGGACACTGCTGGTCACGACTTACTGGCGCACGAACTTGACGATGCGCCAGCTCGCCCCGCTGTTCGGCGTCTCCAAGTCCGCCGCGGCCCGCATCATCGACCACCTCGGCCCGCTCCTGGCGCTGCAGCCCCGGCGCCGCTTCGCGAGAGACGCCGTACTCATTGTGGACGGCACTTTGGTACCCACCCGCGACCACCTGGTGGCCGAGCAGTCGAAGAACTACCGGTACTCGACCAACCACCAGGTGGTCATCGACGCCGACACTCGCCTGGTCGTGGTGGTCGGCCGGCCCCTGCCGGGCAACCGCAACGACTGCAAGGCGTGGGCGGAATCCGGTGCCAAGGACGCCGTCGGCAACACGATGACGATCGCCGACGGCGGCTATCCGGGCACCGGATTGGTCATTCCGCACCGCCGAGCGAGGGGCCAGGCCGAACTTCCGGCCTGGAAGCAGGAACACAACCGCTCCCACAAGCACGTACGAGCTCGTGTCGAGCACACCTTCGCACGAATGAAGAGCTGGAAGATCCTGCGGGACTGCCGCCTCAAAGGCGACGGCGTCCACCACGCCATGTGCGGCATCGCCCGTCTGCACAACCTCGCGATCACAGGCTGAGCAGCTCGCCGTTGCGGCGGACGCCCACCACTTCGCCTGACCGAAGATCCGGGACAAGCTTAGGATTGTGAGGGTGACGGCAAGTACCAGTGACATCGAGAAGGCGGCCGGTGCGCTGCGCGCCGGCGGTCTGGTGGCCCTCCCGACCGAGACCGTCTACGGTCTGGGCGCCAACGCCGAGGACCCCACCGCCGTCGCGCGCATCTTCCAGGTCAAGGGACGTCCGCCCTCCCACCCGCTGATCGTCCACATCGGCGGCGCGGAGCATCTGGACGACTGGGTCCGGGACGTGCCCGCGACGGCGCGCCTGCTGGCCGAGCATTTCTGGCCGGGGCCACTCACGCTGGTTCTGCGGCGCGGCCCCCGGGTGCCTCTCGAGGCGACCGGTGGTCTGGAGACGGTGGCCGTGCGCGTGCCCGACCACCCCGTCGCACTCGCGCTGCTGTCGGCTTTCGGCGGCGGTGTCACGGCCCCGTCCGCCAACCGCTTCGGCATGGTCAGCCCCACGACGGCGCACCATGTCCGTGCGGAGCTCGGCGATGCCGTCGACTTCGTGCTGGACGGCGGCCCCTGCGAGGTCGGCGTCGAGTCGACCATCGTCGACGCCACCGGCGATACCCCGAGCATCCTTCGGCCAGGCGGGGTGACGCGCGAGGACCTCGAAGCGGTGCTGGGGTGCCCGCTCGCGGTTCCCTCGACGAGCCGTGTCCGGGTGCCGGGCCAGCATCCGTCGCACTACGCGCCGCGTGCGCGGGTGGTCCTCGTCGAGCCGGAGAAGGTCGTCGCCGAAGCAGAGCTCGCGCAGGAGCTGGGGCACCAGGTGGGCGTCCTTCTGCCTGCCGCCTTCGCCGACGCTGCGGTGAAGGCGCATGCCGTGGTGGCGGTTCCCGATTCGGTGGCCGCCTATGCGCGCGGGCTGTACGGGTTCCTGCGCGAGCTCGACCTGCGGGGATGCGACCTCATCGTCGTGTCCTTGCCGGTGGAGGAGGGGCTGGGACTGGCGATCGCCAACCGGCTCCGCCGCGCCGCAGGGCCCCGGCCCACCGTGTAGCCGACGCCGTGGCCTTACTGCTCCCGGACGTGGGGCCGGGCGCATTCGTGACGGATTCGGCTGAGCGCCCACCGGTCTGGCAGGCCGGGCACAGCTCGTGCCGCCAGTCGTCGGCGACGACCGTTCCCCATCCCCGGCACACCTCGCAGCCCGGGTCGGCGCGGGGGACGGTGCTGGGCGCGCGGTCGGCTCCGTGAGCCATCGGAGGCCCTTCCATGGATGTTCACGCGGTGAACCCAATGGGTTCCTCATCCCCGTATGCGGGTGTCGTCCGACTGCGGCACATCACACTGAGCAGCCACGGGCGCGGCGGTCAGGACGCGGCGGGGACCGCCGCATCGAGGCCGCGAGAGGCGACGAGCTGTGCGCTGCCGTCGGCCAGGCGGTAGCACAGGCCCACCACGGCGGCCTGGCCGGCGGCGACCTTCTCGGCGAGTACCCGGGATCGGTCCAGCAGCAGGTCGACGGTGTGCCGTATGTGCTCGGCGAGGATCTCCTCGGGCTCAACCTGTCCGGCGGCCCTCGCTGCCAGCACGCTGGGGGTCACGCGCTCGACGACGTCCCGGATGTATCCGCCCGGTGTCATGCCGTTCTCCAGGGCGGCGCACGCTGCGCCTACCGCGCCGCACGAGTCGTGGCCGAGAACCACGACCAGCGGGCAGCCCAGCACGTCCACGCCGTACTCGATACTGCCCAGCACCTCCGGGCCTGTGACGTGGCCTGCGGTGCGCACCACGAACAGGTCGCCCAGGCCGCGGTCGAAGATGATCTCGGCGGCCAGTCGGGAGTCAGAGCACCCGAACAACACCGCGAAGGGCTGCTGGGATGGTGCGATCTCGGCACGGCGGGCCGCGTCCTGGTTGGGGTGCTCGGGGGCGCCGGCGACGAAGCGCTGGTTACCGGCCAGCAGCAGCTCGAAGGCGTCGCGGGGCGTCGGTGTGTGGATCTCGGTCATGTCCGCAGCCTATGAGCAGGCACCAGCCGTCGCGCGGCCTGCCAACACAGGGCTGTGAATGCCTCCATGCCCGTCGCGTCGGGGATGAGGCCAGCGGGCCAGGGAGCTGGCAGCGGCTGCGTGGTCACGGCCTAGGGGGGTGTCCGATGGGTGGGCCCTCGTGCCGTCGCCTACAGGTTCCATCACGGTCTCCTCGTCGTCGGACAACCAACCGGCGGCTCATTCCCTGACCGGCGGGCGGAACTTGTAGGTCGCGGCAGACCGCATCCCCTCACGAACCGGGCCGGGCATGGTCGCTGGCGCCGCGGCGTTCGTCCTCGTCCCTGGCCAGCATCGACAGCAGGCAGGCTACGGTCACGCCCTCCTCGGCCGGGTGGCGCAGCACCTTGTCCGGGTCGATGCTGTACTGATTGGCGCGGCCGTGGCGGGTGTGGGAGAGGTATCCGTCCTGCTCCAGGTCCGCGATGATCTTCTGGACGGCCCGTTCCGTGAGCCGGCATCGCGCCGCGATGTCACGGACCCGCGCGTGGTGGTTGTCGGCGATGCTGGCCAGCACGCGCGCGTGATTGGTCAGAAACGTCCACCCCGTGTGCGGCTCGGGCACTCCATGGACTTCTGTCACGACTCCATGTTACGACCACACGTTCACGCACCCAAAAACACGAAGATAAATTCGTGTAGGGGTTGACGTGTCACGTAGAGGCGGCTGAGCCTGGAGAAGAAAAACCCGGAGGACCGGAGGAGGCGAGCATGACGACGCTACCGTCCCCGGACACACCGCTCGCCAGCGACGAAGCCGACCGCACACCACCGTCCACCGGCGCGCTGCCGGTGCAGGCAGGGCCGGCCGGGATCCGCGTGACCGTCACCGTGAGCGGAGAGTTCTGCCTCGACAACTGCCAGAGCCTCCGGCACGCCCTGCGCGATGCAATCATGCGGTCGGCAGAGGGTGTGGACCTGGACCTCAGCGAACTTCACTTCGCGGACTGCTCTGCACTCAACGTGCTGCTGGCCGCCCGCCGCGACGCAGTCGCGGCGGGGAAGACGGTCACCGTCACCACGGCCAGCCCCGCCGTCGAACGACTGCTGACCTATACCGACACCCACAGCCTCTTCTCCCCCGCCCACGAGCATGCTGACCCGCCCGACCGAAAGCCCGGGCCGCCGCGCGAAGAAACCGACGACGACCTCCTGCGGACCGAAGTCGTCCAGCTGAGGCGCGCGCTGCGCACCCACCCGGACATCGACCTGGCACGCGGCATCCTCATGGCCTCTTTCGGTCTGAACCCCGACGAGGCGTGGCAGGTACTGGTCACAGCGTCCCAGAACACCAACACGAAACTGCACCGCCTCGCCGAGGACGTCGTCACCACCGTCCAAGGCGCGCCCCTGCCCGGCCCGGTCCGGCAGCAACTCACTGCAGCCGTCGCCAGAACACGCAACACCGGCGGCGGACCGGCATTCGCTGTCAGGGAGCCGGCGGGATCTGAGCTGCTGGGGTCGGTCTTGAGAGTCCGATGCTGAAGCCGGGCTTGCGTTCCGGATCTCATGCGCCGGCGCCTGCCGCAGGGAGGAGGCCCAAAGCCCGACTGTGGAGCACCAATTAACACAAATTGGGAACACGGCGGATATCGCCCATCCATGAGGAGGTCGGTCAGATGTCTACCGGCATGCTTTTGGCGATCGTCATTCCCGTCGCAGTGGCCGTCGTGCTGATTGCTGCGGCCCTGGCTCTTTTCCTGCGGCACCGGGCTCTGCGTCAGCGCTTCGGCCCCGAGTACGAACGGACCGTCGACGGCGCCGACAGCAGGCTCGCCGCCGAGCGGGAGCTCAGCGCACGCGAGAAACGGCACGACAAACTCGACATCAAGCCTCTGCCCGATCGTCTCCGCGAGCGCTACTCACGGGACTGGGACCACGTGCAGCACGAGTTCGTGGACCGGCCCGAGGACGCCGTACACGACGCGGACCATCTGGTGACCTCCCTGATGCAGGACCGCGGCTACCCCACCGAAAGCTACGGCCAGCAGCTCAAGGATCTCTCCGTCGAGCACGGCCGCACCCTCGAGCACTACCGAGCCGCTCACGAGATCGACAAACTCAGTGCGAGTCACAAGGCCACCACCGAGCAACTGCGCGGCGCCATGGTGCACTACCGGGCGCTGTTCGACGAACTTCTCTCCGACGGCGGCCAGACCCGCCACGCTCCGGCCTGACCTTCGGGCAGCCGGGACCGAACGGACACGGAGGAGACATGCAACGCGACGACACACCGCACACTCGTGACAGCGGGCTGTCCACGGAGGACCTCGCCCAGCCCCGCAAGGCCGACGCAGCGTCGAACACCACTCCACCGCCCCCGGTCTACCCGAGCGAGGGCGACGACAGAACGGATGCGGCCCACGACCTCGCGTCCCGCGACGGGGCCACCCCCGCGGCGGACGAGGCGGCGGGCGCACGGACCACAGACGCCGACGAGATGCCGCAACTGCTGACATCGCAGGACGAGGAAGGCTTCCGTAAGGAGTGGGAGAACATCCAGGGTGCCTTCGTTGACGATCCTCGCCAGGCGGTACAGGCCGCGGACAACCTGGTCGCCAAGGTCATGCAGACGCTCGCCACGATGTTCGACGAGCACAAGAAGAACCTCGAAGAGCAGTGGCGCCGAGGCGAGCAGGTCGACACCGAAGCTCTGCGCAGGGCCCTGCGCCACTATCGCTCGTTCTTCAACCGCCTGCTCACCACCTGACAAACACACCCGTGAGGCGAGGCGCAACGGGTCCAGGAAGTGAACGGCATCCCGCCTCACAGCGGCCGGCACACCGGCCGGAGAGAAAGAAGAACGCCGTGATCGCACTTGGCATCATCCTGCTCGTCGTCGGATTCGTCCTGAACATCGGCATCCTGTGGACGATCGGGATCATCCTGCTCCTCATCGGAGTCGTCCTGTTCCTCCTCGGTTCCTTCGGCCACGCGGTCGGCGGCCGACGCCACTACTGGTAGAGCACGCCTGTACAACTTCCCTTCCAGCGACACAGGCCTGCCCCCGATACACTGATGCGGTTCGTCAGGACTTCGCATCCTGGGACTGTTCTGCACCGGCCTCCCAGCCTGGGTCAGCAGTGTATTGACGACGAGCGTGGCCTTCGGGGGAGCTCGGACAGCCGAACAGCCAGTTTGCCCTCGCTGAGCGAGCCCCGCAGGCCGGTGCGCGCCAGCGTGCGCAGCAGGGCATGACGTGTCCGGACAGAGGGACTTCTACCGCGCCACCCAGGATGACCTCGTCATCACCGAAGATGGCACCGGCCGTACCAGCCACACGATGAAGATCCTCCGCAGCTCCTGCCTGAAAGGCGACGGAGTCCTCCATCCCACGCTTGGCATCGCGCACAGTCTCACTCTCACGGGGCGACCAGACAGCGAGCAGTCTCGAATACAAGTGAGAGATCGTTTACGGGACAGCCCTTAGCCTGACTCTGTCGGGGATCTTGGAGTTTCCCGGTGCGGCAGCAAGATCGACGGGCATGCTCGTGTAGTTCCGCCGACCGATACATCTGTCGAGGTGCTCGTTGTCCCTTCGTCCCCGTTCCGGTGAGCAGGTCCCGTCTCTGACTGCGCAGGTTGCGTGGGCGAGTAACCCGGGCGGCACGACGGCGATATGGGTGCGTGACCGCCTCGATGGGCTGTGGTGCGACGAGGACTTCGCCGACTGGTACCCGCGGGACGGGCGTCCGGGTCTCTCGCCCGCTCAACTGGCCACCGTCTGTGTTGCAGTTCCTGCTCGGTCTGTCCGACCGGCAGGCCGCCGAGGCGGTCCGCTGCCGCATCGACTTCAAATATGCGATGGCCATGGAGCTGGACGACCCCGGTTTCCATCACAGTGTGCTGGCCGACTTCCGTGATCGTCTCGCTGAAGACGGCCGTGCTGACCGGCTCCTCGATCTCGCGCTGGCCCGCCTCAAGGAGGCCGGACTGGTGCGCGAGCGCACCACTCAGCGGACCGACTCCACCCACGTTCTGGCCGCGGTGCGTGACCTGACCCGCCTGGAGCTGATCACCGAGGCGGTTCGCGCCGCACCGTCCGGCTCCTGGAACACCTCTACCGGTACGGAGCGGACCGCATGTCCGGTCCTCGTGTTCAGGCTCTGCGGCAGATCATGATGCAGAACTATCACCGTGATGCTGCTGGGCACCTGCGCTGGCGCACCGCCGAGAAGGAAGGCGGGGCGGGTCTGCCGCCGTCGTCGAGGGCGATCGTCTCGCCCTACGACACCTCGGCCCGCTACGCACGGCACGGACACCTCATCAGCTGGAAGGGGTTCACCGCCCACCTGACCGAGACCTGTGCTCCCGACGGCCCCAACGTGATCACGGATGTCGCCACCACCGCGGCCACCACCCACGACAGCAAGATCCTGCCCGGCATCCACACCCGCCTGGCTCGTCGCGGGCTGCTGCCCGCCGAGCACCTGGTCGACGCCGGCTACACCTCCCTGCCCCACCTGGAACAAGCTGCCCGTGAACACCAGGTCACCGTCTCCGGACCGCTGAAGAGCAACCCCACGCACCAGCATCGCCGCAACGAGGGCTTCGCCCGGGACGACTTCCATATCGACTTCGATCGTCAGCAGGTCACCTGTCCCCAGGGGCAGGTCAGAGTGGGCTGGCACGGCCCCTACCCGACCTCCTCGCCCACCGCGACCCCGCTGATCGTGGCACGGTTCACCAAGAGCCAGTGCCGTCCCTGCCCGGCACGCACGCAGTGCACCAGCACCGCCGACAGCGCCCGCACCGTGGGCTTTCCCCCGCGCGAGCTCCGTGACCTGCAACTCCGCGTCCGCGCCGAACAGCAGACGCCCGAGTGGAAGGCCCGATACGCGGTTCGCTCCGGAGTGGCAGGCACGGTCAACGAGTTCGCCCGCGGACACGGCATGCGGCGCTGCCGCTACCGAGGACAGGGAAAGGTCCACGTCCAGCACGTGTTGACGGCCATCGCCGTCAACATCGAGCGCCTCGGCGGACTGTCACCGGCTGAGGAAGCCCCCACACCCCGTCGGCCGACTGCCTTCCAGAACTACCTCGACCAGCGCGAGATCCCTCGCCCGAAGTCCTGGCGAACCCTGGGTAGTTGACTCCGACGACACCAAGATCCCCGACAGAGTCAAGTTAGGGCTGATCGATGCCGGCGAGTGCTCGCGGGAGGTCTTTTCGCGTGGTGATGCCGAGTTTGCGGAAGGCCCGGGTGAGGTGGAATTCCACGGTGCGGCGGGTGACGAACAGCTCTGTGGCGATCTGCTGGTTGGTCATTCCCTCGGCGGCCAGGGTGGCGATACGGCATTCTCTGCCGGTGAGGGCAGACACGCCTGACTGCCGTTTGCGGCGTGGGCGGGCGCCGGTCGCGAGCAGGGCGCGGTGCGCGCGTTCGGACAGGGGCCGGGCATGTGTGGTTTCGGCCAGGTCCAGAGCCTGTCGGAGCCGGGTGCGGGATGCGTCGATGTCCCCGTGTGCGGAGAGGAGTTCACCCAGGTCGGTGAGAGCGCGGGCCAGGTCGATGCGAGCCGGTGTCGATTCCAGAAGGGTGACCGCCTCGGTCAGTGCGGCGATGGCGGCCGGGCCCGTACTGAGCAGCCCGAGGGCGCGCAGGCTCGTGGCGACGGTCCGGGGGCTGCCCCAGGCGCGGGCCAGCTGCAGCTCCTGCCGGGCCAGGTGGGCCGCGGTGGCCCGATGACCGAGGCGCTGGTGGATCAAGGCGGCTTCGGAGCGCCAGGGGACGAGCGCGGGATTGTCGTAACCGCCTTCGGTCTGGCGGTGGCCGCACTCCTCCAGGTCGGCCAGAGCGGCCTCGGGCTGCCCCTGTTCGAGCCTCAGCCGGGCCCGAGCGGCCAGCAGCGCCGTCCAGCTCCAGTGCTTGCCGACCGGACCTTCGAACGGTGCCCGGCACACGCGGGCGGCTTCCCGGACGTCGCCGAGGTCCAGCAAGGCGTGGACGGCCAAGGCCGTCGCGTACGGCCAGTAGCGTTGGTCGGCGGATGCCGGATCGAGAACTTGTCCGATGTGGGCCAGGGCCCCTTCGGGGTCTCCCAGCCGGTGGGCCAGCTTCGCGCGCACGGACACCAGCAGCGACGGCGATTGCTCGTTCGGTCCGGCAACGGCCACGTGCTGGTACCAGTGTTCGGCCTCGGTCAGCCGGTCGGCGTTCAGCAGTGCGCTGACCGCGAAGGTGCCCGTGAGCACGGGGTCCGCGGGCGGGCCGAACTGGGCCAGGGCACGCTCGGCGAGTTTGGCGGCGGTCTCGGAGCACTGGCCGGTGAGGAAGGTCTTCACCGCGAGCGCCGCGAGCAGGAGGCGCTGACCGGGGGTGTCACCGGGCAGGTCGTCGCCGATACCGCCCCGGCCGATCCAGTCGTCCGCGAGCCGCGGGGTGTCCTCCAGCAGGAGAAGGATGCCCTGCGCCCACAGCCGGTACAGTGACTCACGGTCCGCGTCGGGAATCTCGGCCGCCAGCGTGTCCAGCAGAGCGACCGCCTCCTCACTGCGGCCCGTTCGGGTCAGCGCCTCGGCCAGGTGCGGGACCAGACGCACTCTGTCCACGGGTTCCAGATGCTCCACGGCCGCGCGCAGATGCTCGACGGCCGCGGCCGGGTTCGTCTGCACTTCCGCGATGCCCAACTGAGCCAGGATCTCCAGCCGGTCGGCCTGGCCGGGCGGTTCACTCAGCGCCCTGCAAAGGTACGCGCGGCAGTCGCCCAACTCGTGCCGGTCCAGTGCGTGTTGGGCCGCCGCGCGCAGCACCCGTACGCGCCACGCGTGCCCCTCCGGCTCGGTGGCGAGCAGGAGTTCCGCCACCTCCCTCTCGTCGCCTCCGAGAGCCAGCAGGGCATCGGCCGCTCGGGCCCGCAGTTCGTTGCGCGCTGTCGTACTGGTCCGGAGCTGAAACGCTTCCCGCATCAGAGGGTGCCGAAGCTGCCACGGCGGACCCGGCTCCGCGAGGCCGGCCTGCTCGAGCACGGTGAGTGCACCGGACACGGCGAGGGCGTCGAGCCCGGTGACCTCGCACAGCAGCGGCAGGCTGGTGATGCGTTCGAGAGTGGCCACCGCGGTGGCCACGGGCGCGACCGATGACGAGTGCCGGCGCAGCAGGACCGGCAGGTGGTGAGCGAGCAGCCGCTGTGCCAGCGCGGTCAGCCGCGGCAACTCGGAGCGCACCGGGGAGATCCCACTGCGGGCGACGTTCTCGGCGAGTACCCGCACGAGGTACGGATTGCCGCCCGTGATCAGGCTGCACAGGGTCACCACCTCTGTGTCGAGGTCAGCCCCCAACCCGTCGGTGAGGTACTGCGTGACGGCGGCCGGTGACAGCGGCGCGGGCCGCAGACGCCGGCAGGCCGGGTGAGCGGACAGCTCGGCCACCACGCTGTCCTCGATGTCGCTCCGGTCGGTGCGCACCGCGATGGCGAGCGATATCCGGCTGCCCCTCAACCGGCGGGCCAGGTAGGTCAGCCAGTGGAGCGAGCACGGGTCGGTCTGGTGGGCGTCATCGACCAGCACCAGCAATGGGTGGCGCTCCGCCAACCGCAACGCCAGCAGGTAGAGCCCGTGCAACTGCGCGAAGGGGACGTCCGTTGAGTCGGCACAGGGCCAGCCCTGACCGGCCGCCTGCTCGAAGACCGCCCGGGCGGCTTCGGCGGCACCGGTCGGCAGAGCGGGAAGTCCTAGGGAGCCGGACGCAACCATGGCCGGTTCAAGGAGCTGGCGTACGACACCGAATGCTATGCACCGCTCCAGGTCGCAGCCGTGGGCCTGGAGGACCATGAGCCCTCGATCGTGCCCATCGCGCGCTGCCGCCGCCAGAAGGGCGCTCTTGCCGACCCCGGCCGGGCCCTCGATCAATGCCACCGCACACTCGCCGTCGCATGCCTGCTCGATCAGCGAGCCCAATGCGCCCAGCTCCGCGGAGCGTTCCAGCAGGGTCACCATGAACTCCTCGCACCGTCACCTGTCCTGTCCTGTCACGGAAGTCACCGGCTGCTCGGCCGTCCGTGGTTCGCACGACGTCCACGCGTGGACGTTTCGGGCCGGGGCAGGCCGCCCAGGGAGACGCCGGTACCACCGCGGCCGTGGGGAGCGCTGCGCAGATCTGTCGCGGGTGCTGGTTGGAAGCCGTACGTCGGTCAACTGGCGGTGAGCCGCTCCGGTGCCCACGGCTTCTGCCTCCGGCGCGACCCGGGACGCGGCCGCGGTGGCTGTGAATTCCGCGCTTCCCGTCAGCCGGCGGTGTCCCAGAAGGCGGAGCCTGTCGCGGGAGCTGGGAGCTGGGTGCTGGGTGCTGCCGGTACGGTTCGGGGCGCAGTAGCGCCAGGACCCTTCTGCTCAAGTGCAGTCCGGCGTAGATCCTCAGCACACCCTGGACGCCGAGCGGTTCGATGAACGGTGTGCCGGTCAACGGCCCCAGTGCCACGCTCGCCCGGCCCCAGGCTGCAGACGGACATGACCTGGCCCTTGTGCTCAGGGGTCGGGGCCGTCAGGAGCGGAGGCAACGGTACGTACTTCGCCATGCCCGCGCCGAAGGCCCCGGCCGCGACGGCGGCCACGAGGAAGTTGTGGCCGACCGCCACCGGCAGGCAGTACACGTCCAGGCAGTACAGGTCCAGGCAGTACTCGGCGGCGGAGAGCACACCGCCGAGCCAGCCAGCCGTCCCGCGCTGGCTCCACCGGTCGCCGAGGGCACTGAAGAACACGACGAACGCCGGATTCATGCCCATCATCACCGTCAGCAGACGCGGCCACTCCTCCAGCGCTGACCCGAGCCGGTGAGTGAAGAACACCGGCACAGAGACCCAGATGCCGAACTGCGACGGGGTGGTGACGAGCGGGACGCGCGCGCCCATGGTGACGTTGGGCTTCTCGGCGAGGATCGCGAACCTGCCGGGGAGCGTCCTCTTCACAGCACGCCGTCCGGGCGGCAACAGCCCCCAGAAGGCGGCGCCGGCCAGCCCTCTCCCGGCGCGGCTTCCAGCCGTCCGGGAGAGCACCCGCGAGGAAGGCGCCGACCGCAGCGGCGATGCCGTAGACGGTGAAGACGAGGCCGACGCCGCTCTCGGAGAACCCCGGGCCGACGAGGTACGGCGGCGGGGGATACCCAGCCTCCACCAAGTCTCCGATCAGGAACATGATCAGCCCGAGGTGCCCCCACACCAACCCGAGGTACCCCCATACCAAGGCGCGGGGAAGGCCCGTCCGGTCGGACAGCGAGCGCCGTGGCGAGGGCAGCGAGCCGTACTCCGTGCGCGGGGGCCGGGTCGGAGCGAGGTTCTGGGCCACGGGGATACCTCCGTGCAGGTGCGGCACCTGGGTTCATGCCGCGGCGACGTGCCCTCGATGAAAGCCACCCGGAGCGATTCCTGTCAACGGATTGCCAAAATCTCACAGAAAGTGTGTGATGTTTGGAGGCCTTATAACGTACCGAGTCGAGCGCACCACCGTCGAGTCGAGGGGGATCAGAAGATGAGGCCGAGCCGGGGGACCGAGGCCGACGTCGAGCAGCGCCGGCATAGGCTGCTGCAGCAGGTCATCGCCCAAGGCGCCGTACGGATCGACACTCTGGCCGAGAACCTGCAGGTCAGCACCATGACGGTGCATCGAGACCTGGCCAACCTGGAATCCCGGCAGCTGCTGCACAAGCGCCGCGGCATGGCCGTCGCCCTGCCGAACGTCACGCTCGAGACCGCCACGCGGTTCCGCGAGTACCTCGACATCGAGACGAAGGAAGCGTTCGCCGAACGCCTCATCCGAGAGGTCAAGCCAGGGCAGACGGTCCTCATGGACTGCGGCAGCACGCTCTTCCCGCTCGCCCGCAGGCTGACCCGGATCGAGGGCCTGACCGTGGTCACCAACTCGCTCCGCATCGCGGGTCTCGTCGGCGGCGCCGACGCCGCGCCCGGCACGCGGGTGATCCTGCTGGGCGGCGCCTTCCGTGCCGACTTCGAGGCGTGCGCCGGCACGGACACGCTGCGCCACCTGTCCCGGATCCGGGCCGACGTGATGTTCTCCTCGGCCACCGCCATCCAGGGCGGCCGACTGTCCCACCCGGACCAGGCGTGGGCGGACCTCAAGGAAGCCCTGCAGAGCGCGGCCGAGCGTCGCGTCCTCCCCGTCGACCACAGCAAGTTCGGCCGCACGGCCACCCACTGCTACGGCGACGCCACCGGCTACGACCTGGTCCTCACCGACGACGCCACTCCCGAGGACGAAATCCAGGCGATCGAGGCACTCGGCGTCCCCGTCGAGATCGTCACCACCTGACTGGCAATCAGCTTCATGCACGCTGCCTGATCCCCATGGGGCACGCGATGCCGCGGGACATCCGCCCTGGCATTACTCAGAGCATTCACATTATTGCTTATAGTGATCGAGGGCGTGTGTTGTGGTCGCTGCCCGATTCACGGTCCTGTGGCTTAGCCCGCAGGCATCGAAGCTCATCCGAACCACAGAGATCATGCGGCACCACATCCACGTACTGGGCCGGACTGCAGGTCCATAGATAAGGAGAGCCGAAGAGTGATGCTTCAGCCAAAGGGTGGGACGCGTGGCCTGTCGGTCGGTGCGGCAGTCGTCTCCAGTGCCCTGCTTCTGACGGCTTGTGGCTCGAGCGGTAACTCCCGGCCCGCCAACACGTCGTCCATGACTGCCTCGTCCGCCACCTCCGGTGCGAGTGGTGTCAAATGCGGCAAGCCAGCCACGCTATCGGCTTCCGGATCGACCGCGCAGGAGTTCGCGATGAAGGTCTGGATCAAGAGCTACACGCGGGCATGTCCCGGTACCCGGATCAGCTACGAAGGCAATGGATCCGGCGCCGGCCAGACCGATTTCCTCAAGGGCAGAACCTCCTTCGCGGGTTCCGACTCCGCACTGAGCGCTGCCCAGATCAGCCAGTCCAAGGCCGTCTGCTCCCACGGCGGCCGAGCTGTCCACCTGCCGATGGTCGGCGGCCCGATCGCCATCGGCTTCAATCTGCCAGGAGTCAGCAAACTGGTCCTGGACGCTCCCACCCTGGCCAAGGTCTTCGATTCGCAGATCACGAAATGGAACGACCCAGCGATCACGAAGCTCAACCCCGGCACCAAGCTGCCGTCGACACAGATTCGGGCATCACACCGTTCCGATTCCTCAGGTACGACGGACAACTTCACTTCCTACCTGAGCGCCGCCGCACCAAGCGCCTGGCCGTACGGGCACAGCAAGCAGTGGACGGCCAAGGGCGGCCAGTCCGCCAAGGGCTCCTCGGGCGTCGTCGAACAGGTGAAAGGGACCGTGGGCGCGATCGGCTACGTCGAGCTGACGTACGCACTCGCTCGCAACGTGTCCACGGCTTCGATCGCCACCGGAGCCTCCTCTCCGGTCGACGCCAGTGTCCTCACGGCCTCCAAGGCGATCGCCGCATCCACGGCTGCGGGTTCCGGTGGCGACCTCGTGCTGAAGCTCGACTACGCGACCAAGGCCCCGGGCGCCTACCCGATCGACATGGTCACCTACGAGATCGTCTGCGACAAGGGCAACAAGCCGGCGACGTGGTCCGCCACCAAGGCGTTCCTGACGTACATCGCCGGCACGGGAGGCCAGCAGGACTTGAGTTTCGAGGGATACGCGACGCTCCCGGCGACGATCGTGAACAAGGTTCGCAGCAGGATTGACACCTTGTCCTGAAGAGCGTTGCGCAAGGTCACATTCGGACAAACTCACCAAGATCGACCATTACGGCCTCCCAAGGAACTCCCCGGCTGCCCCGCGCTGTCAGCCGCGCCCTATTGCACGCGGGCCTCCCATCACTCCGGTCGAACCACGATGAGCGCAAATGACCGTCGACCAGATCGGCCTCCCGATCCGCTTCGTCTCTGCCGGCCGGCGCAGCCGGCTCGCCCATTCCCAACAGGAGGCCCCTTCGCCGGGATTCGGCAGATTCCTGTCTCATCGACCGTCTACTGTACGGATACACCGCGCTGCGCACCGTGGTCACCCGAGGAGGAACCCTGTGTCATCGCCCTGCGACCCCCAGCACGCTCCCGCCGGCGATGTAAGCGCGGCGCTCATGATGATCGACTCCCGGCTCCGAGGCATCTACGACGGCAAGACGGAGGCCGACCCCGAACAACGGGCGCTGATCGACCAGTTCGCCGCGTCACTGGGCCCCAAGGGAGCCAATGACGTGCTGGACGGCGCGTGCACGCTCATCTTCATGTTCATGAAGTGGCTGCGGATGGCCTACGAGGACCACGACAAGGACGTCATCGAGTACGTGGTGCCCAACCTCGTGGCCACGATGCGCATGATGCCCAAGAGTGTCCGCCCCGAGGCCATTCCCACCATGGCCGGCCTGGTCGTCGCCGCGGGCACCGGCCTGAGCCCCAGCCTATGGCGTAAACAGTACGGATACTGGACTCAGAGCGAGATGACTCCCCTGGAAGTCACCGCCTTCCTGCTCGCGGAGCACATCAACCGCCTCACCGACGACCCCGACTTCGCCACCCGCATGATCACCGACGCTCTGTCGAGCGCAGAAGAGGACTGAAGTGCCGCTCGTTACGGCTGTTCGTGCGCAAGCAACCAGGAACCCCTTACTAACGGCGGTCCGAGCCGCTCGCCGGGGCAGCCCCGACGCTACGTGCCCGTATCGAGGCCGTCGGCCTGCCGGTGGAAGAACGCCCGCTGATGGCCCTCGACCCGCACCATCAAGTGCCTCCGCAGCTCCTGCCGGACGGCGTCACGCTCCGCGTGCTGACGGCCGACGACCCGGCTCTGCCCAAAGTACTCACTCTCCCTCGCCTGGCCTTCGCCGAGCCGGGCACCGCTGTGGGCCTCGCGGGCCTCGCGGAACTGTCGGCGGCGGCTGAGGAACTGGCCGCGGACGGCACGGTCGAGGCGATCCGGCACACCATCCGCGCCAGGCACAAAACACTCATCGCTGCCCTTGCCCCGGACGGCACCACCGAGATCGGCGGCGTCGCCACCCTCCCCACCGCTCGCCGCCAGGGCCTGGCCGCGGCCGTCACCGCGGCCCTGACCGTCCATGCCCGCAACCACGGGGTGAGGACCGTCTTCCTCGCCTATGCCGAGGACACAGTCGCCCGCATCTATGCCCTTCTGGGCTTCCGGCCCGCGAACATCACCCTTCTGATCGTCAACCAACCCGCACGGTCGTAAGGTCTGCACGCAGTGGTGATGTTGAGGTTCAGGGTGCTGAGCTGAGAGCCGTGAGAGTCAACACCCGCCTCCCGTAGGCCCGTTGACCGGCTGGCGCTTCTTGTAGCCGTGGGAGTGGTTTACCGTCCCCGTCCGTGTGAAGGCGCTGGCTTGGTGTCGCTCGTATGCCAAGTGTGATGAGCCATGCGTTCACACAACATGAGCAATCCCGACATGACTCCGGCGACCACGCGGAACACAGACGTGTCAGGCGAGGAGCAGCCTGCGTCGAGTGCTTCGCCGGCCTCACAGCCCTCGCGGCGCGCTGTGGTCACGGCGACAGGTGCCTCGGCGCTCGCTGCCGGACTCACCGCCGCCTCCGTCGCGCCCGCGACCGCGCTGAGCCCCGCCACCGCGCCCTCGACGGTGCCGGCAGAGGCGCCGCCCGGCACCGATCCCCGGGCGTACACCACGGTCGCGCGCGCCATCACCGTCTACGACGAGCACGACCAACCCCTCGTCCCGGCCTACCTGAAGGCCATCGAGAACGGCCTGCCCGCCAGCCGGGCGAAGGCGACGAAGCGGGTCCTGATCGTCGGGGCCGGGCCGGCCGGGCTGCTCGCCGCCGACCTGCTCAACCGGGCGGGCCACGATGTCACCGTGATCGAAGCCAACGGCAATCGGGTCGGGGGCCGTATCAAGACGTTCCGCAAGGGCGGCCACGAGAACGGGGAGCAGCCCTTCGCCGACCCCAAGCAGTACGCGGAAGCCGGGGCCATGCGGCTGCCCGACAGCCACCCCCTCCTCATGGCACTGCTGAAGAAGCACGGCCTCCCGCTCCAGGAGTTCTACCTCGTGGACGTGGAGGTCAAGAACCCGACGAAGAAGGCCAACCGCACCTGGATCCACGTCAATGGCGTCCATATGCGCCGGGCCGACTACGAGAAGAACCCCGCAAAGATCAACGACACCTTCGGTGTCACGGGCCCCAACCGCACCAAGACCGCCTCCGCAATCCTCGCAGACGCCCTCGAACCCGCACACCAGCTCATCCGGGGCAAGGAAGGCACAGCCCTCGTCAACGGCTGGGTCGAGGTCCTCAAGAGGTACGGCCACTGGTCCATGTACCGGTACCTCACCGAAGTCGCCAAGCTCGACATCAGGACCATCGACCTCATCGGTACCGTCCAGAACCTGACCTCTCGGCTGCATCTCTCCTTCCTGCACAGCTTCCTGTCCAGCGCCCTGATCGACCCCAAGACCAAGTTCTGGGAGATCAAGGGCGGGACCGCACTGCTCGCCGACGCGCTGTACGCGCCCGTGAAGGGCAAGGTGAGGCTCGACAGGCGTGCCGTACGCATCGAACACCACGATGGCAAAGTGAAGGTGCACACCGTTTCCGAGGACTGCCAGACCGGCAACGGGGGTGTCACAGAGGTCTTCGAGGGCGACGAGGCGATCATCACCGTGCCCTTCTCCGGACTGCGCCACGTGGCCTTCGACCCGCCGCTCACCTACGGCAAGCGCCGGGCCATCACGGAACTGCACTACGACGCCGCGACCAAGGTGCTGCTGGAATTCTCCCGCCGCTGGTGGGAGTTCACCGAGGAGCAGTGGAAGGAGGCGCTGAACTCCATCGAGCACAAGCTCTACGACAAGTACAAGGCGGGCCGGGTCGAGGATGGCACGTACCTCGGTGCTCACAAGTCCGTGAAGGACCTCGGGGTGACGATCCCCGACAAACTCAAGAAGTGCTTCACCGCCTTCCGCCCCGTCATGAGCGGTGAGCCCGAAGCCGCTCATACCCGCGGCGGCGGCTCCGTGAGCGACAACGCCAACCGCTTCGTCTACTTCGAGCACTCAGGAGGTACGGAAATCGGCGACGGAGGCATCACGCTCGCCTCCTACAGCTGGTCCGACGACGCTCTCAAGTGGGACGCCTACACCGACGACGAGCGATATCTGCGCGCGCTCGCCGGAGTACAGGCCATCTACGGCCGCCGCTGCGAGGTCTTCTTCACCACCAAGTGCAAGACCCAGTCGTGGATGCGCGACCACTACGCCTACGGGGAGGCATCCGTGCTGTTCCCCGGCCAGCACACAGAACTGTTCCCCGACATCCCCGCCTCCGAAGGGTCGCTGCATTTCGCGGGAGACCACACATCCATCAAGCCCGCCTGGATCGAAGGCGCCCTCGAATCCGCCGTCCGGACGGCACTGAAGGTCCACACGGGTTGACCACTGCTCCCGGCGGCGACCGCCGCCGCCCGGCACCGATTCACACGTGAAACCACACGTGAATCCACACGTGGCGGGCGTGAAACGCGCCCGCCACGATCGCCGGAGGCGAAGTGCCGAGGGTGACTCCCGAAGCCGTGTCGAAACGACCTTGACGAAGAGTGGTACCAGAGTGCCGTCAGCCGCTTGGTGGTTGGGGTGTCGCGTCGGCACAGGGCCATGCGGGTACGGTCCCGCGATCTGAGCAGAGGTCCGTGATCCGGGCGTTGCTGCCCGGCGCCGGCTCAGGCCGGCTTCCGGCCGCGGCGGAGCTCGGCACGCCGGACGGCGCGCTCCACCATCAGCAGGCCCCGGGAGCGCCCGACAGGGCGCAGCGCCCGCTGGACGGGTGCGGACCAGGGCTGGCGCATCCCACCGAGCACCGCGAACCGGGTTCCACGCCCCTCGGGTACGGCTGCCATGCCACCGACCACATAGCGGCTCTGCATCAGACACCATCCCGTCTGCAGCAGCACGTCGAACCGGGCGGTGTGGCCGAGCGGACCGTACGCCCAGGCCAGCCGGCGGTCACCCGAGGCCGGACGGCAGCGGAAGGCACGCAGGGTCGGTACCAGGTGGGGCAGTTCGCCCTCCAGGTCGCTCGCCACGGCCCAGATGTCCCGCATCGGCAGGTCCACATGCGCTTCCGCATACATGACCGCGTTCAGCCCCGCAGCCATGACACGCAGCCGGCGCACCGGGTCGAGCTCGGCCACAGTCCCGTTCAGGTTCATCGCGCCCACGCCTTTCGGAAACTGTGACGGGCACGGTGCAGCCGGGACTTCAGCGTGCCGCGGGAGATGTCGAGTATGTCGCTCGCCGTCCGCTCGTCCATGCCCTCCAGCTCGCGCAGGACCAGGACCGCTCGGTGCTCGGTGGACATGCGCCGCAGGACGTCCCGTATGTCCACGGCCAGTTCTGGACTGTCCGGCCAGGCGATGTCGTCGAACTCGCTCACCGGGGTCTCCCGCTCCGTCCGGCGGGCCACCCGCACCGCCTCGCGCACCGTGATGGTGCGCACCCACGCGTACAGGGCGCGCGGATCCTTGAGCCGGGGCAGGCCCTGGAAGACGGCGATCAGCGCTTCCTGGACGGCGTCGGCGTTGTGGCCCAGGGCGATCGGTCGGCACAGCCTGCTCACATACGGGGTGAGCAGGCTCAGGAGGTCGTTGAGCGCCATGACGTCACCGGACTGCGCGGCCAGGACGAGCGGGGCCGCTGTGGCCCACGGATCCTCCGGTGCGCTCTGCGGGGACGGCGGGCCCTGTTCGTGGGTGCCCGCTCGCGCGGTTGTCATCTGTCGTTCTCCTCTCCTGGTCGTCGATGCTCCAGCGGCACCAGGGCGGTGTCGGTTCGGGAGCTACGGTGGGAAGGAGGTGCGGGAGAGCCCTGGTACTCCCGGCTTTTTGCGCTCTGGCCGGAACTCATGCCGGGATCGGGGGGGGCATGTGCCGGCGGCCGCCTCTGCCTGGAGCTCAACTTCGCAGCTGCGTAGGATTCCGTGGCCTTTTTCGGCGGGTGCCCGCGCTGCCGCGTTCCGTGCTGCAGATTTCGTTCCCCGCCGGGCGGCTGCCGTTCCGGGGTTTTCGGCCTCCCGGGGCCTCTGAGCCCGGTGCTAGGGTTGCGGGCGGTGTGCGTGCTGTCCAATTCGCCATCAACGGGGTTATGAATTCATGGTTCTGTGCTTCCTGTGCGCGAGAAACCCGGTGAGTGCATTGCCGCGGGCATTCCCCTTCTGTGCCCTCAGGGGTGTGGCGGGGCCGGAGGCAGGGACGCGGTGACGGGGGACGGCAACACGAGTACGTTCCACGATCCGCAACTACTCGCCCGCCTGGTCGAGGGGGCGCAGTGCGGCGACGCGCTGGCGATGGACGAACTGCTCGGCGTTCTCGCCCCCTACGTCGGACGGATCTGCGGGCCCGTAGCCCTGCAGGACGGTGCGGACGCGGCACAGGAGACCCTCATCGCGGTCTTCCGCAGCATTCGCCAACTCAAGGAACCCGCAGCCCTGTTCGGCTGGGTCCGGGCGATCGCCGTGCGTGAGGCACTGAAGTTCGCGAGGCGGCGTCGCCGGCAGCCGACGGTGTCCATGGAAGGAGAGGAGGTGCCCGCCTCCGGAGAAATCCACCTGGCGTCCGACATCGCCGACGCCCTGCACCGGCTGACACCCGAGCACCGGGCGGTGCTGATGCTCCGTCATGCGGAGGGACTCAGCGAGCAGGAGGTGTCCGAGCTGCTGGAGATACCAGTGGGGACGGTCCGCTCCCGGCTGTTCCGGGCCCGGCGGTCATTCCGCTCGGCCTGGGGCTGACCGGGCTGCCACCCGGACCCCGAGCCGGTCGAGCAGGTCCTCGGCCCGCCGCGCGGACCACGGTCCGCGCAGCCGGTCGAGCACACCGCCGCCGGGAAGCCGCAGGCTGGTGAAGAAGGCGAACCGGCAGCCGTCGCCGTCCGCGGTGGCGGCCATGCCGCTGGTCAGCACCTTGCCCTGCATCAGGCACCAGCCGGGGCGCAGCACGACGTCGAACCGCTCCCGGACCCCGAGGACGCTGACCGCCTCGCCCGACAGCCGCTCACCGTCGGCCTCGGTGACGGAGAAGGAGCGCAATCCCGTGACGATGAGCGGGAGTTCGTGCTCCAGGTCCGAGGCGACGGACCACAGCCGCTCCAGCGGCACGGCGTAATGGCGCTCGGCGAACGACGGATGCCCGGTGGCCGACGCGATGACCTTCAGGCGGCGCACCGTGTCCAGTTCGGCTGCCGGCCAGCCCCTGCTCCCCGAACTGGTCATCCCCGTAGCCCCCTCTGTGTCGTACGGCGGGAGAGCCGCACCTGGCCCCGCAGGCGTTCAAAGCCGGTGAAGCAGGGAGCGCATCGGCACCACGCTGCCTCGTTCGAGTCCGGAAAACCCAGGATACCGACTGCCATGAGCGGGCCAGGCGCAGGAAGAACACCTCGTGCAGCCCGCCGGTGGCATCGATCGGGGGACGGACGGAACCTTTCGCGCGCCTGGCGACTCCTGACAGGCCGACCAGCTCCCTCCAACACCTGACTGGAGCACTCGTGGAGACCGTGGACCACATCCCGCCGTTGCCCGAACTGGACGGAGTCCGCCACCGTTATGTCAGCGTGCGCGGTCTGCGCCTGCACATCGCGGAGGCCGGCCAAGGAGAACCCGTTGTCCTGCTGCACGGATTCCCCCAGCACTGGTACGGCTGGCGGCAGCTGATCCCGCTGCTGTCCGGCCGGTACCGGCTGCTCTGCGTGGACCAGCGCGGTTTCGGCTGGTCCGATGCCCCGCACCAGGGCTACGACACCGACAGCCGGGTCGCCGACGTGCTCGGCCTTCTGGACGAACTGGGCCTGGACCGGGTCCATCTCATCGGGCACGACTGGGGCGCGTGGACCGGGTTCCACGTGTGTCTCACGGCCCCGGAGCGGATCCGGCACCACCTGGCGCTGAACATGATGCACCCCTGGCCGCTGCACCGGCGGCTGATGCCGGAGTCCTGGCGGTTCTGGTACACGGCGGTGCTGGAACAGCCGCTGCTGGGCCGCTGGATGCTGCGCAACCGGCCCGGTTTCACGCGCTACCTGATGCGCAAGGGAGTGGTGGAGCAGGCCGTATGGACACCGGGTGCCATGGGGGAGTTCGTGCGCTCCAGCCAGGAGCCCGGCCGGGCGCGGGCCGGGGAGGCGCTGCACCGCGCGTTCGCCCTGCGGGACATCGCCAAGCTGGTCCTCGGCCGGTACAAGAGGCTCCGGCTGACCACGCCGACCGTGATCCTCGCCGGCGAGCGGGACTTCATGCTGCCGCCGAGCGTCATCACTGACGCCGGGCGCCACGCCGACGACCTCCGCGTCCAAGTGGTCCCCGGCTGCGGCCACTACCTCCACGAGGAACGCCCCGGCCTGGTGGCCGAGACGGCCGTAACCCTCTTCTCCGGCCGTCACTGACCCGAGCACCGCCCGCGTTCCCCGTCGCGGGCGGCTCCCCCCCCGCGTGCCTGCGGCAATCGCAACGACGTCGCCCGGGCTGATCCCGCTGCTTCAAGCCGTGCGCCCGTGAGAGGCAAGCGCGGCCGACCCCGGCACCGCCTGGACGCCGTGTTGGCCGATCGCGGCTACGACCACGCGCCAGCGGCCGGCTAGAGCGAGATCTTCCGCTCGCCGGCTTTGAGACCGCGGAGTGTCCAGAGTCCGTACAGAGCCAGCAGCGGTTTGACGATCATCCACTCGCCGGGGCGGTAGTCATCCGCGCGTACGAGCTTCACGGCAAGATCAGGGCGCTGTCGCCGCAAGTACGCGCGGGCCTTGAGCGCATGAGCCGGTTGGGAGACGATTTTGATGCGGTCGGCGTCCTCGAGCAGTGGGGTCACTTTCATGACGTTCTCCCATGTCGTCCTGCTTTGGTCTTCGAGGACCACTGTGCCGTCGAACTCGAGCACCGACTTCGCGTAGTCAGCCATCAACCGCGCCTCCGCAGCGCCTCCGCTGGTCGTCGCGCCGCCGCTGAAGATCACGCGAGTGTCACGCGCACTGTCGCCGGTGATCGAGCGAATTCCAGCACGGACTCGCCAGCGGTTGATCAAGTTCGCCGTCGCCTGGGGGTTTCGGTAACCCAGCACCACCACGGCTTCGGAAGCGCCCCCACCGCTCCCCAGGAGTGCGCGAGACCAGCGCCAGTTCAACCACTCGCCCCAGGCCAGGGCCGCTGCCCCGGCGACCGCCAGTGCCGTCCCTCGTCGCATGCGGCGACTCTAGGCCACGTCGGTGCCGAACAGCGGCTGCTCGCAATGTTCGCCAGCTTTGTCCACTGATGTGCTCCCGGAAAATCGGGTTGCCCGGGAACCGCATGACCCACAAGATCTGCCTATGATCACGACCACCGCCCCGCTGCCGTTGCCCTCCGCCGATCGGCCGGTGCGAGTCCAGCAGCAGCCGGGCCGACCGCGAAGGCCGACGCTCCTGCCGGCATGACCGGCGCCTTGGCCGCGGGACTCCTTGCCGGCTACGGCATCGCCGTCCCGGTGGGAGCGGTCGCGACCTATCTCGTGGCTCTGACCGCTCGGACGTCCTGGAAAGTCGGCGCCTGTGCCGCGCTGGGCGTCGCGACCGCAGACGGCCTGTATGCCCTGATCGCCGCGTTCGGCGGCGCCGCCCTCGTCCCGACGATCAAACCGATCATGCTTCCCCTGCGGTATGCCTCGGCCTGTGTACTGCTCGTGCTGGCTGTCCGCAGTGCCGCCACGGCGATCCGCCACTATCGCGAGCACAAGCCGACGACCCGGACCGATGAGATCCCCCTCAGCCCAGCCCGGGCGTATGCGGGACTCTTGGGGATCACGATGACGAACCCCATGACCGTGATCTACTTCGCGGCACTCGTGCTGGGCAGTCGCGGCACAGCCGTTCAGGACCACTTCCAGCAAGCCGCGTTCGTTCTCGCGGCCTTCGTCGCATCGGCAAGCTGGCAGCTGCTTCTGGCAAGCGGTGGAGCACTGCTCGGCCGAACAGTGACCGGCACCCGGGGGCGGCTCCTGACCGCACTTGTCTCCAGCACACTGATCACCGCACTGGCGGCGCACCTGCTGATCACAGCGCTATGAGCCGGCCGCTCTCGGTGGTGTTGTGGACCGGCCAGGGGCTGGGGAGCCCAGCGAGCGGCTCCCCAGCCCGCAGCCCGAGAGATCAGCGCACGGGCAGTGCGGGGGTGTGCTCGGCGCGTACGGCGTCCAGGGCTCGCGGGTCGAGGCCGAGGAGCCGCAGGATGGTCGGGGCGATCTGGGTGGTCTCGACCGGTGCGGCGACCCGGACGTCGTGCGGGATGACGGCGCCGGAGACGACGAGGGGGACGTCGAGGTCGTCGGCGTGGGCGCCGCCGTGCTCGGCGATCTTCTTCTTGCCGCCCGTGTAGACGACGCCGTACTGGGTGATGCCGAACAGGTCGGGCACGCGGGAGTCACCCGGCTTCACATGGAAGTACCGGGCGGCGTCCGCGCCCGCGTACAGGGCGTTCAGGCCGCTCGCCGTGAAGAGCTTGGCGTTGCCGTCGATGCCGTTGCCGGTGCCGGACTGGGCGAGCAGGTACGCCTTGGCGAAGTCGGTGGCGGCCTGCGAGCGGTCGGTGAGCCAGATCAGCATGGCGTCGTCGTCCACGGCGTGCGCGACCAGGTCGCCGGAGCCCGGGTGAGCCTTCTTCCAGGCGGCGTTGAGGCCGTCCAGGAGGGGGCCGTCGTCGATGCGGGTGAGCGCCTTCGGGTCGGTCGGCGACTGGCCGTGCTTGGCGGACAGGACGACCGTGGTGCTGCCGTCCAGGTGCCGCTTGCCGAGCTCGGCGACGAACGCGCCGACCTCCCTGTCGACGAAGGCGAGGTTCTTCTCCAGCAGCGGTCCGGGCACCCCCTTGGCCTTGTAGCCGCCGGCCAGTCCGTCGGAGGCTGGCAGCTTCTGGGCGGTCGACACGGACTGGAAGTTCATGCCGAATACCGCCGGGGTGCCGACCTTGTGGGTGCCGCTGTGGTCATAGCCGTCGATCTCGTTGAGCACGGCCTGCACCTTGTAGCCGTCGTACTGCTCGGTCGCCGCGTTGTCCTTGGTCCAGTCGTCGCCCGCGGGGTAGCCGATGGCGGTGCTGTTGATCTCGGGCGCGAACAGGTCCTGGATGCCGTTGCCCGAGGGGCCGTTGAGGATGTCGTACGCCACGTGCTTGTCGGACCACGCGGTCCGCAGTCCAGCCTTGCGGGCCACGTCGAAGACCGTGTTCACCCGCAGGTACGCGTGCGGGGAGACGGGCGCGCAGGACTTCGGGTCGACCGGCAGCTTCGTCGGGTCGATGAGGCTCGCGGCGTGACCGGTCATCTTCAGGATGCTGCCGGGCAGTCCGGTCAGGCCCTGGCCCGCGTCGATGGAGTCCTTGTTCTTGTCGAGGTCCTCGGTGAGGTCGACCTCGGCGCCGCGCTCGGCGCCCGCGCACTTGGTGGTGCCGGCCGGGAGCAGGGCGGCGTCGTAGCCGTCGTCGTAGTAGACGCCCGTGGTGCCCGGGTTGCCGCCGGTGAGCTGGCCGACCATGCCGGGGAACGAGTCGGAGGGGATGGTGCTTCTCGCGTGTGTGTACTCCACGCCGCCTCCCGCGAGCCGGGCGAGTGCCGAGTGCGGGTGGCGGGCGATGTACCAGGCCAAGTCGGACTGGTGCAGGCCGTCGACCGACAGCAGCAGGACGTGCCGGGCGGCCGGGTGTCCGGGCGTGTGCGCCGAGGCGGGCTCGATGGCCGTGGCGGTGAGCGCGCTGGTGGCGGCGAGCGCGGCGGCTGCCGCGACGACCGTACGGGCCGGACGGGCCGGACGGGCCGAACGTCGGATCAAGGGTTCTCCTCAGGCAGTGCGGGAGGGGGTGGCATGGTCCGTGCGGGGACATCCGAAGGGCAGAACGTGTACAGGAGCGGACGTCCGTGCCGTGTCCTGACCAAGAAACGCACGTGGACACGCAAAGCCGCGTGTCAGGTGCCCGCAGACTTGCGCGTCCGCGTCTCCAGCGCGCCGGCCACGCTCTCTCCCCCGGTACGGGTGGAAGGAGACGGGCTGGCGGTACCCGCCCCATTTACCGTAGGCCGTGCACTTGTGCCCTTTTCCGTCCTCTACTCGATGAAACGGCTACGCGAGAGTCGGCTTTTCCTCGCCGTAGAGCCAGGTGTCGAAGAGTTCAGTCAGATCCATGCCGGACTCTTTCTCGCACAGCTTGATGAACTGGGTGGTGTGGGCGTTGCCGTACCGGTGTTGTTCGGTCCACGTCTTCAAGATGGTGAAGAAGCTGTTGTCGCCGACGGTTTCGCGGAGACGATGGAGGGTCATGGCCCCGCGTCCGTAGACGGGAGAGTCGGACACCTGCTTGGCGCTTGGGGGTTGCGCTGGAGGGAAGTCCCAGATCCCCTCGCTTTCGGGGTGGGTGCCGTCATAGAAGGCGTTGAAGATCTCATCGGCGGTCGTGTCGCCTTGGTCTTCCTGCCAGATCCATTCGGCGTAGGTGGCGAACCCTTCACTCAGCCACATGTCCTGCCAGGAGCGAGGGGTGACGGAGTTCCCGAACCATTGATGGGCAAGTTCGTGCACGACCAGCGTTTCGTCGGGGGCCTTCTCGAAGTACGGCTTGGTCTGGGTCTCCAGCGCGTACTCGAGATCGGGGAGATGATCGACGATCGCCCCGGTGCTGGCAAAGGGGTAGCGGCCGAACCGGCTGCCTGCCCAGTCGATGATCTGGGGGATCAGCTCGGCCATGTCGGGGGAGTCCTCGACCTCGTCGGGGTCGATGGCGATGTATACCGGCAGCCCCTGCGCGGTGGTCGTGGTGGATATGTCGAAGCTGCCCACTACGACGGTTGCGACGTAGCTGGCCATCGGCTCACCCATATGCCAACGTGACGTCGTACGCCGCCCCTTGTCCCGTATCCCGGTCAGTTCGCCGTTGCTGACTGCTGTGTAGCCCTTGGGGACGGTGATGGTGATGTCGTACAGAGCTTTGTCGGACGGATGATGGTTGCCCGGGAACCAGGCCATCGAGCCTGTCGGTTCTCCGAGCGCTGCCGCGCCGTCGTCGGTTTCGATCCACCCCTCCACGCTTGCGTCCGCAGCGGTGAACATCTTCGGGGTGCCGGAGTAGTGGATGGTGGTCGTGAAGGTCGCGCCGGTCTTGAGCGGATGAGCGGGCGTGAGGATGAGTTTGTTCTTCTTGCTGCTTACCCCGGCGTCGGCTCCGTCGATGCTCGCGTCGCGCACGCTCAGGCCCGCGAGGTCGAGGGAGAAGCGGCTCAGGGGCTGTTCGGCCCGGGCTGTGATCACCGCGGTGCCGGCCAGCTCGTTGGTCTCCGGGACGTAGTCGAGTGTCAACGCGTAATGCGCGACGTCGTAGCCGCTGTTGCCCAACGCGGGAAACAAGGCGTCTCCTGCCGAAACCGCACCAGGCCTGGGGGCTTCGTCGGGGCGACCGCCGGAACTCGTGCAGGCGGTCTCGACGGTGAGGAGCAGCACGGTGAACAGAGCGGCCCGAGACAACCGAGCAGAATGCATGACACCTCCTGGTGCAAGGGACGACAACGACGACAACGCCAAAGTGGCTTGCGTAAACAGCAACTCCGGGAGCGCGCGCCCCATCCGTGGTCAGTGGCCCGGTCTGTCGCGATCTTGAACCCTATCCTCATCCACGCTCGAATGTAAAAACTATTCCACGAAGCAACCAAGGGATCGTGAAACAGCTCTCACCGGATGGACGGTCAAGGAAATCGAGAGGGGAAACGGGCATGGCAACAGGGCCTGTCGGGCCTGTCCACGCGCCTCGCGTACTTCCGGCAGGTCGGGCGTCGGCCCGGAGGACCGGCTTGTCAGGTCCTCTGGGCGGGGTGCAGGAAAGCGGCCCAGCCGGCGCTCGGCTTCTCGCCGACCTGGAGGGTGCGGAGTTGCCGGAGGATTGCGGGGTCCTGGGTGTCGAGCCAGTCGACGAACTGGCGGAAGGAGACCAGACGTACATCCTCCCGGCCGGCGATCTGTCCGAGCGCCTCCTCCGCCGCGTCCATGTAGATGCCGCCGTTCCACTGCTCGAAGTGGTTGCCGATGAACAGCGGCGCCCGGTTGGTCTCGTATGCTCGTTGGAACCCTGCCACGTAGGCCTGTGTCGCCTGGGCGCGCCAGTACGGGTAGTTGTAGGAAGGTGCCCGCGTCGAGTTCTTGGACTGGTTCGCCAGCATGTTGTAGTCCATGGACAGCACTTCGAACGAGTGCCCGGGAAACGGGATGCTCTGCAGCGGCAGGTCCCAGACACCGTGCCGCTTCCTGGGCCAGCGTTGCAGCCCGCCCGGCGAGGAGGCGTCGTAGCGCCAGCCCAGTTCACGCGCGACCGGCAGCAGGTTCGCCTGCCCGAGGAGGCACGGGGTGCGGCCGCCTACGAGTTCCTTGTCGTAGTCGAAGGGGAGGGGCGGATGGTCGTGCCAGCCGGTGTGCGTGCGCCATGACGTGACGAATGCCCGCGCCTGCTCGATCTCCGAACGCCACTGCTCCGGAGTCCAGTTGGCCACCGATCCGGGCCCCTCGCAGAAGTGCCCGTTGAAGTGCGTGCCGATCTCGTGGCCGTCCAGCCAGGCCTGACGCACGTACTTCAGTGTCTCCTTCAGGTGGGCGTCGGTGAGGTAGCCGATGTCCGAGGCCCCGACCGGGTTGTTCGGCGGATCGTAGAGCCGCTTCTTCCCCTCCGGGAGGAGGTAGAGCCCGGACAGGAAGAACGTCATGTGCGCGCCGTGGGTGCGGCCGAGCTCCAGGAATCGCGGGAACAGTCCGGTGCCCAACTCGCCCGCCCCGTCCCAGGAGAACACCACGAACTGCGGGGGAGTCTCGCCGGGTTCGAGGGGCGCGGGCGGCTCCGGCTGGTGCGGCTGCCGTCCGGTGTACGCCGTCGAGCCGTCCCCGATCAGCCGCAGTGCCCCTTGCCGGGGCGCCGCGCCCTGTCCTTTCGGGCCCCCTGGCGAGCCGCTCGGTCCGTCCTGTCCTCCGAACGCCGCCAGGGCGGCGGCCGCACCGATGCCGGCGCCGAGCCCCAGGCGTGCCACATTCCGTCGGCTGATTCCACCCATCGCCATCCCCATCCGCGCCCTGCCGCGACGCGTTGTGCACCCCCCTCGGTCGAGCTTCCAACACCCGCACCATAAGTGCGATAAACATATAAAAGGGCCGATCTGGTGCGGTGTGGCGTGCAAAGGTGTTGTCAAAGGTGTTGTCAGGCGTCACTCGTGTCACCCGGTCGGCCCCAAGGGGTCATGCGGAGGATCAGCGGAACGCCGCCACGTGCCGTGCCGCCCACGCGGAGAAGGGGGCCGCGGGGCGGCCGAGCAGACGCTCCACGTCCGTGCCGACCGCTTGCTCCTCCGGTGTGGGTGCGCCGAGGACGGCGAGCGTGCCTTCGGCGACGGCGGCCGGCATGAACCGGATCATCTGGGCGTGGGCCTCCTCGCGGCTCTGCTCGACGAATGTCACCGGCTCGCCGAGCACGGCCGCGATGGCGGCGGCCCGCTGCCGGGGGGTGGTGGGCTCCGGGCCGGTCAGTGTGTAGAGGGCGCCGTCGTGTCCGTCTCCGCGCAGCACGGCCGCCGCCACCGCGGCGACATCGTCCGGATCGACAAACGGCAGTGCCACATCGGCGAAGGGTGCCGCCGCGGTGCGGTACCGGCGGATCGGCTCCGCCCAGGCCAGCGCGTTGGAGGCCAGCCCGCCCGAGCGCAGGACGGTGAAGGGCAGCCCCGATGGGGCCATGGCCGCCTCGAAGCGCGTCGCGTGCGTGTACGTCTCAGGCCGGGTGCCCGCCCCCAGCGAGGACAGCAACACCACCTTGGCGACCCCGGCCGCGGCGGCCTGGCGCAGAATGCCGGCCGGATCCTCGCCGGCCACCAGCAGAAACAGCGCCTTGGCGCCCGACAGTGCGGGAGCGAGGCTCTGCGGCTGCCCGAGATCGGCCGCAACGGCGCGCACACCAGGCGGAACGTCCTCCGTCCCGATGTGCCGGGCGAGGGCCGTCACCGTATCCCCACCCTCGCTCAACTCGGCGACCAGAGCCCGTCCGACGTTCCCTGTGGCACCCGTGACAACGATCATGGCAACTCTCCTGGCTATCTGAGTTAGTTGACTAACTAAGTCGAGACGCTAGTCCGTGATGGCGACCGTTGTCTATCCTCAGTCAGGTGACTGACTCAAATTCCGCGCCGACGGCCGAGGTCGCGCGGCCGAGCCGATCCGGTCGATCCGGCCAGGGTGGCAGCCGGGGCGGCAAGCGCGAGCGCCTGGTGAAGGCGGCCGTACGGGTCTTCCATGAGCAGGGCGTGGAGAAGACCACCCTCGGCGACATCGCCCGCGCGGCAGAGGTGCCGCTCGGCAACGTCTACTACTACTTCAAGACCAAGGACCAGCTCGTCGACGCCACGGTGGACGCCCACCGCGAGCAACTCGAAGCGCTGACTGCTCAGTTGGACGCACTCCCGGATCCGGCGGCCCGGCTGAAGGCACTCGTCGCCGGCTGGGTCGACCAGCGCGAGACCGCGGCCCGCTACGGCTGTCCCTTCGGTACCCTCGCCACCGAGCTGGACAAGAGGGACGACGGCCTGGACCAGGCCGCCGCGCAGGTCATGCGGGCCCTGCTCGCCTGGGTGGAGGCCCAGTTCACCCAGCTGGGCCGCGCCGACGCCGCCGCCCTCGCCGTCGAGCTCGTCGCCGCCTACCAGGGCATGTCCGTCCTCACCAACACCTTGCGTGACCCCGGCCTGATGGCCGTCCAGGGCGAACGCCTCCAGTCCTGGATCGACGGGATCGCGGGACGGTAGGAAGACGGTAGGAAGCGGAGGTTACCGGGGGCGTTGCGTCGTTCCTTGCTCGGCGGCATGCCTATCCGGCCAATCTCCGGGCGGTGCATCACGGCATGCTCGGCGGGATGTGTGGTCAAAGCGGAGCACCGGTGAGCGGAGAAAGTCTGAAAGTGACTATGCCGGAACGGTTTTGATCCCTCTGGCGATTATTCGTCGGTGGGGCGAGGGAAGTTTCCCGGAGTCATCGACACACGATCTTCACTAGTGGCTCCGGTGTCGTCGTGTGTCGCCCGTTCACCCTCTCCAGGAGGTGCACTGATGAAGCTTCTCTTCGCCATCCGCAACAAGGTCGCGGCCGCCAAGAGCCTCAAGGCGAACGCCTGGTACCTCTGGTACTGATCCCACGCCTCGCCGCGCAGGTGAGGTGACATCGTTGTCCGGCCGTGCGTGGTCACGGCCCGGCCGGACAGCGGTGGTACGCCGTTCCGCGGCCTCCGGTCCTCTCGCGCCCTTCCCCGGCCGCCCGTTCACCACCGGGAGCATCCATGCCGCCGTCTTCCGCCACGCGTGCGCGCACCACCGTGTTCGCCCCGCGGCTCGCCGCGCTCATCGGCGCCCACACAGGACAGGACGTCTTCCGGCTGGAACCTGACACGGTCGGTGTCGCGGGACACGAGGTCGCCGATCGCATCCTCGCCGCACGCCGGGCGACGGAGACCGAGCGCCCCACCTTCAAGCCACTGCACGGGCGTTCCATCACACGCACCGAGGCATCCACCGTCACCCGCACCCTGGGCAACGACGTGCGCGAGGCACTGTCCGGACCGCTGCCCGAGGACGCGGACCTCGCCGGCTCCTGGCCGCTGACCGGGCACCTCTTCCTGCGTGACCTCATCCTCGGCCAGGACCCCTACCGGCTGCGCATGCTGATGAGCCGTAATCTCGAACTCACCCCGAAGCTCACCTGGTCGGTGATCGCGATCGGCGCCGCGCTGCCCGGCTGGCCGCGGCCGAGCAGCCGGCTCACCGGTCTCGCGGGCCGTGCCGCGCGGGCCACCGGCTACCAGGAGCGCCGGTACGCCATGGGCATGTACCGCAGGGCCGCCGCCCCCGTGTGCTTCACCGTCTCGACCCTGGTGGCCAACGCGCTCTGGCTCGGTGCGCCCTTCGACGACGCCACACCCAACCGCGGCATCATCCTCGAGTCCCTGCGGCTGCTGCCGCCCTCGTGGAACATCCTGCGCAACGCCTCGCCCGAGTACCCGGCCGTCGACGACCGGATCGGCGAGCGGGACGACGTCCTGGTGCTGCCACTGCTGTCCCACCGCGACCCTGCCCTGTGGGACGACCCGGACACCTTCCGCCCCGAGCGCTGGGACGACCTCGACCCCGAGACGACTCCGGGCTACCTCCCCTTCGGCCACTCCTCCGAACGCTGCTGGGGCAGACACATGGTGATGCCGCTTGCCGAACTGCTGCTGGACCTGGTCCGCGGCTCCGGACTCGTGGTCGATCCCCGTCAGAGGACCGGCAAGGTCCCGCTCCTCGGCCTGCTCGGCGTGGCGGACGTACGGCTGACGCACCCGCGCTGACGGCAGGGCCCTCTCGGGGGATGTCAACCGGTCGGCTCCGGAAGTCCTTCGGGGGTTGACCGGGCCTCAGGTGGTGAAGGCGGCTTCGAGGAGGGTTTCAGCGGCGGCGGTACGGGCGTAGAGGACGGAGCGGCAGGCCCGGTGGGCGCCGACCAGGCCCGCGCCACGTAGTGTGGTCAGGTACTGGGATACCCCGGCCGGGGACAGTCCGGTGCGGTGTGCCAGCTGGGTGGTGGAGGCCGGGGTGTCCAGTTCGATCAGCAGGCGGGTCCGTGAGCGGCCGAGTACCGCGGCCAAGGCGTCGGCGTCGGCAGGGGGCTCGGGAGTCCAGAGCGAGCCCGTACCGCGCGCTGGACAGACGAGTTGTGGTGGTTCGGGTGGTGCGACTCGGGTGGGCAGCCGCGGCCCGGTGAAGGCCGAGGGGACCAGCAGGAGCCCCGGGCCCGCTGTGGTGCGGGACAGGGGCCGACTCCGGCGGGTCAGGTGCAGCGTGCTGCCGTCCCATCTCACCGCGGTGTGCAGGTCGTTGAGAACGTGGCCCGCACCGTGCTCGGCGACCTGGCGGGCCCGGTGGAAGACGTCCGTGTCCAGTACCGCGGGGATGCGTGCCCAGTAGGGGGCGAGCGCCGGCTCCCAGTAGGTGTGGATCTCCTGGGTGGCGCGGGCCAGACGGGTGTCCGGGTCGTGGAGCAGCGACCGCAGCCGGGGGCCGAGGTGTCCCTGGTGGTATTCCAGATGATCGACGTCGCGGCCGATCCGGTCGACGGGGGTGTCCTGGATGGCGGCCAGCTCCGTGTCGAGCGCCGGGGCCGGCCCCGGCAGGGGCGGGGTTGAGAAAGTACGGAAAGAAGCCCGTCGGCGGGATCAGCTCCGCAAGCCAGCCCCTCTCCAGTCCGGCGGCCGCCACCCGCGGCCGGACCCGACCGGCACACTGCCGATCACCCGGAAGAACCCTCTGTCGCCCTGGCAGCCCGGGCCGATGCCACGGTGATGTGCTGGACGGCCCGGCTGAGCACCACCACACCCACGACGATCAGCAGCGCACTGCAGGCCTCCGGTACGAGCCACCAGCCGGTGCGGATCCGCTCCTCGAACAGCGTCATCCCGAGCGTCAGACTCACCACCGCGTCGCCGATGGTCAGCGCCGGCTGGGCCGCGGCCAGTGGACCGGCCTGGAGCGCGTTCTCCAGCAGCACCACCGCGGCGATGCCGGTCAGCGCGAAGCCGTACGTCTGCCAGGACCGGAGGAACGCGGTGAAGCCGTGGTCGGCGAACGTGCCGCTGGCCGACTTCAGCAGGGCGGCGGTCAGCGCGT
>NZ_CM002285.1:612016-647859 GCF_000497445.1 Streptomyces roseochromogenus subsp. oscitans DS 12.976 | reverse complement strand
CCCCGGCCGGCCAGCAGTACGGCCGCGGCCATCCCGCCGAGGCACAGGCACAGGGCCGGGATCCAGCGGGTGAGCGGGGCGTGGTGCACGGCTCCGTGCGGGGCGGCGGCGATCAGGAGCACCGCCAGGCCCAGCACACAGCCGCCGACACCCCACCAGCCCGAGCGAGGCAGCCGCCTGTGCATCAGCGGGGCGGCGACAAGCAGCGCGAAGGGCAGCTCCAGGATGAACAGCGGCTGGACCAGCGCGAGCGGCCCGTTGACCAGGGCCAGGCTCTGGAACAGCGCGGCGCAGACGACCCCGCACATCCCGATCGCCCAGAGCGGCCGGCGCACCAGCTCGGCGAGCAGCCGGAGCCCGCCGCGGCTGCTGGCGGACGCGGCCTTGCGCTGGAAGGCGGTGCCCACGGCGTTGCTCGCCGCTCCCGCGACGGCGAACGCCGCGGCCAGTTCGATCACGACCGTCTCCTGTCTGCGCGGCCCCCTCGGAGTCGCTGAGGGTCCCTTCAGCCTATGGAAGACGGCTCCGAGCCGCCGGATCGGGCAGCCGGGGGGCCAGCGGGGGCATGGATCGGCCCCGCCGGTGATCACCGAGCGGGGCCGGGCGGAGCGGTGGGTCGGATCAGGATCAGGCAGTCTCAGCTCACACTCAGGTCGTCGGCGTACACCGCCCCCTGGCCGTACCAGCCGTGCACATACACCGTGACCGTGCCCGAGGAGCCGGTCGTGAACGGCACCGTGAGCTTCGACCATGACGAGGACGAGGTCCAGGTACTGGCCGTGGCGCCGCCACTGACGCCGAGGTAGGCGTACGGGCCCTGCACCCAACCGCTCAGTGTGTAGGAGGCGTTGGGCTTCAGCGTCAGGGTCTGCGCGCACTGGCCCGGCTGTGAGTCGGAGGGTGCGGTCTTCAGCGCGTGCGAGCCGCCGTGCGCGGGGGAGGAGACCACGGAGGCCCCGGTGTCGCAGGTCCACGGCGCGAGCGAGCCGGTCTCGAAGTCGCCGTTGGCGAGGGTGGCCGTGCCGCCGGATCCGTTGACCGTCAGGGTGAGCGTGGAGCTGTGCCGGGTCGAGCCCGCCGTGCCGGTGACGGTCAGGGTGTAGGTGCCGGGTGTCGTGGCGGCGGCGGTCTTCACGGTGAGTGTGGAGGTGCCGCCCGCGGTGACCGACGACGGGCTCAGCGAGGCGGTCACTCCGCTCGGCGCGCCGCTCACCGCCAGATCGACGGACTGGGCGGCGCCGGAGGTCACGGACGTCCTCACCGTCGCCGTCGCGGTGGCGCCAGGGTCGACCGAGGCGGTGGCGGGGGACAGGGACACCGAGAAGTCGTTGGCCGGCGGGGTCGTCGTACCGCCGGTGAAGGGCGCGAAGGTGTGGGTGAAGTACCAGGTGTCCTGGGCGATGCCCGAACAGGTGTCGGAGGCGCTGCCGCCGGGGCAGCCGCCGTTGTCGCGCTGCAGGGCCCAGAAGGAGAGGGTGTTGATGCCCTTCGAGACCGCCCAGTCGTACACGGTCGTCGCGTCGGCCGTGGTGAACGTCTCCGCCGGGCCGTAGTCGTCCACACCGGGCATCTCGGTGACGCCGACCATGTTCCACAGCTGACTGTCTGACAGATTCGGGTACAGCGCGGCGAGTTGGTCGTGCAGTCCGCTCGCGGCCGTCTCGGTGTCGGTTGCCATGTGGTGGGTGGCGCCGTCGTAGTAGTCGAACGTCATGATGTTGACGACGTCGACCTTGGCGCCCGCGCTCTTCGCGCTGCGCAGCACGGCGAGGCCGCTGTCGGCGAGCCCGGTCGTCGTGGTCGGCAGGGTGTACGAGAACTGCACCGAGCGCCCGTTCGCGGCGGCCCAGTCCTGGACCTTCTTGATGGCCTGGTTGCGGCGGTCGATGCCGGCGGTGTCCGTGAGGGAGTTGTCCTCGACGTCCATGTCGAGCCGGGAGACGTCGTACGTGGTGATGATCTTCTCGTAGGCCGCGGCGATGGAGTCCACATTCGTGCAGCTGTCGGCGATCTCGGTGCCCGCGTTGTCGGCACCGTAGCCGCCGAGGGAGGGGATCACGTCGCCGCCGCGCGAGCGGATGGTGGTGAAGTCGGCGCCGAAGACCGAGGAGCTGACGGGCTTGCTGGTGTCACCGTTCCAGTACGGGGTGCAGGAGCCCTTCTTGTCGGCCTGCAGGAAGGCCATGGTCAGGTACTTGGCGCCGGAGGCCTGCGAGAGCGCGGCAGGGCTGTCGCCGTTGTAGGCCTCGAAGTAGGGCGCGAAGAC
This sequence comes from Streptomyces roseochromogenus subsp. oscitans DS 12.976, assembly GCF_000497445.1. Lineage (NCBI taxonomy): Bacteria > Bacillati > Actinomycetota > Actinomycetes > Kitasatosporales > Streptomycetaceae > Streptomyces > Streptomyces roseochromogenus. The sequence goes on along the minus strand of NZ_CM002285.1, from coordinate 645,593 downwards.
GTGCGTGGGCAGTGAGGTCGCCGCGTGTGCGGTGCCTCCGGCCCCCAGGGCGAGCCCTGTGGAGGCGGCCAGCGTGGCCAGGCCTGCGAGCAGGGCGCGTACGGGTCTCGGACGTGTCATCGGGTACTCCCGGTAGCGAACGAACGACAGGCGTGCGAGCGGGTGTCGTGCGGGATGGCGCGCTGTGCGGCCCGGCCGGGGCTATTGGTCTAGGCCATAATTGGTCTGGACCAAACTGCGGTCAAGGTGTGGGAGCAGCCTTTTGCCCGTTCATGGGGGAGTCAACCGGCTGGACATCGGCCGGAGTTGACGGCCGTCCCGGACGGGAGCCGGTGCCTCAGCCGAACAGCGGGAAGCGGTCCGCCGCCGCGCCCAGCGCGGTCCGTTCGGCCTCGGTGAGCGTGGCCCGGCCGGTGCCCACGCGCGCGTAGTGCGCGTCACTCCACTCCGGCAGTGCGGGCCGGCCGAGCAGACCGTCCAGCGTGGCCCGCACCGCGGTCAGTCCCTCCGGCGCGGGTCCCGGTGGGTGCGGGAGCCGCACGGTCAGGTCGAGGTGGTGGACGGTCGCCTCCACGGCGAGGGTGGTCAGCAGATCCCCTGCCGTCAGCACATGCCCCTGGGTGCCGACGTGCTGTGCGGGGTCGGTGGCTTCCGCCGCGTGCACGGCCGCCGCCAGCGTCTCCAGATACAGGCCCCGCAACTGGCCGAAGTCGAGGAACATGCTGGCGTTCACCCGCACCCAGCGCCGGCCGTTCGCCGCCCCCGTGGTGTCCGGCCGCCAGTCCTGCCAGTACGTCACCGCGTCCCGGTCCACCGGTTCCCGCGCCGGCGTGTGCAGGGCCACCAGAGCCCGCTGGGCGTCCCCCAGGCAGTGGAAGACGAGGTCGCGGACCGCCCACCCGGTACAGCCGGTCGGCAGCCACGACTCCTCGTCACCGAGGCCCGCGACGGCCGCCGACGCCGCCTCGTACGCCGCACGCAGCGCCCGCGCCGGGCCTGCGGCACCCCTTGAGCTCAAGCGTCCCCCTGTGCTCATACACCCCCCAGTGTGCTCATGCGCCCGCCCGTACTCATGCGCCGCCCCGTGCTCGCGCCCCCGGTTTCGTCCGCCCTACAGCGTGTCACACCCGACTAGACGTCGCCGTGTCCGCCGACAGCCGCGGGGCGACGTAGACCGGGATCAGCGGCAACAGGCCAAAAGCCGGGACTTCGGCGAACTGCTCGGCACGGCCCGGCCCGGCGTGCACGACGGCGTGCGCCCGGTGCCGTGCCGGGGCGCGCCCCTCGTGCCGGTGCCGGCCTGGGCTTGTGGGGCTCAGCGGCGGGAGCGGGAGAGGCCGGGCGGCTCAGTCGCGGGTCCGGTCCCGGTACGGCACCCGGGCCAGCTCGCGGACCTCGCCCACCGTGCCCCACTCGTTCCCGCCCAGCCGGGACAGCGGCCGCAGTCGGCCGATGTCGGGCCGGCCGTCCATCAGCACGTCCTCGCGGACGGCGGCGTGCACGACCCGGCCGAACACCACCGTCGAGTCACCGAGGCGCAGCGTCGAGTGCAGCGTGCACTCCAGGGCGACCGGAGACGCCGCCACCCGCGGCGGCCGCACCCGCGACGACGGCTCCCGCTCGATGCCCACCACCTCGAACTCGCCCTGGTCGCGCGGGAAGTCGGTCGCGGTCGCGTTGATCTCGGCGAAGAGCGGCTCCGGGGCGAAGTTGACGACGAACTCGCCGGTCTCCTCGACATTGCGCAGCGAGTCCTTCCGGCCCACCGACGTGAACTGGACGACGGGGGGAGCGGTGCAGGCCACGGTGAAGAACGAGTGCGGGGCCAGGTTCGCCGTTTCACCGTCCGGCGCGAGAGTCGAGATCCAGGCGATCGGCCGGGGTACGACGACGGCCGTGAGCAGACGGTAGAAGGCACCGGTCGGCATGGAATCGGGGGAGTAGTCGACGCGCATGACAGCACGCTAAGCCGTACCCCGACCACCGTGCCCCCCGCCCCCACCGTTGATCATCATGGGGCCGCCGCCTAGGCTGCGGGGCAGTCGCACAAGGAGCCCGATAACCATCAGTCAGCACCTGACTCCTCGCGCACGCGCGACCCTCGCCCTGAGCCGGGGACTCGGCGCCGTGCCGGCCCCGGGGCTCGTCCTCGGCGGGATCCTCGGCCTGCAGGGCGGGGCCGCGCTGACGACCCGTCTCTACCCCGCCGTGGGTCCGGCGGGCGTGGTGACCCTGCGGCTGGCCATCGCCGCGCTCGCCCTCACCGCGCTGTGGCGGCCCCGGCTCCGCGGCGACCGGGTCACCCTCGGCATCGCGGCCGCCGCCGGCACCCTGCTCGCCGTGCACCACCTCGCGTACTACGAGGCGGTCTCCCGGCTGCCGTTGGGCGCCGCCACCACCCTGGAGTTCCTCGGTCCCTTCGCCATCGCCCTGTGCGGCTCGCGCCGCGCCCCCGACCTGCTCTGGGCGGCCCTGGCCGCGACCGGAGTCCTCCTGCTCAGCCACTCCGGTACGGCCCTCGACGCCACGGGCATCGCATGCGCGACCCTCGCCGGTTGTTGCTGGGGAGGCTACATCCTGGTCGGCAAACGGCTCGCCGAACGCGTCCCCGACGGCCGCGGCCTCGCCCTCGCCGTCACCTGGGCCGCACTGCTCAGCCTTCCCTACGGCATCACACAGGCGGGCACCCGCCTTCTGGACCCGGACACCCTCGCCGTGGCCACGGCGGTCGCCCTGCTCTCCAGCGTCCTGCCGTACACCTTCCAACTGGAAGCGCTGCGCCGGCTCACGCCCCGCGTATTCGGCATCCTCACCAGTCTGGAACCGGCGATCGGCGCCCTGATCGGCCTGCTCCTCCTGAGCCAGCACCTCGCCGCGCCCCAGTGGGCGGGGGTGGCGGCAGTGGCCCTGGCGTCGGTGGGAGCGACGCGCACGGAGGGCAGGGCAGACGAGGTGCGAGCCGCGGACGACCGGGCCGAGGCTGCCCGGGACGGCTAGGGCACGCCCGCACCGCGCCTCCCGCGGTGGCCGGATGCGCTCGGCGGTCGTCGCTGATGCCGCCGGCCGGGGTCACCTGCCGGGCAACGGGCGTACCGTGAGGGCCTGTTGGGCCTGGCCGACCGGGCCGTGGACGTCGTGCAGAATGCTGCTCGTGAGGCCGAGGCCGGTGGGGCCGAAGACGACGGTGGTGTCCAGGCCGACCCAGCGGCCCGCCGGTTGCCGGTGCAGATGGATCGTCAGGTCGACGTTGGGGAACATCCACTCGGTCGGCGGCCGGCGTACGGCGATGCCGTTGGCCGTGTCGATCAGGGCGACATAGGAGGCGAGCGGGCTGCTCGGCTCGCCGGCGACGAGGTCGAGGTCCGTGGAGATCCAGGCCGTGGCGCGCCCCGGCTGGGCGGGTCCGACCGGCCGGACGTCGACGGACGCGCAGTGGCCGCCTGGCCAGACCGAGCCCAGCGACTGACCGGCGAGTCCCTCCGGAGGGGTGAGACGTTCCTCGGCGCCGCCGGCCACGGCGCTGGTGTCCACCTCGGTGAGCAGCCAGGCACGGGCCCGGACCACCGGCCGGTCCGCGATGCGTACGACCGCTTCGAGCAGTTCGATGGTGCGGCCGGGCCGGATCGACTCCACCTGGATCTCGCACTCGTCCAGGGCGAGGCGACCCAGGATGTCGTAGCTGATCCTGGACAGCAGCAGTCCGGTCGGCGGGCGCTCGGCGCGGTACTGGTCGATCGCGTGGACCACGAGTCCGGCGAGCGGGCTGAAGTGCTGCTCGTCGGTGTCCCACGCGCCGCTCGCATGCGGGGTGGGCTTGAAGCGATGCCGGTCGATGCGCTCGAAGTAGCTGGCGGTCAACGGGTGCCTCTCGTCACGGCGTACCACGGTGGACAGGGACGGGGAGCGTTGGTGCGGGTCGTTGCACCGTACACCGGGATGGCCGCCCGCTCACGGGCCGGTCTTGATCGTCTTCATCGTCAGATGGGAGTCGATCCGCAGCACACAGGGCAGACCGCTCAACTTGTCCACCAGGAAGGCCTCGTACGCGGCATGGTCGGCGACGGCCACGCGGAGGAAATAGTCGGGGCGGCCGTACATGCGCCGGAACTCGATGACCTCGTCGTATCCGGCCACGATGTCCTCGAACTCCAGGAAGGTCGTGCGGTCGTTGGCGCTGACCTCCACGTCGATCAGGACTTCCAGCCCCCGGCCGAGCGCCACGGGATCCACCACCGCCCGGTATCCGGTGATGACCCCGGCCTCCTCCAGCCGCTTGACCCGGCGCAGACACGGCGGTGGGGTCAGGCCCACCCGCTGGGCCAGCTCGACGTTGGTCAGCCGGCCGTCACGGCAGAGATGAAACAGAATGTCCCGGTCGATGGCGTCCAGGTTCATTTCATTGCGCACCGTGCCATTCTACGGACACTATTGGCAACCATATGCCAAGCGATTCTTCCTAAAATGTCGCTATGTGTATACCTCCCGCCGTTGCCGGCGGCCCGGCACCGACCGGGTCCGCCGCGCCGCCGTCCCGGACGCCGTCCGACACGTGGGCCGCCTTCGCGGACTCCGCCTCCGTGGGGCTGGCCTTCGTCCCGCTCGGCATCGCCTTCGGCGTGCTCGTCGCCCACGCGGGAGTCGCCTGGTGGTGGGCGACCCTGTCCAGCGCGCTGATCTACGGCGGGTCCTTCGAGTTCCTGCTGATCGGCATGGTCACCGCCGCCGTGCCGCTGGCCTCGGTCGCCGTCTCCGCGTTCCTGGTGAACGTCCGGCACGTCTTCTACGCGCTGTCCTTCCCGCTGCACCGGGTGAAGGGGCCGCTCGGGAGGGCGTACAGCACCTTCGCACTGTGTGACGAGGCCTACGCGCTGACCGCCGGGGAGCAGGCCCGCTCCTGGTCCGGGCGTCGCATCCGGCGGCTGCAGCTCTTCCTGCACCTGTACTGGGTCGGCGGAGCCACCGCGGGAGCGCTGCTCGGCTCGCTCGTCCCCGCCGGAGTCACCGGTCTGGACTTCGCGCTCACGGCCCTGTTCACCGTGCTGGCGCTCGATGCCGTCCGCGACCGGCCGGGCGATCTGCCCACGCCGCTGCTCGCCCTGCTGAGCGCGCTCACCGCCCGGCTGCTTTTCCCGGGCAGTCTGCTGATCGCCGCCTTCGCCCTGTTCACGGCCGGGCTCCTGGCCCGCCACCTGACCACCCGAGGAAGGGTGCGCCATGCCTGACGCGACCTACCTCGTCGCCGCGGTCCTCGTCTCGGGCGCCGTCACCTGGGCGCTGCGTGCCCTCCCTTTCACCGCGCTCGGGCCACTGCGGGCAAGCCGGACCGTGCAGTACCTCCAGCCCCGGATGCCCGCCGGGATCATGGTGATCCTCGTCGCGTACTGCCTGCGCGGCCTTCCGCTCACCCACACCGCCGTGCTGGCCCCGCTGGCGGCCCTGGCCGTCACCGTCGGCGTGCACCTGTGGCGTCGTAACGCCCCGCTGAGCATTCTGGCCGGTACCGCCGTCCATGTCGCGCTGGTCAGTACGGTCTTCACGTATTGACGTGACGAGGTCCGGGCGCCGAGCACAAGTCGGCGGCGCCCGGGCCGCGTTGGGGCGGTACGGTCAGGCCGCGAGGCGCTCGGCGAGCTGCTTGGCCTTCACGGCGGCCTCCCGCAGGGCGCGGTCGCGGGAGGCCTCGTACAGCGGGACCAGCTCGGACATCGCCGGGTTCTGCGGGGCCATGGTCAGCTCCGGGACGATGAAGTCGACGTCCAGGCCGAGGCCGTCGGCGAGGACGGCCGTGAGGTAGTTCTGCACGTACTCGTATCCCTCGCGCGGGGTGCCCGGCCCGTACGCGCCGCCCCGGCTGGCGACCACGGTCACCGGAGTGCCCTTGGCGGAACGGGTCTCGCCCGCAGTGCGGCCCAAGAGGATCACGTTGTCCAGCCAGGCCTTGAGGGTCGAGGGGATCGAGTAGTTGTACATCGGGGCGCCGATCAGCACCGCGTCGGCCTGCTCCAGCTCCTCGATCAGCCGGACGCGCTCGGCGAAGGCGGCGGCCTGCTCGGGTGTGTGCGACGCCGGGTCGGCGAAGCCGGCGGTGTGCGCGGCGGCGGTGATGTGCGGCACGGGCTGCGCCGCCAGGTCGCGGTGGACGACGGTGCCGTCGGGGTGCTGTTCCTGCCAGTGCGTGCGGAAGGCCTCCGTCACGGTGCGCGAGGCCGAGGCCTCGGTCGGGAACACTGACGAGTCGATGTGCAGCAGGGTGGCCATGGTGACTCCGAAAGGGGAAAGGACAAAAGGGGGACAAGGGATAGCGCAGCCCGACGGCGGAGCGCCAAGGGCTGCAATTTCGTACTCGACTATCTCTAACACAGGGCCTTACTTTTTTTCATCCCCCTACGGTGAGGTAGTACCCTGAGCGCATGGCGGCGGACGTGACCCACGACAGTGCGGCGTGCAAGCGGGTGGACGAGGGCATCACCCGCGTCTTTCAGCTGCTCGGAAAGCGCTGGAGCGGGCCCATCGTGGCCGTGCTGGTGGAACAGCCCGTGCACTTCGCCGACCTGCGCCGGGCCATCCCCGGCATCAGCGAGCGCATGCTCTCCGACCGGCTCGCGGAACTCGGCGCGGCCGGACTCGTGCTCCGCGAGGTCGACGAGGGCCCACCGCTGCGCGTCTCCTACCGGCTGACCGAGGCCGGCGCCGCCCTGGAGCCTGCGTTCCGCGAGCTGGGCGACTGGGCTAAGCTCCACCTGCCGGACGCACCGCCGTGCCCCGGCGTGGAGCGTTAGGGGTTGCGGGGACGCCGTCTCCAGCCCCAAGGAGGCGCATGGCACTCACCCTCGAAGACCGTTTCGCCATCACCGAGTTGATCTCGATGCACGGCCATCTCGTGGACGACGGACAACTCGACCGGCTGGACGAGCTGTTCACCCCGGACGTCGTCTACGACCTGACCGAATTCGGCCAGGACCCGCTGGTCGGGGTGGCCGCCATCCGGGAGGCGGCGCTGACGCTGGGCGCCGGGAATCCCGTCGCGCACCACGTCACCAACGTGGTGGTGCTGGAGTCGGCGGACGGCCGGGCGCGGGCCCGGTCCAAGGGGCTCGGGGTGATGGCGGACGGCTCCTGCGGTTCCGCCACCTACGACGACACCCTCGTACGCACCCCCGACGGCTGGCGGATCAGCCACCGCAAGCTGTCCGTGCGGCGCGTTGCGCTGAACGGCGTGACCCGGTCCGGGTGAGGGTGCGGGGGTTGTCCCCCGTACCGACGCACGGGCTCGCCGGATGGTGACGGGCAGGCGGGTCCGCGACGGTGGTGTCCCCCGGACACTCGCCGGAAGGACACGCTCGTGCGCACGCTCACGGCCACCGTCGCCGCCCTGTCTCTCGCCGCCGACGCCGTACCGGCCGCGGCGGCCTCGCAGGCCGGACCGCCCGATACCGACGGGGTGTGGCGGATGGACGGCTACGGCACCGTCCTGGTCCTCGGCGGGGGAGCGCTGCAGGAATACCAGACCACGTCCGTCAGCTGCGTGAAGGGCGACACCTCGCCGCAGACCGGTCCCGGCACCTACGCGACGACGGACGGATCGGTGCTGACCGTACGGACCGGGCACGACCGCGATCACGCGCTGCTCGCCGCGGACAGCTCGGTGGGCCACCGCAGGCTGCACCGCCTGAACGCCCTGCCCGCCGGCTGCGCCCGCCCGGCCGCCACCGACCCGCGCAGCGCCTTCGACGTCTTCTGGCAGACCTTCGAGGAGAACTACCCCGACCGTCGCTCCGGCCAGGTCCGCCCCGGCACCCACATGCCGGGTCCGGGACTGGACGCCTCGGTCAAGAAGTTCATCGAGGCCCGTGACCTCAACGACGCCTCCCACCGCCAGGACTTCGGCTCGGGCCGGATCACCTACGCCGACCTGCCGGGCGACCTCGGCTATCTGCGCATCTCCGGATTCGGCGGCTATGCCGGCGAGCACGCGCCGTACACCGCCGAACAGGCCGAACTCGACCGGGCGTTGAACACCGTCCTCACCCCGGGCCGTACCGAGCGGCTCCAGGGGCTCGTCATCGACCTGCGCGTCAACGGTGGCGGCCACGACTCCCTCGGCGTCCGGATCGCTCTAAAACTGACGTTCATCGTTGACACCTGGGTCTCCGATCACTACGGAGATCCACATGCCGAAGTCCACTCCCACCGGCCCGGGCGGACCGTGCGGATCGGGCAGCCCACCCAGGGCGTCTTCTCGGACGTGATGGACCGCTACCTGCCCGACGGCCTGGTCTTCGGCCTGCCGGACGAGGAGTATCTGACCCGCACCGAAGGCACCTTCGACGGTACGGGCATCCCGCCGCAGCTGATCGAACCCGTCTTCACGAAGGAGGAGTTCGCGAAGATGCGGGACTCGGCCTTCGACCGCGCGGTGAACCTGCTGAGCGGGCGCGGCTGAACCGGATCAGTCCACCGGCCAGGTGTGGGCCGGGGCGTTGAGATGCATGTAGTCGATGTACAGCTGGGTCATCCGGCGCAGCGCCTCGTGACGGCCGGTGTGTGTGGTGTCGTTCAGGCGGTGGAACATCTCCTTCTGCCACACGGCGCCGTTGCGGGCCGTCACACAGCGCTGCTCGATGACGCCGAGCAACGGCTCCCGCCAGGCCTCGTCCATCCCGGACTGCTCAAGGCCCCGGTGCGCCAGCGGCAGCAGCCGCCGCAGCACCAGTTCCGGCACCGGCACCTCACCCATCCCGGGCCAGTACAGCAGGGCCTCGATGCCGTGGCGGGCGGCGGTGTGCAGATTGTCCTCGGCCGCCGAGAACGACATCCGCGACCACACCGGCCGGTCCTCCTCCACCAGGGCCCGGGTCAGCCCGTAGTAGAAGGCGCCGTTGGCCAGGGTGTCGGCGACGGTCGGGCCGGCGGGCAGCACCCGGTTCTCCACCCGGATGTGCGGCATGTCGTGGGAGACGGCGTACACCGGGCGGTTCCAGCGGTAGATCGTGCCGTTGTGCAGGGTGAGTTCGCCGAGTTGGGGAATGTCGCCGCGGTCCAGTGTCTCCGCCGGGTCCTGCTCGTCGCAGAGCGGGAGGAGGGCCGGGAAGTAGCGCAGGTTCTCCTCGAAGAGGTCGAAGACGCTGTTGATCCACCGCTCCCCGAACCACACCCGGGGCCGTACCCCCTGCACCTTGATCTCCTCCGGCCGGGTGTCCGTGGCCTGTTCGAACAGCGGGATGCGGGTCTCGTGCCACAGCTCCTTGCCGAACAGGAACGGCGCGTTCGCCGCCAGCGCCACCTGGACCCCGGCGATGGCCTGCGCCGCGTTCCAGTAGCCGGCGAACTCCTCGGGAGAGACCTGGAGATGGAACTGCGTGCTGGTGCACGCGGCCTCCGGGGTGATGGTGTCCGCGTAGGTGCGCAGCCGGTCCACGCCGTCGATCTCGATGCGCAGGTCCTCGCCGCGGGCCGCGAAGATCTGGTCGTTGAGCAACTGGTAGCGGGGGTTCTCCGACAGGCTCTCGGCGCCGATGTCCTCCTGGCGCAGGGTGGGCAGGATCCCGATCGTGATCAGCCGGGTACCGATCGACCGGGCCCGCTCCTCGGCGTGGTTCAGCGCGGCGCGGATCTCCGACTCCCATGCGTCGGGACCGCCCGCGATCAGCCGCCGGGGCGGGACGTTGATCTCCAGGTTGAACCGGCCCAGCTCGGTGGACCAGGCCGGGTCGGAGATCGCCTGCAGCGCATCGGTGTTGCGCATCGCCGGCTCCGCGTCGTCACCGACCAGGTTCAGCTCGATCTCCAGGCCGACCTGCGGCCGCTCGGACTCGAACCGTGCATCGCGCAGCATCTGCGCCAGTGCCTCGAGGCACTCGTGCATCTTGATCCGGTACCGGCGGCGGTCCTCGCGGGTGAAGACCAGCGCCGGGACATCGCGTCCCATCGGCCCTCCTGGAATCCCCTCGTCGCAGACCTCTCCCCCCAGCGTCGCACCAACGCGCGAGGCTCACCAAGCGTTGACGACGACCGCAGATGACGCCGAGTACGGGAGCCCCGTGGTCGCGTCCCTCGTCCTTCGGCCCGGCCAGGCCCAGGTCCGTGTACACGGCCGTGCACAACGCGTGGTCACGGCGGAACGCGGTCGACGGCGGATGTGGTCGACGAGGGGTGCGTTGCCGTCGAAACGGGCGGCGATCGTCACTCCGGCGTCCGGATCCGACGGGACCACGCCCGCGCTGCCGCCGGTGGGGCCGAAGGTGCGCGGCGAACAGCGCCGGCCGAAGTCGACGTGTCCAGCATCAGCCCCAGCCCCCACCGCACGGGCACGCCCATGGCCTCGTCGACGGCTCCTTCGGGGTGCTGGTCGCGGACCAGGGCGGCACAGGTCTCCTCACGCAGTAGCCGCCAGGCCGCGGTGGAGTCGGCCGGTGCGGACAATCTCGGCAGCGACGGCCGCCTCACCGAACGACCCGGCCACACGGGCACCGGGGTAGCCCTGGCCGACGCCGAACCGGGCGACGCGGGCCCCGCCGCGACGGGCCCGGCTGGGAGCGGTGCGGTGTGGTTCCACAGATACCGGACGCTGATCGCGTCCCCGCCCGCACGAGGTCGTCCGGGCTCAGCGGCCGAGTTCCCCGGCGCGGGCGAAGGCGAGGGCGGCCGGCGGCTTCGGCGCCGAGAACCACGGCGGCACCGAGCTCATCAGCACCCGCACCCCCCCGTACAGGTGCCGGCTCCGCCCGCTTCCTCGGCGACAGCGCGTGTCTCCGTCACGGATCCGATGGGAGCCGACCCCACGGCATACGGCGCAGAGGGGTGGTGGCCCGGAGCGGCGGAGGTTGCGAAGATGGGCCCATGACCACGTCCCATGGCGCCCGCCGGCCCACGATCGCCGACGTCGCCGCGGCGGCGTCGGTGTCGCGGACCACGGTGTCCCACGCGCTCAACGGCATCGGCAAGGTCGACCCGCGGACCCGCGAACGCATCAAGAAGATCGCCGCCGAACTGGGTTACCGGCCCAACCTGCGCGCCCAGCGGCTGCGCCGGGGCGAGGCCAAGGCCATCGCGCTCGCCTCCTCGATGCCGTTCGCGGTGGCCGGCGGCCCCTCGCGGCTCGGCTTCTACATGGAGGTGGCCGCCGCCGCGGCCGAGCGGGCCCTCGTGCACGGCTACGCCCTGGTGCTGATCCCGCCCGTGCAGTCCGGATCCGCGCTGTACTCCGTCGACATCGACGGCGCGATCGTGGTCGAGCCCGAGGCACACGACGCGGCGGTGGCCCAACTGCGCGAGCGCGGACTGCCGTACGTCGCCCTGGGCCGGCCCACCGCCCCCGAGGACGACGCCCCCTACGTGGACCTGCACGGCGGCAGCGTGGTCGACCTGCTCCTGGAGCATCTGCGCGACCAGGGCGCCCGCAGCCCGGCGCTCGTCATCGGCGCCGGCACCCGCCACTCCTCGGTCGACGCCCGCGCGGCCTATGAACGCGCCGCCGCCGCACACGGCTGGCCGCCGATCGTCGTCACCGCCCCGGAGAACGGCGGCGAGCAGGCGGGATACGACAGCTGTGCCGCTCTGCTCGCCCAGCACCCCGGCATCGACGCGCTGTGCGTGCTCGTCGACGCCTTCGCCGTCGGCGCCGTACGCGCGCTGCGGGCGGCGGGACGCCGTATCCCCGACGACGTCATGGTCGTCACCCGGTACGACGGGCTGCGCGCCCGGACCTGTGAACCGCCGCTCACCGCAGTCGACTTGGGGCTGGAGCGGGCCGCCTCGGACGCGGTGGAGCTGCTGCTCGCCCGGCTGGGCGCGCGACCTGCCACCGGTGTGGCTGGGGCTGCGGAGTGTGGGGGAGAGGTGCCCGCTGCCGAGCCGTTGCTCGTCCCGCGCGCCTCGTCTCTGCGCCGTGCGCCGTTTGCCGAGCGGGACTGACCGCACTCGTCAGGCGCGTGGCAGGTCAGGTCCCCGCCATCAGCACCACGCCCGACACCAGGGCGAAGACGAGGACGAAGGCGCGCATCTTCCTCGCGTCGACCCGTCGGTGCACGAGCCGGCTCAGCCAGGCCCCCGAAGCAAGCGCGGGCAGCAGCAGGAGTGCCCAGCCCATGTCCGCGGGATGACCCCGCCCGGTCACGAACAGCAGGGCGAGAGAGGCGACTTCGCCCACCAGGAAGCAGGCGGCGACCGTGGCCCGCAGCTCGCCGGGCGGCCGGTGCTGGTAGACGAGCGCGAGGGGCGGGCCGCCCACGCCGGTCGCGGTCTCGGTCAGCCCAGTGACGACACCGGCGCCCACATAGGCGGCGCGCCCCGGCACGAACGACGGTACGACCAGGCTCACCACGGCCGCCAGGACCGTCGCCGCGCCGACGACCGCCCCCAGAGCGCCCTGTGGGATCGCCCACAGCAGCGCCAGCCCCGCCGGTGTCGCCGTCAGCCGCGCCGCCGTGATCCATCGGGCGCCGCGCAGATCGAGACTGTGCCGCTCACGCCAGGCGACGTACAGGTTGAGCGGGATCATCGCGGTCAGCACGAACACGGGCAGCAGCCCTGGATCGAGCAGTCCCGCGACCGGCGCGACGATCAGTGCGAACCCGAGCCCGCTGACCCCCTGCACGAACGCGGCCGCCGCGACGGTCAACGCCAGCACGGCGAGCGTGCCGCCGCTCATGGCCGACCGCCGAGGCTGGGCGCGGTTGTGTCCCAAGAGGCGTGCGGTGTCGCCGCTCGCCGGCGTGCCGTGACCGACGTCGGGTGGGCCCGAGTCACCCCGGCGCGCCGTACCACGCGGGGGGCCAGGTCGGCGGCGCGCCGGACCAGGGCCGGTCCGTCCCAGTCCGGTGGCCAGCCGTGCCACAGTCGTAGCCGGCCGGCGACGAACACGGCGGTGAGCTGGTCCCGGTTGCCGCGGCGGACCAGCTCCCAGGGAAGGTCCCAGGACGGCTGCATCTCCGGCCCGCCGATGTCCACCAGGAGGAAGTCCGCGGCGCAACCGGGTGTGATCCGTCCCGTGCGCGGGCCGAGGCCGACCGCGTCCGCGCCGCCCGCCGTGGCTCGCTCCCACCACGTCCAGCCGGCGCCGCAGGAGGAATCGCCGCTGGCCAGGCCGTAGGTGAGTCGCTGAGCGAACTCCGCCGCGTCCGCGAGCCGGAAGCCGTCCCCGCGTGTCCCGTCGGTGCCCAGCCCGAACCGGATGCCACGCTCGGCGAAGGCGGTCGCGGGGGCGACGGCGTTGCCCTTCCACGCGCTGGCGACGGGGTTGTAGCTCACGGCCGCGCCGCTGTCCGCGAGCAGCGTGACCTCGGCCGGGGTGAGCAGCGTCGCGTGCGCGGCCAGCAACTGCGGGCCCAGCGCGCCCACTTGGTGCAGATACTCCAGGGGGCGCAACCCGTGCCGGACCAGGGAACGCTCGACGGCGACGAGGTGTTCGTTCACATGGATCTGTACGACCGTGCCCGCCTCGGCGGCGAGCCGCGCCGTCGCCGCCAGTGTGTGCGCCGTCGCGGCCTCCGGCACGGACACCGCCAGCGCGGGATGGATCAGTCCGTCACCACCGTAGCCTGCCAAGTGCTGCTCGGCGGCGCGCAGTACGGTCCCTGGATCCGTGTCCTGACCGGTGCCGTCCGGGGCGTCGTTGCAGACGAGCCCCAGCACGCAGCGGATCCCCGCGTCACGCGCGGCCGAGGCCACCACGTCCACGTCCACCGTGGCTCGGGTCCCCGACTCGGCGACCGTGGTGAATCCGCCCCGCAGCGACTCCAACGCGGCCAGTTTCGCGGCGACGTACGCCGACTCCTCGTCCAGCGCGCGCTCCAGCGGCACCCACACCCGGCGGAAGATCTCCGACGGCTCCCCGAAGGCCAGGGCGCCGCCGAAGCTCTGCGTCAGATGGTGATGGGCATCGACGAATCCTGGCATCAGAGCATGCCCGGGCAGCCGGACGGGGGTCAGCGAAGGGTCCGTACGGACGATCCGCTCGACCGGGCCGACAGCGCGGAACACACCGTCCCGCACCAGCACCGCATGCCGCTCCTGCGGGCCTTCCGGGGTCAGTGTCACGTCGGGGACCAGCAGCAGCGCGTCGCCGCGGAGCAGGTCGGGGGGCAGGTCGGTCATGCTTCTCCGTTGATCGAGAGGGGGTGGGGAGGTCAGGCACGCGCGGCCGGACCCGGCGCCTCGGCCGGTACCGCGCCGGCGGTGTCCGCCGCACGCCGGCCCAGGTGGTGGAAGACGACGTTGAGCCCGGCGGCGACGAAGGCACCCACGGCCACCCCGCTCTCCAGCAGGATCCGCACGCCGGACGGGAAACCGGAGTACACACCGGGGACCAGGATCGGCAGCAGCCCGAGGGCGAGGGCGACCGCGCAGGTCACCGTGGCCGTGTGGTCCTCCAGCCGGGCCCGGCCGAGCATCTGCACGCCGAGCACGGTGATCACCGCGAACACGACCATCGCGGCGCCCCCGACCACGGCCGGCGGCATCACGCTGATCGCCCGTGCGACCGGTGTGAGAAAGCCGAGGACGACGAGGACGACGCCTGCGGCGGCCGTGACATACCGACTGCGCACGCCGGTGACCCGGACGATGCCGATGTTCTCCCCGCTGGTCACCATCAGCGGCAGCCCGAAGCAGCCCCCGAGCAGTGAGGTCAGCGCGTCCCCGCGCACCGTGCGGGGCACGTCGGTGCGGACGTCGATGTCCTTGCCGACCGCCTCCGCGTTGATGACGGTCTGCCCGGTCGCCTCCGCCATGGACGCGAGGCTGTACAGCATCAGCGGCAGCGCGGCGAGCAGGTCGAAGACCGGTGCGCCGAACGGCAACGGCCTGGGCAGACCGATGAGTTGGCCCGAGAGCGCGGAGCCCAGGCGGACCTGGCCGAGCGCGTAGGCGAGGGCCGTGCCGGCCACGAGGCCGAGCAGCACGGCGAGTTGCCGCAGGACCCCGCGCAGCAGCCGGGTGAAGACGACGATCAGGGCGATGGTGGCGAAGGCCAGCGCCAGCCGGGCCGGATCGGCGAAGCCCGGCGTGCCGGGCTGCCCGGTGACCAGCAGCGCGCCGACCTTCACGAGGTTGATCCCGACGATCACGATCATCGTGCCGATGACCAGCGGCGGAAAGAACCTCAGCAGGCGTGCGAACAGCGGCAGCACCAGGAAGGTGAACGCGGCGGTGAGCAGCACCGCGCCGGTCGCCGTGCGCAGCCCGTGCTGCTGCGCGATCGACAGGAACAGGACGAGCGGCGCACCGCCCGGCAGCATCACGAACGGCAGCCGTGGCCCGAACTTCCAGGGACCGAGGGACTGCACGAGCGAGCCGATCCCGGACAGCAGCAGGGCTGCCGAGAGCAGATCGACAGTGAGGCCGGGGCTGAGGCGCAGGGTGGCGCTCATGAGGAATATCGCGGAGATCGGGGTCGCCGCCATGACGAGGACGTGCTGCACGCCGAAGAGCAGGATCCGCCCCAGGGGGCGGGACTCGTCGACGGGGTGCACTGCAGCGGGGTCGTCGGGGGGTACGGGGGCGGGGTCGACGGGATGTACGGGACTGGACACGCGCGGGCTCCGTTCGGCTCGCTCGGCTCAGGCCTCGACGATCCGGCCGTGGACGGCGGCCAAACCGATGTGGCCAAATCGATTTGGCCGACAGTATGGAGGCGTCGCCAGGGGGTCGGTCAAGGGGGCGGCCGACGTGAAACACCGCGCCCTGCGCGATCCCGGCCCGGAGGGGGGACGCGCAGGGCGCGGTGCTGTGGCCGTCGAAGTCCCGGATTCAGGCGTTCTTGCGGGCCACGCCGCCGTAGAAGCCGATCTCGGCGGAGCCGGGCGCGGGCGTGCTGTCCGGGCGCCAGAACGGAACCTGGGCCAGGCCGGGCTCGACCAGGTCGAACCCGTCGAAGAGCCGCTCGACCCGGTCGCGGGAGCGAAGGTTCATGGTGGCGGTCGCGCCGTTGTAGACGGCCTCGGCCTCGCTGCGGTCGTCGGCGAAGTCGCCCGTCGCGTGCGAGAGCACCAGGAAGCTGCCGGCCGGGAGCGCGTCGCGCAGGGTGGCCACGATCCGCTCGGGTTCGTCCGCGTCGCGGATGAAGTGGAGGATGGCGACGAGGAACAGGGCGACCGGCCGGCCGAAGTCGATGATCCCGCGGACCTCGGGATGATCGATGATGGACTGCGGATCGCGCAGGTCGGCGAGGACGACGCTGGTCGTGCCGACCCGGCTGAGCAGCGCGTCGGCGTGTGCCTTCACGATCGGATCGTTGTCGACATAGGCGACGCGCACGTCCGGAGCCAGCTCCTGGGCGACCTCGTGCACGTTCGGCGAGGTGGGCAGTCCGGTGCCGATGTCGAGGATCTGGCGGACGCCGCTGTCGATGACGTACCGCACCGCGCGGTGCAGGAAGGCGCGATTGGCCCGCACGGAGATCCACACCTCAGGTGCCGCCGCGGCCAGCTGATCGCCCGCCTGCTGGTCAACCTCGTAGTAGTCCTTGCCGCCCAGGAGGTAGTCGTAGATCCGCGCGGGATGTGGCTTGCTGGTGTCGATGTGCACGGCCTGGCCACCGTCCTGAGTCACGCTGGGCTCCTCTCCCCGACCGTCACGGCCTGGTCCCGCACACGGTTGGCCAAAGCTTCGCATATCAACTTCCCCGTCGGCGCCGACAGTTCCGCCGACGGTGTGGATCAGACCTGTTGACAGCCTTCCGGAGCCAGTCGTGCCACATCCGTACACGAGCCGGCGAAGGCGAGCGCCCGGGTGCCCCGCCTCACCGACGACAACCCTCCTTCGAGCGGGTCCTGCCCCGCCCTTCGAGGCCGTGCCGGTGCGGGAGGCCATGCGCTGAGGCTCGTCACCCGGCCGGCCCGGCTCCGCTGGCCTGTGAGCCGTCGGCGTTGGAGGGTCTGAACGAGATCGGTGAGTCGAAAAGTTCGTCCGACCGGTCACCCAGTCGTCCCCCCGAGTCCATGACGAGGCGAGGCGGGCCGACGCACCGGGGGCGGGGAACGGTTATCCATGCGCTCGGTTCGTTCCCCGTCCCCCTCCCGTCGTTCACGGACCATCGGGACCGCCCCCCGTCGTGGCCCCGGTGCTCAGTGCGTGCCGGGCGTGGGCGGCCGTCGGGCAGGAGGGCGCCAGCTGCCGGAGACCTCCTTCGTCGGCTTGTGCGGGAAGCGGCGTTCGGCGTACCGCTGTGCCGCCGAGCCGGGGAGGACGTAGAGGGTCTCGGACTTGTCCTGGAGGGGGCGGAGAACCGTGTCCAGGTAGGCCCTGCGGTCGTCGAGGTAGGGACCGAGCACGTCCTCGCCGGCGGGACAGACAGCGAGGCAGTAACCGGATTTGTAGCTGGGCTTGAAAGCGAGGCTCTGCCACATCGACGCGTTCTCCGGGTCGGTGACCCGGGTGCGGAAGTCGGTGGCGTCCTCGCTGTCGGCCACGGTCTGCGCCCAGTCGGTGAACCCGCTCATGAACTCCCGGTAGTTGTGGGTCGTACAGGCCAGGGCGTCGAACGAGCCGTCCTTGCCGATGGCGCCGACCGGGCACGCGGCGACACACAACTTGCAGTCCACGCAGGGGCTGTAGTCCAGCTCCTGTCCGTACGCGCTGACCGGGGCGTTCACGAGCACCGTGGCGAGCAGCACGAAGTTGCCGAACCGCGGGTGGATGACATTGCGGTGCAGGCCCATCACGCCCAGCCCGGCAGCCACGGCGACCGTCTTGTGGGCCACCACCCAGATACGGCCCGGGAAGCGCTCCATCTCCTGGGGAAACCCCGCCGACGGATTCAGCGCGTGATATCCGGCGTCCTCCAGCGCCCTGGCCACCGTACGGGCGGCGGCGTTGACCTGTTCGTCGGTCTGGTGGAACTCCTGGTTGGCCACGCTGCGCGCGGGCGAGCGCGTGTTGTCGCGGTTCATGCGGACCATCAGCGAGACCAGCGAGCGCGTTCCCGGCAGCGCGGCCAGGACGTGCTCGCGCTCTCCGGCGAGGTCCGGATGGTCCAGGCTCACGGCCGCCGCGTCGTCCGCGCCGGCCTCCAGACACAACGCGCGCAGCCAGGCCGCGTCGATCACCGGTGGCGGCGCGGGCTGCCTGCCGGCTGCTCGCGCCGCCAGTACGGCCCGCACGGAGGGGTGGCCGGAGAGTTTGGCGGGCAGCTTCCGGCCTCCCGCCTCATCGGCGGCTTCCTGCTCGCTCATCCTGCCCCTTCCAGCTAAGTTTGAATTTCCAACTCACTATGACGAACCCACTATGCCGTCGGCCGGGCGTCCGGGCAAGGGGCGGCTCGGCGTGCTCGGTCGGTGCGCTTGAAGTTTGAAACCGACCGGTTTACGTTGGTGGGAAACCGATCGGTTTCCTCATGGGAGATGGGCATGACTTCGATCAAGGACTCTGTCGCACTGGTCACCGGCGGCAGTCGTGGGTTGGGCAAGGCGCTGGTGCAGGAGCTGTACACGCGCGGCGCCGCCAAGGTGTACGCCACGGCCCGTGACCCGCGCACCGTGACCCACCCCGACGCCGTGCCGCTCGCTCTCGAGGTCACCGACCCCGCATCGGTCGAGGCCGCGGCGGCGCGGGCCCAGGACGTCACGCTTCTGGTCAACAACGCCGGGGTCTCCCTCGGCGCGACCTCCTTCCTCAACGCCCCCGTCGACGACGTGCGCCGGGAATTCGAGACCAACTTCTACGGACCGCTGCTGGTCACCCGCGCCTTCGCCCCGGTCATCGAGCGCAACGGCGGCGGACACCTCCTCAACGTCCACTCCGTGCTCTCCTGGGTCGGCGTCGCCGGCTCCTACAGCGCCACCAAGGCCGCGCTGTGGTCCCAGACCAACTCCCTGCGGCTCGAACTGCGTCCACGCGGTATCGCGGTCACCGGACTGCACGTCGGCTACATCGACACCGACATGGCCGCGAACGTCGACGCCCCCAAGTCCACCCCGGAGGACGTCGCCGCCCTGGCGCTGGACGGCGTCGAGTCCGGGGCGTACGAGGTACTGGCGGACGACCTCACCCGGAGCGTGAAGGCGGGACTCTCCGGAGACCTGGCGGCGCTGTATCCCCAGCTGACCGAGTAGCCCGCCCTCGCCCTCGTACGATCATGATCAGGTTGACGAGAAGTCCCGCCCGCTCCGCGGCCCCGAGCCGCGGCGCGCCGGTCGGGACCGCACGGACGAGGGGAACCGGACCATGGAGTACGTCAAGCTCGGCTCGACGAGCGGCCTGGAGGTCTCCCGGCTGGCGCTGGGGTGTATGAGCTACGGCGTTCCCGACCGGGGGCCGCACCCGTGGACCCTGGACGAGGACGCCGCCCGTCCGCTCCTGCGCGAGGCTGTCGAGGCGGGGATCACGTTCTTCGACACCGCCAACAGCTACTCCGCCGGCACCGGCGAGGAGATCGTCGGCAGGGCGCTCGGGGAGCTGACGCGGCGCGAGGACGTCGTGATCGCCACCAAGGTGTTCTTCGCCGTGGAGGACGGCGCGGCGCGCAGTGAGCGCCCCAACCGGTCGGGACTGTCCCGCAAGGCGATCATGACCGAGATCGACCACAGCCTGCGTCGCCTCGGCACGGACTACGTCGACCTCTATCAGATCCACCGCTTCGACCCGTACACCCCGGTCGAGGAGACGATGGAGGCGCTGCACGACGTGGTCAGGGCGGGCAAGGCCCGTTGCATCGGGGCGAGTTCGATGTACGCCTGGCAGTTCGCCAAGCTGCAGCACACCGCCGAGCGGCACGGTTGGACGAAGTTCGTCAGCATGCAGAACCACTACAACCTCCTCTACCGCGAGGAGGAGCGCGAGATGCTGCCGCTCTGCGCCGACCAGGGCGTCGGCGTGATCCCCTGGAGCCCGCTCGCCCGCGGCCGGCTCACCCGCGACTGGGACGCCGCCAGCGTCCGCAGCGAGACGGATGCCTACGGCCGCACCCTGTACCAGCCGGCCGACAAGCAGATCGTCGACGCCGTCGCCGCGATCGCCGAACGCCGTGGCGTCCCGCGGGCCCAGGTGGCCCTGGCCTGGATCGCCTCCCGACCGGGCGTCACCGCCCCCATCGTCGGGGCCACCAAGCCCCACCACCTCCCGGACGCGCTCGCCGCGCTCGACCTCCGGCTCACCGACGACGAGGTCCGGGAACTCGAGGAGCCGTACACGCCGAGGGGGATCAGCGGCCACTGAGGCCTGCCGCACGCCATGCCGTCATCGAACGGCACCGCATCGAACGGCACCGCATTGAACGGCACCTGACGGAACGCCCGCCTGGCCGTCCTCTGGACAGGCGGGCGCTCCGGTTTCTAGAGTTCCTGTCCAGGAATGGACAGTCAGTCCAATCAGTCAGGCAGCCCGACCGGGACCGAGTGGGACGAAGGAAGCGAAGGAAGGGACGAGGAGACCGCCATGGCCGCCGTATCGCCCGTAACGTTCGACGACGTCCGTGCGGCCGCCGCACGCCTCGAAGGCGTCGCCCACCGCACCCCCGTCCTCACCTCGCGCACCCTGAACGCCCACGTCGGCGCCGAGGTGTTCATCAAGTGCGAGAACTTCCAGCGCGCCGGCGCCTTCAAGTTCCGCGGCGCCTACAACGCGGCCGCACAGCTCACCCCGGAACAACTCGCCAAGGGCATCGCCGCCTACTCCTCCGGCAACCACGCCCAGGCCGCCGCCCTCGCCGCCCGCGAACTCGGCACCACCGCGGTCATCCTGATGCCCGAGGACGCCCCGCCTCTC
Organism: Streptomyces roseochromogenus subsp. oscitans DS 12.976; assembly: GCF_000497445.1. Taxonomy (NCBI): domain Bacteria; kingdom Bacillati; phylum Actinomycetota; class Actinomycetes; order Kitasatosporales; family Streptomycetaceae; genus Streptomyces; species Streptomyces roseochromogenus. Next base: position 624,893 of record NZ_CM002285.1, on the reverse strand, counting down.
AAGCGGGAGGCCACCGCCGGATACGGCGCCGAGATCGTCACCTACGACCGCTACGCCGAGGACCGCACCGCGCTCGGCACGGCCCTGGCCGAGGCCCGCGGCATGGTCCTCATCCCGCCCTACGACCACCCCCAGGTCATCGCCGGACAGGGCACCGCGGCACTCGAACTCCTCGAAGAGACCGGCCCGTTGGGCGCCCTGCTGGTGCCCGTCGGAGGCGGCGGCCTGATCGCCGGCAGCTCCATCACCGCCAAGGCCGTCCATCCCGGGATCCGGGTCATCGGCGTGGAGCCGGAAGAGGGGGACGACACCAAGCGCTCGCTGGAGGGCGGCGCCCGCGTCACCCTGCCCGTGCCGCGGACCATCGCCGACGGGCAGGCCCTGCCCACGCCCGGTGAGATCACCTTCGGGATCAACCGGCGCCTGGTCGACGCGATCGCCCTGGTCAGCGACGCGGAGATCGTCACCGCCATGCGGTTCGCCTTCGAACGGCTGAAGATCGTCCTCGAACCCAGCGGTGCCACCGGCCTGGCCGCACTCCTGGCCGGCCACATCGACAACCTCCCCACGCGCATCGGCATCATCGCCTCCGGAGGCAACATCGACACGCGGCGGTTCAGCGAACTCATCGGCGGCTGACGGGTGGTGAGGGCCGCCGTGCCCGTGGTGCCGATCTGAGGCGCACGGCGGACGTCGTAGCCGGGTATGTGGATACGTCGTAGCCGGATACATGGATCGAGAGGCGCGCGAAAAACCATATGCGCCGCTCACAGCGCCTCGGTTACCGTGACCGCATGTCTACGCCCCGAATTTCCTAGCCGAGGACCCGCTTCCACGCCAGAAGTGTGTCCTCTTGCTGTTTCGGAGCGTTACCCATGATCATCGCTCGTGATGTCGAGCTGCGCGCCGGTGCGCGCCTCCTCCTGTCCGGCACCTCCTTCACCGTCTCCCCCGGGGACCGGATCGGCCTCGTCGGCCGCAACGGCGCCGGCAAAACCACCCTGATGACCGCGCTCGCCGGGCACTCCCGGCCCGCCGCCGGCACGATCACGCACACCGGGCCGGTCGGCTTCCTCGCCCAGGACGCCCGCGCCGCCGACCCCGCCCTGACGGTCACCGACCGGATCCTGTCCGCCCGCGGCCTCGATGCCGTGCTGCGCGATCTGCGCAGGGCCGAGGCGGCGATGGCCGACGCCGCCTGCCCGGCGGCTCTGGAGCGGGCGATGCACGCCTATGCCCGCGCCGACGCCGCCTTCCAGGCCGGCGGAGGCTACGCCGCCGAAGCCGAGGCCGCCCGGACGGCGGCCGGCGTCGGCCTGCCCGAACGGGTCATGGGCGAGCCGGTCGGCGCCCTGTCCGGCGGTCAGAAGCGCCGTGTGGAACTCGCGCGCATCCTGTTCGGCGGAACCGACGGCACCCTGCTGCTGGACGAGCCCACCAACCACCTCGACGCCGACTCGCTCCTCTGGCTGCGCGGCTTCCTCCAAGGCCACCAGGGCGGACTGGTGGTCGTCAGCCACGACACCGCTCTGCTCGCCGCCGTCGTCAACCGCGTCTTCCACCTGGACGCCGGCCGCCCTGTTATCGAGGTCCACAACACCGGCTGGACCACGTACACGTCCCGACGCGCGACGGAGGAACGGCGCCGTACCCGGGAGCGCGCCGGCGCCGAACGCAAGGCCGCCGCGCTGCACGCACAGGCGGACCGTATGAAGGCCCGCTCCGCCACCGCCGCCATGGCCAGGAGCATGGCCCGTCGCGCCGACCGGATGCTGGCCGCGCTGGAACCGGCCGGGCGCGCGGAGAAGACCGCGCGGATCCGACTGCCCGAGCCCGCTCCGTGCGGGCGGACACCGCTCGGCGCGATCAGCCTGGCCAAGTCCTACGGCGGCCACCGGGTCCTGGACGGAGTGGACCTGGCCGTGGACCGGGGCAGCCGCATGGTCGTACTCGGACTCAACGGCGCCGGCAAGACCACCCTGCTGCGCGTTCTCGCCGGTGCCGAACGGCCGGACACCGGGCGCGTGGTGCACGGGCACGGGCTGCGCCTCGGCTACTTCGCCCAGGAGCACGAGACGCTCGATACCGGCCGTACGGTCCTGGACAACCTGAGGGCCGCGGCGCCGCACCTGGAGACCGGCGAGGCGCGGCGGGTGCTGGGCGCGTTCCTGTTCGGCGGCGGTGACGCGGACAAGCCCGCGGGTGTCCTGTCCGGCGGCGAGCGGACCCGGCTGGCGCTCGCCTGTATGGTCCACTCCGGGGCGAACGTCCTGCTGCTGGACGAGCCGACCAACAACCTCGACCCGGTCTCCCGCGACGAGGTCCTGGCCGCGGTCGGCTCGTACCCCGGCGCGATCGTGATGGTCACCCACGACGTGGGCGCCCTCGACGCCCTGCGCCCGGACCGCGTCCTGCTCCTGCCGGACGCGGCCGAGGACCTGTGGAGCGAGGACTACCGCGACCTGGTGACCCTCGCATAGCCCTCGACCGGAGACTTCGGGCTCAGAAGTGGGTGCCGCCGTCGATGCGGATCTCCGTGCCGGTGACGAACTTCCCGTCCGCCGAGGCGAGCATGGCGACGACCGACGCCACCGTCTCGGGGCCGGCGAAACCCTGCCCGAGCGCCGGGGAGAGCTTGGCGAACAGCGTCATGTCGGCGTCTTCGGGCAGGCCCGGTCCGGTGCTCTGCCCGCTGGCGCCGCTGCCGTCGGTCATCCCGGAGGAGATGGAGCCGGGCTGGACGGCGGTGAAGCGGATGCCCCGCTTCGCGTACTCGGCGGCGAGGGCGTGCGTCATCGACTGGATGCCGCCCTTGCTCGCCGCGTACGCCGCCATGTACGGGTGCGCGAACTGGGCCGACGTGGAGCTGAAGTTGACGACCGCCGCGTCACGGCCCGCCAGCAGCGCCGGTATGGACTCGCGGATGGCGAGGAAGGTGCCGACGAGGTTGACCTGCAGGATGCGGGTGAAGTCCGCGAGGCTCGTCTCGTGGGTGTGCGCGGAGCGCAGGATTCCGGCCGCGTTGACCAGCACATCCAGACCGCCGAGCGCGGCGACGGCGGCCGCGACCCCCTCGCGCGCGGAGGTCTCGTCGGCGACGTCGAGGACGACCGTGGTGAGCCGGCCGGCATGCGCCCCGGCCTTCTCCACCGTGTCCTTCAGGCCACGCTCGCTCACGTCCGCGGCCACCACGGTTCCGCCCTCGGCGAGGAGGCGCAGCACGGTGGCCTGGCCGATGCCCGAGCCGCCCCCGGTGATCAGCGCGCGGCGGCCTTCGTAGCGGTTCATCTCTTCTCCTGCCTGCCCTGCCGTCGTGCGGCGGGGCCTTCACGACGCCGGATCTCCTGCCGCCGACGTCCTCACATGCTTCACATTACGCCCTAGTGGCACGGTTTGCCATTACGTCAATGTGTGCCATCCATAGTCCTCGGGCCGTACGCTTCTGGGGTGAGCACCAAGTCCGGGGTGAGCGCCAGGCCGCCCTCCTCCTTGACCGAGCGCCGCAAGGCCGCCACCCAGCTCGAGATCGCGCACGCGGCGGCCGAGCTGTTCGCCACGCAGGGTCCGCACGCCACCACGGCCGAGGAGATCGCCCGGCACGCGGGCGTGGCGCTGCGCACCTTCTACCGCTACTTCCGCTCCAAGCAGGACGCGGTGAGCCCGCTGCTCGCCGACGGAGCCGACCGATGGCGAGCCCTGCTGGAGGCGGCGGAGCCGGGCACCGACCTGTCCCTGGCGCTGGAGACCGCCGTGGAGCAGTCTCTGGCGGCGCCGGACGAGGAGGCAGCCGCGGCGCTGCTGCGGACCCGCGGTCTGCTGCGGGCGGCGGCCGACGATCCCGCCCTGCGCGCGGTCTGGTACCGCGTCAACCAGGAGTCCGAGGAACGGCTCGTGCCGGTGGTGGCCCGCCTCGCGGACGGGCGCCTCCAGGCGATGCAGGTGCGCCTGGTCGCGGCGGCGGCGACGGACGCGATCCGGATCGCGCTGGAGACCTGGGCCGACACCGAAGCCGGAGTCGCGGGCGAAGCCGCACCGGCCGCCCTGGCGATCGACTGCCTGCGTCAACTGGCCGGCGGAATGAGCGTGTTGCGGCCGAGCGGGGACAGCGGGAGTTAGCGCCGGCCTGGCCGTGGCAGCCGGGCGCGCCCCGTTGTCAGTGGTCGCCCTTACGGTTTGATCAGTGAGGGCCCGCCGGAACGGCCGAGGGTCCGCCCTGGGGGAGGGGTATGCCATGTCCACGGCGTCCGCGGTGTCGACGACGTATCTGGAGCTGTCACAGCAGGGCGGCGGCGCCCACAAGTTCTACGAGGTGATCGTCGACGGGCAGGTGGTGACGGTGCGGTACGGGCGGATCGGCGCCGCCGGGCAGGTCCAGACGACGACGTTCCCGACCGCCGAGAAGGCCCGGGCCGCCGCTGCGAGGAAGGTGGGGGAGAAGGTCCGCAAGGGATACGCCCCCGCAGTCCAGGGGCAGCGCGCTCCACGCCCGGTGACCCGGCGTCAGGTCAGCTCGGCCCCGTCCACCGCGCGCGCGGTGGCGCCCGTGCTGTGGCGGTTCCGCACCGGCTCCGCCGCCTTCGGCATCCATGTCGACGACGAGCACTGCTGGGTGGGCAACCAGGCGGGCGACGTCTACACCCTGGGCCACGACGGCGCCGTCCTCGCCCGCTTCAGCCTGCCGGACGGGGTGAAGTGCCTGGTGGCCGACGACTTCTGGATCTATGCGGGCTGTGACGACGGCAAGGTCTACGACCTCTCCTCCAAGCTGCCGTTCGCCGCGTACGACATCGCCGCCGACGTCGACATCTTCTGGCTCGACATTCACGAGGGCATCCTGAACGTCTCGGACCGCGACGGCCGGCTCACCGTCATCGACCACGAGGACGAACACCAGTGGGCCCGCCGCAGCCCGGGCGAGCACGCCTGGATGGTCCGTGCCGACGACCGAGCCGTTTACCACGGCCACCACCGGGGCGTCACCGCCTACGCACCCGGCGGCGGCCACGAGTTGTGGCACGCGGCCACCAAGGGCAGCGTGCTCTTCGGCTGGCAGGAGGACGACGCCGTCTACGCCGGCACCGGCCGCCACGTGGTGCAGCGGCTGTCGAAGGCGACCGGCGCGATCGAGGCGACGTACGCCTGCGACAGCGCGGTCTACTCGTGTGCCACCTCCCCGGGCGGGCGGTTCGTCTTCGCCGGCGACGCCGCGTCCTCCGTCTACTGCTTCGACCAGGACGGCACCCGCCTGTGGAAGCTCGGCACGGGCGGCGGTTCGGCGCTGTCCATGCAGTACCGCGACGAGCGGCTGTACCTGGTGACCACCGAGGGCTCGCTCGTGTGCGTCGACGCGAGCGAGACGGCCATCACCGCCGCCCAGCAAGGCACGGTGCCGGTGGCGCGTGACGTCAAACTCGCCGCCGCCCTGCCGACTTACGCACCGGCGACCGCCGTGGCCGCGGTCTCCACCGTCGCCCAGGCCCCGGCCGGCGCCGTGGTCGTCCAGTGCGTCCAGGAGAGCGGCAGGCTTCGGGTGCACGTGGTGTCCGAGGGCTACGACACCTCCTGGAACGTCCAGTTCCCGCGCGCCATACGAGAGCCGGGCGCCCGCTACGTCGTGGACGCCCTGCACTCCGCGGCCGGCGGCTTCTACCGGGTCCGCGGCGACATCCGCCGCTTGCTGTGACACGAGGTGTCACCGCTGCTACGGCGCCGATCCGCGCTGGGCCGCCATCCGTGCTCGGGCGATGCCGCCCACCCTCGGTGTGCGACGCCCCGTGCTCGCGGTGATGCCGCCCGCCCGGTTGTCACCGCCCGTGTTGGCGGTGACGTCGCCCCCCGTAGCGCCACCGCCCGCCGTCCCGCTCCCGTCGATCCGTGGCCCGGCAGTTCACGGCCGTACGGCCGGCGCCTCCGCAAGGACCGCCCGTGCCACCGCGAGCACCTCCGCGCGGTCCTCCGGTACCAGGCCGATGCGGGTGCGCCGGTCCAGGAGGTCGGACTCGTCCAGGGCGCCCTCGTGCAGGACGGCCCACAGGAGTTCGGCGCGGGTGACCGGGTGGCCCGGCAGGACGGGGTCGGCCAGGGTCGGGTTCTCGGTCGCGAGGGTGTGGACGGCTTCGGCCTCGGTGCCGTAGCGGCGGATCAGGCGGCGCGGTGCCGACAGGGTGCGGAGCCGGGCGGGCGCGGCGGCGCCGACCAGGGGCAGCGCGGCAGTGGGGGAGGGGGCGGCGGGAAGACCCCGGGCGGCGGTCGCGGCGTCCACGGCGTCCTGTGCCATCCGCCGATAGGTGGTGAGCTTGCCGCCGACGATCGTCGTGATGCCGTCGGGGGACGTCAGCACCGCGTGCCGGCGGGAGATGTCGGAGGTGCGGGCGGGAGCGCCGGCGTGGCCGTCCTGCCCGGACGTGTCCAGCAGGGGGCGCAGGCCGGCGAAGGCGCCCACGACCTCCTCCCGGGCCACCGGCGCGTCCAGGACCGATCCCAACACGTCCAGCAGGAAGCCGATGTCGGTCTCGGGCACGTCCGGGACATCGGGGATCCCGCCCTCGACCGGCTCGTCGGTGAGGCCGACGTACACCCGGCCGTCGCCCTGGGGCAGGACCAGGACGAAGCGGTTGGTCTCGCCGGGGATCGGGATGTGCAGGCCGGCCGGCAGGGCGCCGAGCCGCTCGGAGCGCAGCACCAGATGGGTGCCGCGGGAGGGCCGGATCCGGATGCCCGCGACGAGATCACCGGCCCACACCCCGGTCGCGTTGATCACCGCGCGGGCCCTGATCTCGCCCTCCTCGCCGGTGAGTTCGTCGCGGATCCGGGCGCCGGTGCCGGTCAGCTCCAGCACCCTGACCCGGGTCAGCACCCGTGCTCCGTGCGTGGCGGCCGTCCTGGCCAGGGCGGTGACCAGCCGGGCGTCGTCGGTCACCTTGCCGTCCCAGGACAGCAGTCCGCCGCGCAGCCCGGCCGAACGCACCGAGGGCGCCAGGTGCCGCGCCTCCGTGGCCGACAGCCGACGAGGCGCGGGAAGCACCTGCCGGGGCGTCCGGGCGGCCAGCCGCAGCATGTCCCCGGCCCGGAATCCGGCCCACGCCAGCGAGGCCTGGGCCCTGGACACCAGAGGGGTGAGCGGCAGCACGAACGGCTGGGCGGCCACCAGGTGCGGGGCGGTCCGGGTCATCAGCACCCCGCGTTCGACCGCGCTCTCGTGAGCGACGTCGAACTGCGCGGAGGCCAGATAGCGCAGCCCGCCGTGGATGAGCTTCGAGCTCCAGCGGGAGGTGCCGAAGGCCAGGTCGTGGGCGTCCACGGCGACGACGGCCAGCCCGCGGGCCGCCGCGTCCAGCGCGGCTCCGGCCCCGGTCGCGCCGAGTCCGACGACCAGGACGTCGGCGACCCTGCCGTCGGTGGCCTCGGCCAGTTCCCGGCTGCGGCGGGGTGCGCTGAGGGACGAGCCGGTGCGGGCGCTGGTGTGGCTCATGGCGTGAGGGTCCTCTCCAGGAGGGTGCGCAACTCGCCGAGGAAGGCGGCGGAGTCGAGCTCCGGATCGTCCTCGTCGGTCATCGTGCGCAGGGACAGGGTGAAGGACTGCACGGTCAACAGCAGGGCGCGGGCCTGCCGTTCGACATGGCCCGGGCGTACCGACCCGTCGGCGTGGCCCGTGCGCAGCGCGTCGGCCAGCAGCGCCAGCAGGGCCTCCTGGCTCGCTCCGCGCCGGTCCAGCACATAGGGCAGCAGCAGTTCCGGATCGACGTCGACGATCTTGCGGAAGAGCGGGTGCGCCCGGAACGCCTCGACTCCTGCCACCAGTCCGTCCACGATTCGGGTGCGTGTGTCCACGGCGGCGGCGGGCTCGGGGATCGAGCGGGTGGCCACGTCGGTCCACTCACGGGTCATCAGATCGCCCACCAGGGTCCGCAGGTCCGGCCAGCGCCGGTACAGCGTCATCCGGGAGACGCCGGCGCGGCGGGCCACGTCGGCGAGGGTGGTGCGGCGCACTCCGACGGCCAGTACACAGTCGCGTACCGCGTCGAGCACGTGATCGTTGTCCGAACCGTTGTGACGAATAGGCGTCATGTGTCACAGTGTAACGCCCCGGAGCCGGGCTGGAGCGGACACTGTCGTCCCGGGACGGCCGCCGGGCCGCCGCGCGCAACCGAGCACACCGACCCGAGCACACCGATCTGTGAGGACGACCGTTCAATGGACATGCTGTGGAACGGCTGGGGCGACCCGGCCAAGGCGGCACCGCTGCCCGACTCGGTGACCGGACTGCTGCGCGACCTGCTCGGCGTCAAGCCCCGCACCACCCCCTCCCTCGCCCTGGACGACATCCGCCTGCCCGCCACCACGGCCGGTCCCGCCGCGCTCAAGGCGCTCGCCGAGGCCGTCGGCGGCGACGACCACGTCCGCACCGACAGCGAGAGCCGCGTCCGCCACACCCGCGGCAAGTCCACCCCCGACCTGCTGCGCATCCGCGCCGGGGACTTCTCGGACGTCCCGCAGGCCGTGATCCTGCCCGCCACCCATGACGAGGTCCTTGCCGTCCTGCGCGCCTGCGCCGCGCACGGCCTCGCCGTCGTACCCTTCGGTGGCGGCACGTCGGTCGTCGGCGGACTCGCCCCCGAGCGTGGCGCGTTCATCGCCCTGGACCTGCGCCGTATGAACGGCCTGCTGGACCTGGACCCCGTCTCGCGCACCGCGGTCCTCCAGCCCGGTCTGCGCGCCCCCGAGGCCGAAGCCCTGCTCGCCGGACACGGCTTCACCCTCGGCCACTTCCCGCAGTCGTACGAGTGGGCCACCATCGGCGGTTTCGCCGCCGCCCGCTCCAGCGGCCAGGCGTCCGCCGGGTACGGGCGCTTCGACGAGATGGTCCTCGGCCTGACCCTCGCCACCCCCGAGGGCACCCTCGAGACCGGCCGCGCCCCGCGCTCCGCCGCCGGACCAGATCTGCGCCAGCTGATCCTCGGCTCGGAGGGCGCCTTCGGCGTCATCACCTCCGTCCTCGTACGCATCCGCCCGCTGCCCGAGGTGCGCGTGTACGAGGGCTGGCGGTTCGCCTCGTTCGAGGAAGGCGCCGCGGCCCTGCGCCGCCTCGCCCAGGACGGACCCCGGCCGACGGTGCTGCGGCTGTCCGACGAGACCGAGACACTGATCGGCCTGGCCCAACCCGACGCCATCGGCGGCGACCTGGCCCAGAGCGCGGCCGGCTGCCTCGCCATCACCGGCTACGAGGGCACGCCCGAGGACACCGCACAGCGCCGGGAGCAGGCGGCGGCCGTCCTCACCGCCTGCGGCGGCACCCTCGTCGGAGCGGAGCCGGGCGAACGCTGGGCCCACGGCCGCTTCTCGGCGCCGTACCTGCGCGACGCCCTGCTCGACGTCGGTGCCTTCGCCGAGACCCTGGAGACCGCGGCCTTCTGGTCCCGCATCCCCGACCTCTACACAACCGTGCGCACCGCACTCACCGACACCCTCACCGAGGCCGGCACCCCGCCCCTGGTGATGTGCCACATCTCGCACGTCTACGAGAACGGCGCCTCGCTGTACTTCACCGTCGTCAGTGCCCAGGGCGAGGACCCGGTGGCTCACTGGACGCCGGCCAAGCACGCGGCCAACGAAGCCGTACTGGCGGCCGGCGGCACCATCTCCCACCACCACGGAGTCGGCACCGACCACCGCGACTGGTACGTCCGCGAGGCCGGCCCGCTCGGCATCGCGGCCCTGCGTGCCGTCAAGCGCAGTCTGGACCCCGAGGGCCTGCTCAACCCCGGCGTCCTGCTCCCCACCGACTGACCCACCCCGTACGACACCCACTGCCCCACGACTGACCCGCCAGATCCGACCCACCCGCCAGATCCGGCCGACCCACCGATCCGCCTGCTTCGGAGGCACACCGATGCGACAGTTCACCGCCGTCGTCAACCCCACCGCGGGCGGCTCCACCGGGGCGGCGACCCTGCTGCAGCTGGCCCGGCTGCTCCGCGAGGCCGGGGCAGAGCTGGAGACGGAGTACAGCCACAGCCTCGCCCACGCCCAGGACATCGCCCGACGCGCCGGCGAGCGCGGCCGGATCGTCCTGGCCGTCGGCGGCGACGGCATCGCCGGCGGCATCGGCGGGGCGCTGAGCGGCACCGGAACCGTCCTCGGCCTGGTCCCCGCGGGCCGTGGTAACGACTTCGCCCGCGCCCTGAAGCTGCCCGCCGACCCCGCCGCGCTCGCCGGCATCCTGCTGCACGCCGAGCCACGGCCGGTCGACACCGTCGAGGTGGAGTCGGCCGTCCACCATCGCACCGTGGTCCTGGGCAGCGTCTACGCCGGAGTGGACGCCGTGGCCAACCGGCACGCCAACCAGGCCCGTCTGCTGCGTGGCGCCGCCTCCTACTACGCGGGCGGTCTGCGCGCCGTCACCACCTGGCGTGCGGCCGACTACCGCGTCACCGTCGACGGCGAGGAACACACCCACCGCGGCTACACGGTCGTCGCCGCCAACTCCCCTTACTACGGCTCCGGCCGGCTCATCGCCCCCGACGCGCGCGTCGACGACGGACTGCTGGACGTGGTGATGATCCGGGAAGCCCCGCGCCGACTCTTCTTCGCCCTCATGAACGAGCTGAAGACAGGCGCCCACGTGCACCGCCCCGAAGTGCGCGTCCTGCGCGGCAAGGAACTGCGCATCGAGGCCGACCGGCCCGTCCCCTACGGCGCCGACGGCGAGGTCGACGCCACCCTCCCCGCCACCGTCCGGGTACGACCCGGAGACCTGCCGATGCTGTACTGACCCCCTAAAGACCGAGGGCCTGTGTCACGGCACAGGAATCCCGGCGCAGATCGAGAAGTGACACGGCGTCGGTGCAGGACCGGCCGGCCCTGGGTAGGGAGAGGAGAACCCAGCCGAGCGCGCAGGGGGAGGGGTTGGTCCGTCATGACGCTGGAGCCCGCCGAAGGCGTGGTGCAGGCGGTCGTCCTGTACGACGGACGACTGCTGCTGGTGGACGCCGGCGACGGCTGGACGCTGCCGTCCGGCACTCCCCAGCAGGCCGAGCCGGCCGAGGCCACCGCGGCCCGCGTCGTCTACGAACTCACCGGTTACCTCGTCGACGGCACAGAGAGCCTCGCCCCGCAGTCCGGTGCACGGGCGGCCGCGGCGGTGGCCGTGGTGTGCCAGCTGCTCAGCGAGTCCCCGTCGGACGGCGCCGGCCTCGCGCGGGAGCAGGTGCGCTGGGCACCGATCCCCGAGGCCGACGGTGCCGCACTCCCGGCAGCCGTACGCGACTACCTTCGCGGCCACACACCCGCGTGAGACCTGCCAGAGCCGCTCAGCGATCCGCCGCCGGGTCCGGCGTGCGCGCCAGGAACCGCTGCCGGTCGACGATCGCCCGGTCGATCTCGCCCGTCGCGACCAGCCGGCCCGAGCCGTCGACGGCCCGCACCACGAACGTGACCCGCCCGCCCGCGGCGGAGGCGGCGGGCTCGGCGCTCACCTCGACCCGGCCGCCGACCGGCGTCGCTCGCACATGCCGGACCCGTACCTCGGTGCCGACGGTGGTCTGGCCGGACTCGGTGAAGCGGGCGGCGGCCCGCACGGTCGCCGCCTCCAGCCACGCGATCAGCCGCGGGGTGGCGAGTACGGGCACGTCACCGCTGCCCACCGCCACCGCTGTATCGGCATCGGTCACCTCGTGGCGCATGCCCTCACGCTAACGCCGGCGGACGGATCGCACAGATCCAACGGCTTCAGCGGTGGGGTAGTCGCACCACGTCCACGGTGGCGCCGGCCGGGACGCCGCCGGATGGGATCAGCGCGAGGCCGTCTGCCAGGGCGAGGCCGCGCAGCATCGCCGGGCCGTCGAACGGCAGCGGCGTCACCTCCTGCCCTGCCGTGAGCACCGGCAGGAGCCGGGCGTCGCGCGGATGTCCGGGCAGCGCGGAGCCGGCCGTCAGCCGGACGGGAACGGCGCCGGGGTGCCCGCCGAGGTGGCTCAGCAGCGGCTCGGCCAGGGTGACCATGCCGGCCACCGCGGCCAGCGGGTTCCCGGGCAGCCCGACCAGCCGGCGCGCCCGGCCGTCGGCGGTGGCCGGCAACTCGGCCAGCAGCATGGGGTGACCGGGACGTACGGTCACGGAGTCGACCAGCAGCCGGGCGCCCACCGCACGGAGCGTGTCGTGCAGGAAGTCCACCGGGCCGGCGGCGGTGCTCCCGGTGGTGACCATGACGTCGGCGGGCGAGCGATGCACGGCCTCCCGGAGGGAAGGGAGGTCGTCGGCGATCAGGTGATGGCCGATCAGCTCGGCGCCGCAAGCCTGCAGCCACGGCGGCAACAGCGGCCCGAGCGCGTCCCGGACCCGCCCGCCGCGCGGTACGCCCTGTGTGAGCAACTCGTCGCCGAGGACGAACAGTTCCACGCTCGGACGCCGGTGCACGGTCAGCCGGTCGTATCCGGCCGCCGCCGCCAGGCCCAGCACCCGCTCGGTCACGGTGGTGCCGGCGGGCAGCAGCGGTTCGCCGGAGCGGCACTCCTGGCCGCGCGGCCGGATGTCCTGACCTTCGGGCACCGGCGCGGGAGAACGGTCGTACAGCATGCCACGCTCGCGGTCCGCCTCGCCGTGCTCGCGCCGCAGTACGGCGGTCGCGCCCGCCGGTACCGGGGCGCCGGTGGCGATGGGGACGGCCGAGTCCCGTCCGAGCGGTCCGGGCTCCTGGCCGGCCAGGACGCCGGTGCCGGTGAGTCGCCAGGGGCCCGGTCCGGTCACGGCCCAGCCGTCCATCGCGGCCGTGGCGAACGGCGGCAGGTCGGTGAGTGCCACGAGCGGTTCGGCCAGCGCGTGCCCCAGCGCGTCGGCGAGGGCGCGGGGGACCGCGGGCAGCGGCTGCCCGGCGCAGGAC